>NZ_AYSV01000001.1 GCF_000506865.1 Pelistega indica
TCAGGCAAAGCAACACGGTATCTATATTGATTATATTCAACCAGGATGCCCCTACCAAAATGGCTTTATTGAGCGATTTAATCGGACGTATCGCACAGAGGTTTTAGGGTGTTACCTCTTTAAAACACTAAAACAGGTTAAACAACTAACCGAGGAGTGGTTAACGATTTATAATACGCAAAGACCTCATGATGCACTAAAGGGGCTCACCCCTTTAATGTACAAACAAAAACATTCCGTTTCTACTTTATAGTTGTACTAAAAATGGGATGGGTACAAGTTTGATGTGATTAGATCCATTAGATGTTGTGACACCTTGCTTAATGAGCTATCTTAAAAACTCGCTTTGTTTCATTGGTATGTCTATGATAGCAATCAAAAATGTTTATATTGTCAATCTTGATTTGAAGAGAATTGTTGATGAGAATGAGTGCTTATTGTGGCTAAAGAAAGAGGGATAAGACAAGGAAGGTGGATGAATTTGTCTATAGGAAAATTTAGAATGTGGGAATAAAAATAGGGGATAGTTTATATCGGAGACATAAATTGTAAGAGTTTGGATTTCATCTGACAGTTTCCTATTTGAGAAGCGGTATCTGTCAGATTTGATTTAGTTCAATTTTTGTTGTTTCAAATTTATTTGCCATTAAGCCATCAACAACACTTCCTCACAAATTCCGCTATTCTTTCCGCACCTTCCACGCATTGTTCCACAGGTGCAACAAGGGCAATGCGTACACGCTTAAATCCTGGGTTAATGCCATCGGCTGATCCTGGACGACTTAAAAAGCTACCCGGTAATAAGGCGACATTTGCTTGCTTAAATAAGGATTTGCTAAATTCGGTGTCATCAATTGGTGTGCCTGCCCATAGGTAGAAAGATGCATCAGGCATGTTGACATCCAGCACGGGGGCGAGAATAGGGAAGACTTTAGTAAACTTTTCTTGATATAAACGACGATTTTCTTCGACATGGCTTTCATCATTCCAGGCTACCACACTGGCTGCACTGATGACCCCACTCATGGCACTGCCGTGATAGGTTCGATATTTTAAAAATAATGCCATCCAGTCTTTATCACCTGCCACAAAGCCAGAGCGCATACCGGGGACATTAGATCGTTTAGATAGACTAGAAAAGCAAATCATATTTTTATAATCTGTACGACCACTGAGTTGTGCAGCTTGTAGAATACCAAGCGGTTTTTCATTGAAGTAAATTTCAGAGTAGCATTCATCTGACGCAATCACAAAGCCGTATTTGTCACTGAGTTCAAATAAATATTGCCATTCTTCCAACGGTGTCACATTGCCTGCTGGATTACCAGGGGAGCAGACAAATAATAATTTGGTTTTTTTCCACACGTCTTCCGGTACTGATGCCCAATTAGGTGCAAAATTTCGTGCTGGGTCTGAATTCACGAAATAAGGCTGTGCACCACCTAAATAGGCGGCGCCTTCATAGATTTGGTAAAAAGGATTGGGTGATACAACTAAATTACCGGTCGTATTTCCAATCACGACTTGTGTAAATGAAAAGAGTGCCTCTCTTGAGCCCAAACATGGCAATATTTCTGTCTCAGGATTTGGGGCAGGGATATTGTAACGTCTAGCAATCCATGCTGAAATCGCTTGTCTTAATGTCACATCACCTTTGGTGGCTGGGTAAGCGGATAAGGCAGTTAAATTATCGATAATGGCTTGTTTGATAAGTTGAGGTGTTTCATGTTTAGGTTCACCAATCGATAAATTAATAGGCTGCTGTTGATAATGAATAGGTTCAACACCAGCGAATAATGCTCGTAAGCGCTCAAAAGGATAGGGCTGTAATAGGTTAAGATTGGGATTCATAGCAAGAACTATTCTGCAATAACAAATTAATGAATAAAAATATCTTTCTAGACAAGAAATGACGATGCTTTATCGTTGTCGATACGCGTAACGTACCGATACGCGTAACGTACCATTCTAAACTATTCCATGCTTTATCGGCAAAAAAGGAATAAGAGTGGATAAAGTATGTGGTATTGATGGTTATGATGAGAAAAATTTATTAAATAAAGTTTGTTTTAAAGAAAAGATAACTTTTATCTTTATGGGTATTGTAGGAGAGGAGAGCTAAAAGTCAACATAGTTTAACTTTTACACGAAAAATGCGAAAAATGCACAAAAGTAAGCACAAAAACAAAAGGATTTGAGACTATGTCATCAAATCCTTTCAAGTATATGGTGCGAGCGAAGAGACTCGAACTCTTACACCTCTCGGCGCTGGAACCTAAATCCAGTGCGTCTACCAATTCCGCCACGCTCGCTGTAAGAATATAACTATACCTAGTTGTTTGTTGATTGGCAAGAAAAAAATACACGCTCCCCCAAAATTTGATGTTCAGAAAAAATATTTGTTGCAAAAAACAAACTATTTTATATCGTTTTCTTCGTCGCTCAGTAATTTTTCGACAAGTTGAGTTGAAGGGAGTTCCTCAGGCATTTCTTCCACCAGTGATACTGTGGTCTCAGTAGTTTCTTTTTTCTCACCGTCAAGTAAACCTATAGCATTAGGGAGTTCATCCCAAAATGCGATAAATAAAGCCGCTAATAAAGGACCAATCACAAAACCATTAATACCAAATGCAGTTAAACCGCCTAAGGTTGTGATAAGCACAAGGTAATCCGGTAATTTTGTATCTTTACCTACAAGTATGGGGCGTAAAATATTGTCGGCTAAACCAATCACAAAAAATCCATAGACGATTAATGCAGCACCTTCCCAATAGTCCCCTGAGACTAAGAAATAGATAGCCACAGGGAACCAAATAATAGCAGCACCGATGGCTGGTAATAATGATAGGAAAGCCATAATGACTCCCCAGAGTAAAGCCCCTTGGATGCCTAATAAGCTAAAAATAAACCCACCTAAAGCACCTTGTACAATAGCGACCAATAGGTTTCCTTTGACAGTGGCACGAACAACAGTAATAAATTTTTCAAATAGATGGACTTTATGATCGTAACTGAGAGGCACTAAGCGTTTGAAATTATTTTGAATGCTAGAACCATCGCGTAATAAGAAAAACAATAAGTAAACCATAATACCCATGGAAATAATGAACGAAAAGGTATTTTGGCTAAGCTGGACGAGCTCATTGGCTAACAGTCGACTAGCATTATTAAATACAACCATTAATTTGTCTCTGATACCAAAGACATCCGTAATCTGAAATTTTTCGAGAATTTCCTTAATAAAAGGAGGTAAGTTATTGAAAACATGATCAGCGTACATACCTAAATTAAGTTGTCCTGACTGAACTCGTTCATATAAGCCAACACCTTCACGAGCAAGTGATGCTGTAATCAGGCTCAGAGGAATAAAAGCAATTAAGATGGCTAAGAAAACAGTCAATAAAGCTGCTGTGTTACGACGCCCCGGCATTAATTTGAGAAGATAATTATAAATTGGGCGAAATAATACCGCAAAGATAATTCCCCAAAAAATAGCGGTAAAGTATGGAGATAGTAAATAACCAAAACCCACTGTAATCAGTAGTAAAAAGCCTATATAAAAGGCGTAATAAACACGATTCTTATTCTGCATGAGGAATCCTAAAATTTTTAAAAAATTTGACTTTTATAGCAAAGTTGTTTCATTATACAATGGACAGTTATATAAGCGATATTTTTAATTTATTTAAATACATGAAGCGACCTTATATTTGTGCATTATCGGTTCTAGTGCTAACAGCTTGTGCAACTTCTACAACACCTCCAAGACAGCCAGAGAATATTTGTGAAATCTTTGCAGAAAAGCCATCTTGGAAAGAAGCGATAAGAAAAAACTCGCGAAAAATGGGGGACACCCCCTCAGGTGATTATGTCCATCATCTATCAAGAATCTAGTTTTAAACATGATGCACAACCGCCTAAAGATTATTTATTGGGAATCATTCCTTGGGGAAGGGTAAGCTCTGCATATGGTTATCCTCAAGCTAAAGATGAAGTATGGGATGACTATAAAAAACAAAATAATATTTGGAGTGCCAGTCGTTCTGATTTTGCGGATGCGGTTGATTTTATTGGTTGGTACACGGATAAAGCACAAAAAATTAATGGTACCTCTAAATGGGATGCTTATGGTCAATACTTAAATTATCATGAAGGCTGGGGTGGTTATTCTCGACAAACATATCGGAATAAAAACTGGCTGATGAATGTTGCTAATAAGGTCAAAACACGTGCAGAGCAGTATGGTGCTCAATATGCACAATGCCGTTACTAAGTTGTATACATTAAATTTATAGTAACTAATAACGGGTAAGTGGGAAATAGAGACCAAAAGTCTTTATAAAAACTGTAAAAAAGCGACATTAATAAAAAATGGCTAAACTTGTTGTTTTGCACTAAATTGGTGCTTTTTTAGATAAATCTGTATTTTATATAGTTGTTACTATTAGTGTTTTTTTCTTTAAAAACAACTAATATAGTACAAAAGATAGCAACTATATAAGGAAAACCCTGTATTTTCTTTGAGCCGAAAATTTGTTATACCTTTAATTAGTTTAATAATAAATTATTACATAATTTGTTTGGACTATTTCTGTCGCAGTAGAATTTTCATTAAGGAGTTTTTATGAAATTGACTAAAAAATTATCACTGGCAGCTGGTGCTTTTGCAATGATCGCTGCATTTGCTACACCAGGTACAGTAGCAGCCCAACAAAAATTTGTTAGTATTGGTACTGGTGGTGTAACAGGCGTTTATTATGCGGCTGGTGGTGCGATTTGTCGTATCGTTAACAAAGATAGAGCAGCACATGGGCTACGTTGCTCAGTAGAATCAACTGGTGCTTCAGTATTCAACGTAAATACAATTAAAGCAGGAGAGTTAGACTTAGGTTTTGCACAGTCTGACGTTGCTTACAACGCGTACAATGGAGAAGGTAATTTTAAAGACGCTGGCCCATTCAAAGAGTTACGTTCAGTATTCTCTTTACATGCAGAGCCTTTAACAGTATTGACTCGTAAAGAAGCTAATATTAAAAGTTTTGCAGACCTCAAAGGTAAACGCTTTAACGTAGGTAATCCAGGCTCTGGTTCTCGAGCTTCACTTGAGCAATACTTACAAGAAAGTGGTTTAGACTTATCTTACTTTTCTTTAGCATCAGAATTACGTTCTGATGAGCATGGTACGGCTTTATGTGACGGTAAAATTGATGGTTTTATCTTTGGTGTTGGACATCCATCAGCTAACATTCAAGACCCTACTACAACTTGCGGTGCTAAGTTAATGCCATTAACAGGTGACGTAGTAGACAAACTTATCGCTAAGTATCCATACTATGCTAAAGCTGTTATTCCTGGTGGTTTATATCAAAACAACCCAGATGATACACCAACATATGGTGTGTTAGCAGCTGTTGTTGCTTCTACAAAAACACCAGATGACGTGGTTTATCAAATCGTCAAATCTGTATTTGAAAACTTTGAAGATTTCAAAAAACTACATCCAGCTTTAGCGCATTTGACGAAAGAAGGTATGATCAAAAATGGTTTATCTGCACCATTGCATCCAGGCGCGGAGAAATACTACAAAGAAGTTGGTTTGCTTAAATAGTCGACTTTAAATGTTCAATCTTTATACCATATTGGTATAACTCAACTATGGTTGGAGTATAACGTGCATTTTCCTTTTTTAAGATGATTTCTTGAGTAATAAAGGGACTTGCACGTTAAAGCATATTTCTAAAAATTTTGTGGGTAATCATCTTACCCATTTGTTGTTTTATAAAAGCAATAAATTATATTGCGTAAAAAAGGAATTTACTCTATGGATGCAGATGCAAAAAAAATTGCAGAGTTAGAGAAACTGGTTGCCGATGTTGATCGTGGTGGACGTAAAGCGACGGGGCTTGTGAGTGTGATATTGGCAGCAGGCGCCTTGCTTTGGTCTTTTTTTTCAACTATGGTTTGCCTCACCACTTCCATTTAGTTTTAATCTTGGTATTTTTAATGATACTGAGGCTCGCTCTATTCATTTAGGATTGGCCATGTTCCTTGGCTATTTAGCCTATCCTATGTTCAAAAAAGATGCTAATAAAATGCCTATTTATGATTGGGTATTTGCTATCTTGGCTGGTTTTTGCGGAGCCTATTTATATTTGTTTTATCAACAACTATCATCAAGACCTGGTATCCCAACAACGTTAGATGTGGTGACAGGTGTGATTGGTATTGTATTATTGCTTGAAATTACGCGTCGCTCATTAGGGTTACCGATGACAATATTAGGCATTGTCTTCTTAGCGTATTCATTCTTAGGACCTTATCTACCAGAAGTGATTTCACACCGAGGCGCTTCTTTAGAGCGTTTGGTATCGCATATGTGGCTAACGACAGAAGGTACTTTTGGGGTGGCTTTAGGAGTTTCGGTATCTTATATTTTTATTTTTGTATTATTAGGTTCTTTGCTCGATCGTTGTGGTGCAGGGAACTATATGATGCAAGTATCTTTTGCCATGTTAGGTCACCTACGTGGAGGCCCAGCTAAAGTTGCTGTTGTTTCTTCTGCCGTGAATGGCCTTGTGTCTGCTTCTTCAGTAGCCAATGTAGTTACAGGAGGGATATTTACTATTCCACTGATGAAAAAATCTGGGTATGGAGGAATTAGAGCAGGTGCGATTGAAACAGCCTCATCTGTTAATGGTCAGATTATGCCTCCTGTTATGGGTGCCGCTGCATTCTTAATGATTGAGTATGTGGGTGTTCCATATACAGAGATTATTCGAAATGCTATTTTGCCTGCGTCAATTTCGTACATATCGCTGTTTTATATTGTGCACTTAGAGGCATTAAAATTAGGTATTACGCCTATGATGTCAGCAGGCGCACCTAAAACACCAATGCAAAAATTAGCTGGTTGGGGGATGGGTATTTCTGGTACTTTCCTCGTCATGGCAGCATTCTACTATATTGGTACAGGTGTTCAAGCATTTGCAGGTTCAGCCGCTATTTGGATTTTATTAGCACTGCTACTAGTGGTGTATGTTTATTTATTAGCCTTATCTGCAAAACATCCAGATTTACCGACAGATATCAATATTACGAATCCTGTAAAACCAGAAATTTGGCCTACTGTACGCTCTGGCTTATATTTCTTAATTCCAATTGGCATTTTGGTATGGTGTTTAAGTGTTGAAATGCTATCGGCTGGTCTATCGGCATTTTATTCTGTGCTTGCTTTATTATTCTTGATGATTACGCAGCGTCCAATTATTGCTTTCTTTAGAAAACAAGATACTGGGCCAGAGATGAAGCGTGGCTTTAGTGAAGCTATTCAAGGGTTAGAAGAGGGTGCTCGCAATATGATTGGTATTGCGATTGCATGTGGTACAGCAGGTCTGATTGTTGGGGCGATTACTTTAACTGGCTTAGGCTTACGGATGACTGCTTTTGTTGAGTTGGTGTCAATGGGTAATGTCTTAGTTATGCTATTCTTTACGGCGGCTGTATGCCTAATTCTAGGCTTAGGTATGCCAACGACGGCTAACTATATTCTAATGGCTACGTTAATGGCACCTGTGGTTGTAGAGTTAGGCGCACAGAGTGGCTTAATTATTCCCCTGATTGCGGTGCACTTTTTCGTCTTTTACTTTGGGATTATGGCGGATATTACCCCTCCAGTAGGCTTGGCAACCTTTGCCGCAGCCGCTATTTCTGGTGAAGATCCTATTAAGACGGGTATTCAAGGGGTAACCTATGCATTAAGAACGGCGGTATTACCATTTATTTTTGTATTCAACCCATTATTACTATTAATTGGCGTGGATACATGGTGGCATTTATTAGCGGTGGTTATTGGTGCAACCATTGCCTCTCTTGTATTCGCTGCATCAACGTTGCGTTGGTTCCGTGATAAATGTACTTGGCTAGAGGCATTGATTCTGTTAATTGCGTCTTTTATGCTTTTCCGTCCTGATTGGTATATGAATCGAATTGCCCCTGAATATGTTGCTCGTCCTGTTGCAGAGGTGTATAGCGTAGCTGCCAATATTCCTGAGGATGGTCGTTTTGTTGCCGAAATTAAAGGGATGAATTTTGAAGGTAAAGAGTTGACAAAATTAGTAGCAGTGAACTTGCCTGCGTTAGAGTCGACAGAAGGTAAAGACGCCAAGCAAATTGGTCGTGAGCGTTTACAACGAGCTGGATTAAGTTTTATGAGCTTAGGTGATACGCTACAAGTAGCTAATGTGAAATTTGGTAGTCCTGCTGCACGCTCTAGTTGGGAGCAAGGTTGGGATGTGGCAGATGTTATGGTTCCCAACTCTGACAGACCAACAGAAATACTAATGTTTATTCCTGGTTTATTGATTGTTGCGGCTATTTGGATTCTCCAAGGTCGTCGTATGCGTAAAAGAGGGGAAATTACTTAGTAAAGTTCTCTATAGAAAATAAGACAAAAAGTTTTAGTAGACTCAAAAAAAACGCATTCAATAGTTAATTGAATGCGTTTTTTTTATGTTTATTAATGACTACCTTCAAACATAGAAGAGGGCAATCATTAATAATTAGATCATTTATTTAAATAACTTATTGACTAGGGGTATCAATGCCAAATATAGTACCTGTGCTACTATACATTCCCAATTAGCATAGAATCCAATCAATGGAATACTTGGTAGGCTGGCAAGTAAATGTTCAGGTAGGATATTAGTTAATTGCAAAGAGTGGATACTGACACCAAGGATTTTGAAGCCCAGTGTATAAATTAGCCATGTCATTACTTTAAATAAATGATGCATAGGCAAGCGTTTACTTGAGGTAATCATCAAAATAGCAATAACGAGTAATGCTATGAGTGCTATGCCGATACCTAACAATAAATCTTGTAGCTCAATGCGAGGTAGCATCCCTGCATAGAATAAAATTGTTTCTGCTCCTTCACGAAATACGGAAAGAAAGCTTAGTGCTAGCATTGAGAAAAGACTGCCAGTTGCTAACGCTGTATTTACGTGCTTATCAACAAATTTTCTCCACCCCGTAATAGATGCTTTGCTATGTAACCATGCACCCACAAAAAGCATAATGATAACGGCGATAATACCAATACTTCCTTCGAGGATTTCACGATTTGTGCCAGCAGCAATGGTTGGGAATAGTTGTTGGAGCGCAATTGCCCCCAGAAGGCTAGCAAACACGCCAAGAATAGCCCCTGCATACACCCAACGCTTGGCAGTAATCTGTTTGGCTGCATTTAGTGTAGTGACAAGTGCCATAACAATTAATAATGCCTCAACACCTTCACGCAAAAGGACTAAGGCTGCGTCAATAGGACCATAAGCAGCATTAACATTGATTTGTTTGAGCTCTGTAATTAATTGGGTAAATTTTTGTAGATTGGCAGGCTCATCTGCCTTGAGCAAAATAACAGGAAGTAGGCTTTCTACTTTGCTATAAAGGCTACCATTACGTGTGCGTACCTCTCCTTCAAAAATAGGCCATTGTTGAATAAATGTACGTATTTTTGCTTGACCTTCTTCAATGCGTTTATTTGCGAAGTCATCATAACTTTTAGATAGTAGACCTATACCTGAGGCTAAATCTGTAGGTGCATTTGTATCTACTTTAATGGTGGCTGTATTACCTGCCTTGAAGTCATCTAGTGTATTTTTCAATTGAGCAGATTGCTTTTCCATTTCTAAATAATTGGGTGGATCAGCTAACATGGCAATACGCATCAAAGTCATTGCTGTTTCAATTTGTCCATAATGCCCAATGCTGGTATCTCGAACAGCTTTCTCATTTAATGTCCATGTGGTATTGAAACGTTTATAGTCTTCTATAACAGCATCTAGATTTTTTTCGAGAATATGTTTATTGAGTTGTTCATAGACAGGGACAACTCGTTTGCTGAATTGCTGTCGTTTCGCCTCATAATCTACAGGATTTTGCTCTTTTTCAAATGTATATAAAGCTTTTGATAAGCTTTCTAGAGAAAGAAGGTCTTGTTGTTTAAGTGCTTGTTCAATGGTGTCGCTTACTGTTTTTCCTGCTATTGAATCATGGTTTTGGAGAGCTACAAAATCTTTTTTGATATTTTGTAGAATAGGGAGTATTTGTTGGTTTTCTCCTTTTTTTACATGACTCATTGCATCAGAGATTTGTACAAATAAGGGGCTAGTATTTACTTTAGCAAGGACATTTATTTGTAGTCCTATCGTTAAGGAGAGGACAAACAAGAATCGCCATAAAAACTTAGATAGCATCAAATAAACTCCTACCTAGATAATCCTGTTCATCAACTATACCCGGGAAGCAGGCAAAAAGTCCACTTCCAATATGGGTAACGTACTCATTCATTTTGTCTGTATTACCTAGAGAATTTTGAATAGTAATAAATGTTTTAGGATCATTTTGAAAGGAAATAAATAAGAGACCAGCATCAAATTGAGCATGGTCATCAATACCACTAGCATATGAATAGGATCGTCTCAGTATATTGAGTCCTGTTTGATGAGCAAGTTTGACATGAGAGGTATTGGGAAAAATAGGTTTACCTTTTTCATCCATTTTTTTCAAATCAAGCGTATCAAATTCATCTTTATGCCCAAAAGCGATACCACTGTCACGATATCTACCAAAAGTATTATTTTGTTCGGCAGCGTTTGTTCTATCCCAAGTTTCCAAGAACATTTTGATGCGTCTAACAACAAGATAAGATCCATTTTTTAACCAATTATCTTGCTGAACCCAAACAACCTCATCTAACTTTTGACCAGAAAAATTGGCTGTACCGTCTTTAAAGGCAAAAAGATTACGTGGTGTTTGCAAGTCATCATAAGATGTAAATCCTGATTGGCTCCACTTCATGGTTATCGTTGAACGAGCAACACGGACTAAGTTACGCACGGCATTAAAGGCTACTTGTGGATCATCAGCGCAGGCTTGTATACAAATATCACCTCCAATGTATTCTGGTTTTAATTGATCTCTAGGAAAGTGAGGTAAGTCAGTTAACTCAGCTGGTTTGAGGTGATTTATATTTAGCTTAGTAAAAAAACTTGGGCTTACTCCAAACGTTAAGGTGAGTTTATGGGCACTTAAACTATCGGCTTCCCCTGTATCCGCAGGGGGGATAAAATGATTTTTACTATATTCTTTAACATTTTTTCCTTGAGTCAAGTTTTTGCTATAACTTGTCCAAACCTTGAACATTTGCTTGATGTCTTCTAGTTTGTCTGTATGCAGATCTAGGACAATAAAATAGATATGCTTTTGTCCTGGTGTGGTAATGCCAGCCTGATGTGTACCAACGAAAGGGATGATAGGCGTAGTATTATGATCGCAGGGCGTCTTTGCTTCAACGGAATTAATAGAGGAACCAAGCATTAGACCAGCACTCGACATTCCTAGTTGTTTAACAAAGTGACGGCGATTTAAGTTTTTCATGACTAACCTTTATAATTCTTTGGGTAAAAAGTAAAAAGCTAGGGTCACTTGTATAAAAAGAGAAACCTAGCTTATATAACGTATAATTAGAGATTATTCTTATTCAAGAATAACGCCCATTTGTGCGAGTGGCTCCCCAAGCTTATTGACAGCCTCAGCTAGAGTTTTAATTTCATCTTTACTTAATTGGTTGTAAGGTTTGTAATCAAAACCTTCTTTGGCATTGTTATGAGAAGCTAAAAGTTTATTTACTGCTTCAAATCGTTGTGCAATTTCAGCTGATAATTGTTTATCTTTCTCTTCTAGCCTAGGTTTGAATAGTTCATAAATTTTCTCCGCACCTTCAATATTAGCCTTAAAGTCATAAAGGTCTGTTTTGGAGAAAATTTCTTCTTCACCAGTTACTTTTGAGGTAGAAACTTCATTTAATAAATCAACTGCACCAGAAATCATTAATTCAGGTGTGACTTCTGCTGTAGGTACTTTAGCGCGTAATTCTTTAATATCTTTAAGTAATTGAACACCTAACTCTTTTGTTCCTTGTGTAGAGTTCGTTTCCCATAATATTTTTTCAATTTTATGGAAGCCAGTCCAATCTTTCTCACCTTTGCCTTCACCCTCTAAATCGGCGAGACGAGCATCAATGCGAGGATCTAAATCACCAAAACTTTCGGCAAGAGGTTCTGAACGTTCATAAGCCATACGTGAAATGGGATAGAGTTTTTTTGCATTTGCAACATCACCGTTATCAAGATATTGCACAAACTTTTCTGTGTCAGTCACTAATTGATCTATTTGATGAATAACAAATTCACGATAACTACTTGTTTCTTTGGATAAATCAGGTGCTGCTATTGCAGATAAGCTAAACCCACTAGCTGCAATAGTTAACGCGAGTGCAGAAAGACGCATCATAAATAATTGTCCTTAATAAAAAAGAAAAATGATTACTAAGTAATATTGTTTAAATCAATATATATTTCTTAGAATGCATGGCGTAAGCCAATAGCGACAAGGGTAGACTTAATTTTCTCTTTACCCGTAAAAGCAGTGCCATCATAATTTTTTATGGTTGTTTTGCCATAAGAAGCAACACCATAGAGACTGGTGCGTTTTGATAGTTCATGTGTATAGCCAAAGCTAAAAATATGACCACTTGCTTTAATTGGAGAATCAATCTGTGTATTTTTAGCCGAAATGCCTTGGTAGGAGAAAAGTAGGGTACCATTATCAGAGATAGGAGCACTTAAACCAGCAAGCCAAGAGCTTTGACGATAGCCTTTACGATTCCATGCGGTAGGAATAGTCTCACCATTAATTTCTTCGGTCGCCGCTAAAGAAAGAATCTCTCCAAACATGCCATTGCGTTGCTGTCCAAAAGCACCATAGAGTTTGACGACATTAAAGTCATAACTACCACCGATTGCCCATGATTTACTTTTTATGCCACCGACTTCTTTGACTGTATCATAAACAGCACCTAGGAATAGCGCATCACGAGAATATTTTAGACCAAGGCTAAGTTGTTTATTACCTTCTCTAGTAGTGACACCATTTACTGTTCTTTTGATGTGATCATAGGAAAAAACAGCACCAAATTGGAAGCCATTGCTTTCAGCACTTAGGTATTTAACAGACTTTTCCAAGGAAGAGCTGAGAGAATCACCAAAGACAGAGCCAGCTCCTGCTTGACCAAAATCAGTACCAAAAGGATCAGCATTAGGCATAAACTCATCGGCAATATTTTTTTGATAACCTAATGTTAATTGTCCCCACGCTTCATTCGCAAAGCCAACAAAAGCATTTCGATTAAAAATGCGTCCAGCTTCGTCATATGCGCCATTGGATGCATTGAAATGACCTTCTAAGGTAAAAATAGCATGTAAACCATTGCCAATTTCTTCTGAACCACGTAACCCCCAATAGCTACCACCAGCTAAACCATTATCAACGCCTACAGAGCGTTCTTTGTAGCTAGCTAATTGGTTCCCTGTTGCTCCATAGCTTGTCGTTTTGATTTGGTTAAAACTAACAGCAGTATCTACGATGCCATATAAATTAACGGATGTTTCCGCGTTGGCCATCTGGGCATAAGAGGCGAGAATAGTACTTGCTAAAAGAAGCTTTTTCATGGCAAAAACCTTTGTCAATGTAATTATGTATTGTGTTAGATATTACATCTAAATGAAAATTATTACCATTAAAAATTACATAATAAAGGCGACTTTTTAAGAAAAAAGCTGAAATCGTTGTTATTGAAAGACACCTGGGCGAATTAGACCGACCGCAATTCCTTCAATTTCAAATGAGGAAGTGTGATCGACGACGATAGGTGAAAAGTCACTATTTTCAGGTAGTAATTCAATATTGGAACCTGTTTTATGGAATCGTTTGACGGTGACATCATCATCAATCCGTGCCACGACAATTTGTCCATTACGTACCTGAGATGTTTTTTTGACAGCGAGTAAATCACCATCAAAAATACCAATATCTTTCATACTTTCCCCTTTGACTTTTAGTAAGTAGTCGGGGGTGGCAGAGAAAAGAGCAGGGTCTAATTGTAGCGTAGACTCGTGATGTTCTATAGCATTGATTGGTGAGCCAGCTGCAACACGACCTATAATGGGTAAAAGTAAACGATTATCCTTGAGTAGTGAGGCAGCCTCATCAATCCCTGTTTTAATCGAATCCACAACTTTTGTGCTGATTTTATCAAGTGTCGATGTAGCAGAGGTATTGGCAGCTAAAAAATCAGGATTAAGACGAATACCACGAGAGGCTCCCGGACTTAAGAAAATTGCCCCTTTTTTGCTAAGTGCTTTGATATGATCCTCGGCAGCATTGGGAGATTTAAATCCTAGTGTTTTGGCAATTTCAGCACGTGTAGGAGGAAAACCAGTTTTTTCAACAGTGGATTGAATTAAGTGTAAAATTTCTTCTTGACGTGGCGTTAATTTAATCGTCATAATCATTCCTGTATGAATATACAGTTTATTTTAGCGATTATTAAGAAAAAAGCAAGTAGGTAAAGTGATTTTTTTATTGAAAATAAATGTTATCTGAATGATATTTCAGTTATATAGTGATAAAACTAAAATTAAAGAAGTAATTATCAAAAAAACGGGTAGATATTAGCTTACATCTACCCGATTTTTCACAAAACAGACTTGATATTTTTAGTTTTGTAAAACAGCAGCAATAGCTTTGGCTACGGCATCAATATTACGAGAATTAAGTGCGGCTACGCAAATACGACCACTATTGACAGCATAAATACCATGCTCATTACGTAATTTTTCTACTTGCTCTTTAGTAAGACCAGAGTATGAGAACATACCACGTTGAGATAAAACAAAATCAAAGTTTTGCTTCACGCCATATTCTTTTAGCTTAGCCACTAATTGAGCACGCATAGTACGGATACGCTCACGCATTTGAGCTAATTCTTTTTCCCATAATGCGAATAATTCATCATTATTAAGAACCATGCTGACAATCGTACCGCCATGTGTAGGAGGGTTTGAGTAGTTGGTACGGATAGTACGTTTTACTTGGCTTAATACACGATCTGCTTCATCTTTAGATTCGCATACAATAGTTAATGCGCCAACACGTTCACCGTATAAAGAGAATGATTTTGAAAAAGATGAACTAACAAACATAGGCATATTTAGTTCAGCAAATAATTTCACCACTTGAGCATCTTCTTGTAGACCAGCTCCAAAACCTTGGTAAGCAATATCAAGGAATGGCACTAAATGACGCTCTTTAACAATAGCTGCAATCTCTTTCCATTGCTCAATGGTTGGATCAACGCCTGTTGGGTTATGGCAACAGGCATGAAGAACGACAATGCTTTTTTCTGGTAAGGTTTTGAAAAAATCAACGCATAGCATCAAAGTCTAAACCATGAGTTTCCGCATTGTAATAAGGATAGTTTTCAACTTTAAAGCCAGCACGCTCAAATAGAGCGCGATGATTTTCCCAGCTTGGATTACTGATGTAAACAGTAGCATTACCGTTGACTTGTTTTAAGAAGTCGGCTCCGATTTTTAGGGCACCAGTTCCACCTAGCGCTTGGAAAGTTAAGGCACGCCCTTCTTTGGTAATGTCACTATCTTTTCCTAATAATAGCGCTTGAGCCCCTTTATCATAAGTACCAATCCCTTCGATGGGTAAATAACCACGAGGTGCTGATTGCTTAGCACGTTCTGTTTCAGCAAGACGCACAGCTTCTAGAACAGGTAAACGACCTTCATCATCATAATAAACACCTACGCCAAGATTAACTTTGGTCGCTCTTGTATCGGCATTGTATTGTTCATTTAAGCCAAGAATCGGGTCACGAGGAGCTAACTCAACATTTGCAAATAGAGAAGACATAATAATCCACGATAGAAAAAAGAGTAAAAAAAAACGATTACTTGTTAAAATGGTTAGTTCTTAGAAAAATTCTAAAGATTTTCGCATTAACAGGATAATAAAATAATAGCATGAGTGCAGGTCAATTCGTTGAATTTCCCAATAGTCCCTTTCAACTTTATCAACCTTATCCTCCCTCTGGGGATCAGCCAACAGCCATTGATAGTTTAGTTGATGGTGTAAAAGATGGGTTGATGTTTCAGACATTATTGGGAGTGACGGGGTCAGGTAAAACGTTTACCATGGCAAATACGATTGCTAGATTAGGTCGTCCGGCTTTAATCTTAGCTCCTAATAAAACGCTAGCTGCACAACTCTATGCGGAAATGCGCGAGTTTTTTCCTAAAAATGCTGTTGAGTATTTCGTCTCTTACTATGATTATTATCAACCAGAAGCGTATGTACCTAGCCGAGATTTGTTTATTGAGAAAGATTCAAACATTAACGAACACATTGAACAGATGCGTTTATCGGCAACAAAAAGCCTTATGGAGCGAAGGGATACGATTATTGTAGGAACGGTCTCTACCATTTATGGTATTGGTAATCCTAGTGATTATCATGCAATGATTTTAATTCTACGTGAAGGGGCGACAATTAGTCGGCAAGAGTTATTGGCTAGACTGGTTTCCATGCAATATGAGCGAAATGATGTAGAGTTTACGCGTGGACATTTCCGTGTGAGAGGAGATACGATAGATGTGTTCCCGGCTGAAAGCCCAGAATTAGCGGTTAGGATTAGCCTCTTTGATGATGAGTTGGAGTCTATAGAATTATTTGATCCACTGACAGGCAAGGTAAGACAAAAGGTTATTCGTTTTACTATTTATCCTAGTTCACATTATGTTACGCCAAGAGATACGATACTGAGGGCTATTGAGACAATTAAAGCTGAATTAAAAGAACGCATACAGTTTTTTTTTAGATAACCATCAATTAGTAGAAGCACAGCGTATTGAACAGCGAACTAGATTTGATTTGGAAATGCTACAAGAATTGGGGTTCTGCAAGGGGATTGAAAATTACTCAAGGCACTTATCCGGAGCTGCACCAGGAGAAGCTCCACCAACATTAATTGATTATTTGCCAAAAGATGCGATTATGTTTTTTGATGAAAGTCATGTCATGATGGGGCAACTTCGAGCGATGTATAGGGGAGATAGATCGCGTAAAGAGACGCTTGTACAGTTTGGATTTAGATTGCCTAGTGCTCTTGATAATCGGCCACTTAAAATGGAAGAGTTTGAGGCAAGAATGCGGCAATCAATTTTTGTTTCAGCCACACCGGCTGAATACGAAAAAGAACATTCCGATAATATTGCAGAGCAAGTAGTCCGCCCTACGGGCTTATTAGACCCAATCGTGGAAATAAGGCCTGCATTGACACAGGTAGATGATTTATTAGGTGAAGCCAAATTACGTATTGCTAAGGGGGAGCGTGTATTAGTGACTACACTCACCAAAAGAATGGCTGAGGATTTGACTGATTATTTAGCAGAAAATCAGTTAAAGGTTCGTTATTTACATTCTGATATTGATACCGTAGAGCGGGTAGAAATTATTCGCGATTTACGACTAGGCGTTTTTGATGTGTTAGTAGGGATTAACTTGCTACGTGAAGGTTTGGATATTCCAGAGGTTTCTTTAGTGGCTATTTTAGATGCAGATAAAGAAGGCTTCTTACGTTCTGAACGTAGTCTTATCCAAACCATTGGACGTGCCGCTCGTAATTTAAATGGTAAAGCTATTTTATATGCAGACAATATTACCGACTCTATGAAAAAAGCAATAGACGAGACAGAGCGACGTCGTCAAAAACAATTACTCTTTAACCAAGAGCATGGTATTACACCTAAAGGGGTGGTAAAAGCCGTTAAAGAATTAATTGACGGTGTTTTAACGAGCTCTCCAGAGGCGGAAGATATACCAACAGAAATTGTTGAAGCAGATGTTTCAGATGAAAAAGTAACGGCAAAATTATTGAAAAAATTGGAAAAACAAATGCTAGACCATGCGAAAAACTTAGAGTTTGAACAAGCGGCACAAATCAGAAATCGTATCCAAAAACTTAAAGAAAAAATGCTTTTTTCTTAATCTCTACTATTTTGAATAAGGCGTAATTTTTTGACTGTTTTGGGTTTCTAAACTCGAAATTTGTATGGCAAATTTGGATATAAATTTTATTGTTAATAATCTGAATAATTTGACTAAAGTGAATAAAGCCTTGCTTTTACTCAAGGCTTTATTTTTAGAGGGATAAAAGAGACGTTTAATTAATAACGTGCATCCTTCGGTTTATTGCCATTTGGCCAGTCATTAACTTTACCTGCAAAGTCTGGTCGAGGTTGATGAGTAAAATACTCAGCAATATCCACAGCATCTTGGTCTGTTAGTACAGCACCTTGACCCCAGCCGCCATGTTTTTGCACAGACATGGGCATATTATCACGAATAAAAGCGGCTGCTTTATAAGTACGAGCCATACCAGCGCCGATGTTAAATGAATGGTCGCCCCATAGAGGAGGGAATACGATATTACCACGACTATCATTCAACCCTTCACCATTGTTTCCATGACAAGCGGCACAATGTTGGCTATATAGTTTCTCTCCTCTGATTGTGTCAGGAACGAGCTTAGTATTTATTTGACCACCAATATCAGATTTGATTTTTGCTCCTTTGGGCAATCCTTCGCTTAACCATTCCATATAAGCAATCATTGCCTGCATTTCTTTTGAATTAGGGTCAAGTGGCTTGCCATTCATGGAGCGTTGGAAACAGCCGTTGATGCGGGCTTTTAAGTCGATAACTTTTCCTGCTCGAGGCATTTTTTTAGGATAAGCATAGAAGGAGTTTAGGTAATGAGCACCTTTTTCTTCTTTACCACTAGCAATATGGCAACTATTACAGTTCATACTTGCACCTACATTTTCAGGTAATAGGCGCTTAGTTTCGTTTAGTAAACGTGAACCATAAATAATTAAATCAGCATTCTTATGTCCAACAACATTAGCTAATACAGGGGCTTGATAGTCTGTTTTGACAATATCTTCTTTCACCTGAACAGCATAATTTTTGCGTTTTGCAGGAGCTACCTCATCAGAGCAAGCGGTTAGTGCTAAAGCAGCTGATAGCATAGAGAGAACTAAAAGTTTATGATATTTCATTATTTTTCTCCTACATAATGAGCTGATTTGCTATTGATAAACCGACGGACTTTATTAACGTCATGAGCATTTACTTTTGGCGCGTTATTGGTCCAAGATGTACGGATATAATTCACAATTTCAGCTACATCGTTATCGCCCAAGTATTCAAAGCCAGGCATTGTAAATGCCATGCGATCATGTTTAGTATCTGCCATACGGCTACCTTCTAACGTAACTTGGATGACTGATTGTGCATTGTTAGCGACAACCGCCGTATTATCATCTAGGGCAGGGAAGATACGGCTAACGCCTTTACCGTCTGCTCGATGGCATGTCATACAGTATTCTGTATATAACAATGCACCACGGCTTAAATCAGACCCAGCTAATAATTTGTCGGTAGTTTTGTCTTCTTGACGAGGGCGTTCTATAGCACGACCTTTGACAGGGGGTAGTGATTTTAAGTACATAGACATACTCATTAAATCATCATCGGTCATATATTGGGTACTATGTTCAATCACATCACCCATGGCACCGAAAGCAGTTGTTTTGTCCGTACGCCCAGTTTTAAAAAACATGACTAATTCATCAGTTGTCCATTCGCCTAAACCATTACCTTCGCCACGTAAACTTTTGGCACGCCATCCATCTACAACAGCACCTGATAAAAATTCATCATTATCTTGCATATTAAAGGCTTTTTCTTGATAAGCAAGACCTCTAGGCGTATGACAAGCACCACAGTGACCAGGTCCTTCTACAAGGTAGGCACCACGGTTAATTTTGGCATCTTTGGTAGAGTCAGGAACGAATTCTCGTTGTGGTGAAAAAAGCATTTGCCAATAAGCGACAGGCCAACGCATACTCATCCAGAATGGTAGTGTATTACTCGGATTGGCTTGGCGAACAGGCGTTACTTTTTTCATGAAATAAGCATATAAAGCCTTGATATCCTCGTCTGGCATTAGCGTATAAGAGGGATAAGGCATAGCAGGGTAGAGAGGTGATTTATCTTTTCTAACCCCATGTTTTACAGCATTTACAAAATCAGATAATGAATAATTACCAATACCAGTATCTGCTTCAGGGGTGATATTTGTTGAGTAAATTGCCCCTACAGGTGTTTGCATAGCGAGACCGCCTGCAAATTCTTTACCACCGGGAGCAGTATGACAGGCAATACAGTCTGCCGTTCTGGCAATATATTCTCCCTTGATGACTAAAGAGTCTTCTGCCAAGAACGCACTATCAATAGGAGAAACAGCATCGGTTACTGCATTGGGTAGTGTTTGTTGACGTGAAGACATTATCAGGTGTGAACCAGCGTATGCTGCTAATCCAGCAAAAGCAACGCCCAATAGAGCTATGTATCTTTTTTTCATCATATTCATCTCAACGTTTGGATATATCAATGTTATTATCCTAAGTTGAGTCTTTTAATGATATTGTGGTTCACCACATTTACCCATAAATGTTGATTTTTATCAAAAATTTGCGACCAAATGTAAAACGATGTGTGCAGACGATTCTGACTATAGCATGGTTGATGTGCGTTGCCACGCCGCTTTATGCTAAGACATGGTTAGTTGGTATTCAAGCACCTAATGGTGCAAGTAGTACGCAACAAGAATGGCAACCATGGATTGATTGGTTATCATCACTATTTGTCGATGATGATTTTAGTTTGGTGGCGCTAAATACTAATGATTTTCAACAATCCTTACAGAGTAATCGTTTAGATTTTGTCATTGCTCAACCTATGCAATTATTACTCTTACCAGAGCCTATTGCTTTTCAACGATTGGCGAGCCTTGAGAATCATCCTACGATGAAGTCATTCAATGATTATCAAATTGGTAGTGCGATTTGGGTAAATAAAGAGAGTTCAATTAATGAATTAAAAGAGCTTAAACATAAGAAAATTGCCGCTGTTTCTCCATTGGTATTTGGTGGTTTTTTAGCAGGGTTAGCCGCCTTACAACAACAAGGTGTTACTGAAAACGACCTACTCATACGCTTTACCGAGTATCCTGTAAGTAAAGTGTTATCTTTATTAGCAAACCACGAAGTAGATGCCGCTATTATGCCTTTTTGTTTAATGGAAGAATTAGAAGAAAAAGTAAGAGAAGGAATTAGCCAAGACTTTAAACTATTACAACCTAATGTGCCTAATGCAAAATGTAGAGGTAATATTATTTTTAAAGCAAATTGGTTACTTGTAGCAATGTCACAAACGCCATCTGCACTTAATAAAAAAATTGTGCGTGCTTTGCTTTCAGAAGAGGTTCCTGACGACTTACCTCATTGGCAAGTTCCACAAGCAACTGAAGAGGCTGAAAAGATTTTATTTGAGTTAGGGCGTCACCCTTATCAGCATAATATGTGGGATAGCCTAAAAATCTTTATTAGTAAATATTGGCTATGGTTTTTGTTGTTGGGACTGATTAGTGCATTGATGGCGGTAAATCATATAGTGGCGATTTATCTAGCCAGAAGGCGTTTGCATGATTATCAGAAGGCAAACCAAGCATTACTTAAAACGGAGCAGATGATGTATAAGGCGGATAGGCTTTATGCATTAGGCGAGATGACATCTGGTATTGCTCATGAACTTAATCAGCCACTGGCTAGCATGGCCTATTATGTGGATGGTCTTAAATTACAATTAAAAGCACAAAAATTAACAGAAGATAAACTGACGACTGCTTTAGATAATATGGCTAAAGAAATTGAGGCATCTAAGCAAATAATTCTAAATATTCGACGTTGGAGTAAGCTTCACCCTAGTGATGAGATGAAAAAGCTACAGATCATAAAAGTCTTTGAAGAGGTTAACTTTTTTATTCAGCAGCATAATCATCATCTATCCATTACAATTGAGGGTAGTCCCAAAGATTATGTAATGGCAGACGAAGTAAAGTTAAAACAAATTTTAGTTAACTGTGTGCTAAATAGTGTTCAAGCTAATGCTCAAACGATTATTTTGAGAGCAAACTCATCTACCATCGAAATCATAGATGATGGAACTGGTTTTACGACAGAACAATTGAATTTTCCTTTTATTCCATTTAGAACGTCTAAGCCAGATGGTTTGGGAATTGGTTTAGTTGTTTGTGAACGAATGGCTAAGAGTATGAATATGAGTATGAAACTAGAAAATTTATCTAATCAACAAGGTGCAAAAATTATATTGAGTTGGGTGCCAACTGAGTAAAAGATGGAAAATGTAGCTTATAAACCTCATTTATCTGATGAAAAAAAATTAAATTATCCTATTCATATCATTGATGATGAGGCATCAGTGAGAAATGCCTGTGCTTTTTTTGTTGAGTCACTAGGATATTCATATCAACTATGGTCAGATGCTAGAAATTTTTTAGCACATGTTGATTTAAAGAGCCCTGGAGTAGCATTAATTGATTTGCGTATGCCGTATATTTCAGGGGAAGAATTATGTCATCAATTAAACGCAAAAAATAGTGTGATCGCTCAAATTATTATCACAGGTCATGGCGATATTGATACGGCTGTTCATTTGCTAAAAAATGGCGTGATTGATTTTTTGCAAAAACCAATTTCAGCGGATAAGTTGCTTTTGGCGATTGAGGTAGCAATTCACTTTACTTGTCTTAAATATCGTCAGCAAGAATTAATGCGTATTTATGAGCAATTAAGTCCCAAAAAGCAGCAGCTATTTCATCTAATGGCTGAAGGGGTGACAAATAAAGAAATTGCTGATGAGTTATGTATTTCTACTCGCACAGTAGAAGTACATCGTTCAGAAATCATGTCTAAATTTTCTTGTACTCATATTACGCAATTTATGAGCGTATACCATGAAATAAAAGACATAACTGAAAATAGAGAGTGACAGTCTGGCGTTGTAAATTAGCTCTTAGCAAATAGGCTACGCCTGATATGGGCAGTATCAATGCAGACTAATTGATATTTATTGTTTTAGGCCAAGCTTTTTAGCTAGTTTGTGAAGATTACTCGCATCAATCTCCAGAATTTTAGCTGCTTGTGTCCAGTTATATTGAGTGCTCTCTAATGTTTTTTTGATCAAATCGTGTTCGAATTGTTGCACTAATAGTTTTAACGGCCCTAGAGTTTGCATTTGGCTAGTTGAAGATTGGGCTGACAAGGGAATTGCTGCTATTGTATTGACACTAGCACTAGCGGAGTCAGTATATAAGTGATGACCGTCAATTAAGTCAAGATGCTCACTACCTAAGGTCACAATTGTGTTGTTGTTATAGCCAGCGCTAATAGCTTTGAGAGCTGCTCTACTGATTACATGCTCGAGCTCTCGAACATTCCCAGGCCAATGATAGCTGGTCAATAAATGACTCGCTTGGGGGCTTAGGCGTAATCCGCGTAAACCAAAACGTGCTCTATTTAACTCAAGAAAATGTCCAGCCAAGAGTAAGGCATCTTTCTCTCTTTCTCGAAGAGGGGGGACTTCAATAGGATAGACAGAGAGACGATGAAATAAATCCATTCTGAAAATCCCATCTTCTGCTGCTTTTAAAAGATTACGATTGCTTGCAGCAATGATTCGAACATTAACACGATGGACAGTATCAGAGCCCAAGCGTTGAATCTCCCCATTTTGAATAGCTCGTAATAATTTGGCTTGAATAGGTAGGCTTAGTTCACCAATTTCATCTAAGAATAAAGTGCCATTATTAGCCACCTCAAAACGACCAGCACGCTCTTGAATAGCGCCAGAGAATGCCCCTTTAACATGACCAAATAATTCACTTTCTGCTAAAGCATCAGGAAGGGCAGCACAATTAACCACGACCATTGGTTTGTTTTTACGTTTAGACTGTGTATGAATATAATGAGCGACCAAATCTTTACCAACGCCAGTTTCACCCATAATAAGTACAGGCAATTCAGCATCAGCAATAATATTCATTTCATCAAACAGCTTTAGTATGGCAGGGCTATTACCGATAATATCTTTGGCTGAGTTTCTATGCTCAATAGTCATTTCAAATTGGTTAACAGTATAGCGGCTTGCTAATAAGCTCTCTAACTCAGCTATATGAATACTTGTTTCAAACCACCAAATATTTGCCAGTAGCCGTTCTTTTAATTCATTATTAAAAGAATTTTCCATGGCATCTAATGTTAGCACTCCCCACAGTTGATTATTGATATGAAGTTTAATCCCTACACAGTCATGGACATGTAATTTTGTGCTTGTACTATCTTCCATTAAGCTATCAATGAGGCCGTCATAAGGATCAGGAAGAGGGGAGTTTTGATCAAAATGGACGAGTCCGTTAGCAGCAATAATATGTTTTAATCGAGGGTGTTCATCAACTTTGAATTGACGACCTAATGTGTCATGGCTAAGTCCAATAGCCGCGACCATGTGTAATGTTTGTTGCTGCAGCCGCAATAGGCCGACGGCACTACAATTAAACTCTGACTTAATAACCGAGACAAGTCGATATAAACGAATGTTGGGAGACAATTCTTTTGTTAGGTCTTCGATAATGCGGCTATCAATCACGGTATTTTTAACCCAGTAGGTAAATAATACCTAAAATTATAAGGTAAAAATTACCATTAATGAATAAGTTGTATTGCTTGCCCTCTAAATATAAAACTGGCATGAATTTTGCTTGGTGAGTTGTAGCGGTAGCTGAGATAGTTGTCTTGACTAGGTTTGACATGCATCAAGGTTACCTTCGAAAGTGCATTCATAGATTCTTTTATGAATATGGTTATTAAAAAAATTTAGGAAAAGTTATGGGAAATTATAAAAAGCTGTGGTACTGGCTTCTCGGTATTTTATTAGTGACTTTTACCCTATTAGGGTATTTGGGATCTGATGTTTACCGAAATGCTCCTCCTATACCAACAGAGGTAAAAGTAGCGACAACAGGTGAAGTACTAATGACCCGAGAAGACATTCTTCAAGGTCAATCTGCTTGGCAAAGTACTGGTGGTATGCAAAACGGTTCGATATTTGGACATGGTGCTTATCAAGCACCTGATTGGACTGCCGATTGGTTACATCGTGAGTCAATCACGTGGTTAAATTTGGCTTCTCAAGAGAAATTTGGTATTACTTTTGATAAAGCTAATGAAGAGCAAAAAGCTATTCTAGAAGCGGCAGCAAAAAAAGAATATCGTACTAATACAATTGATAGTAACGAGGCAATTACCATTTCACCACGTCGAGCACAAGCGATGAAAGAAGTGGCTAAATATTACCATGCTTTATATGGAGATGATGCTTCTTTAAATTCAACACGTGAAAGCTATGCAATGAAAAGCAATACCTTAGCTGATCCTGCACGTCGTGATAAATTAGTAAACTTCTTCTTCTGGAGTACATGGGTTGCTTCAGCAGAGCGTCCCGGCAAAGAAGTGACTTACACCAATAACTGGCCACATGAGCCAATTATTGGTAATGTGCCTTCTGTTGAAAATGTAATGTGGTCAATCATCAGTGTTGTCGTATTAATTGCTGGTATTGGTTTACTTGTTTGGGGCTGGGCATTCTCAACTAAACATGAAACAGAACCTGTAGCACCTACAATTGATCCTATTTCAACATTTAAATTAACACCATCTCAAAAAGCATTGGGTAAATATGCTTTCTTAACAGTAGCTTTATTTGCCTTCCAAATGTTTATGGGTGGTGCTGTTGCTCACTATACGGTAGAAGGTCAGACTTTCTATGGTATTGAGCTATCAAAATGGTTCCCTTACTCATTACTTCGTACATGGCATTTACAAAGTGCCGTACTATGGATTGCCGCTGGTTTCTTAACAGCTGGTTTATTCTTGGCACCTATTGTGAACGGTGGTAAAGATCCAAAAGGTCAGGCGTTAGGTGTTAATGTATTATTTGTTGCCTTACTCGTGGTGACTGTAGGCTCATTTATTGGTAACTATCTGGCTATTGCGGGTCAAATGCCTGCTGAACTTAACTTTATGTTAGGTCACCAAGGTTATGAATATCTTGATTTAGGTCGCCTATGGCAATTTGCGTTATTCTTAGGAATTGCTTTCTGGTTGTTCCTAATGGCTCGTTGCTTAGTTGGTGCATTCAAACAAGGTGGCGATAAAAACTTATTAGCCTTATTTACAGCATCAGTTGTGGCTATTGGTCTGTTCTATGGTAGTGGTCTATTTTACGGTGAACGTTCTAATATCGCGGTAATGGAATACTGGCGTTGGTGGGTTGTTCATCTATGGGTGGAAGGCTTCTTTGAAGTATTTGCGACAGCAGCAATGGCATTTATCTTTAGTTCAATGGGCTTGGTTTCATTGAGAACAGCAACAACAGCTTCTTTAGTTTCTGCTTGCTTATTTATGCTTGGTGGCGTACCAGGAACTTTCCATCACTTGTATTTTACTGGAGCAACAACTCCAATCGTTGCTGTAGGTGCAAGTTTCTCAGCATTAGAAGTGGTGCCTTTAGTCGTATTAGGCTATGAAGCTTATGAGCATTGGAGCTTACGTACAAGAGCTGCATGGATGGAAAAATTACGTTGGCCATTAATGTTCTTTGTAGCAGTTGCTTTCTGGAATATGATAGGTGCAGGTGTATTTGGCTTTATGATTAATACGCCAATTGCTTTATTCTATCTACAAGGTTTGAATACAACGGCAGTACATGCACACTCTGCTTTATTTGGTGTATATGGTTTCTTAGCACTAGGTTTCGTTTTATTAGTTGTTCGTTATTTACGTCCTAATTTTGTATTTAGCAATGGCGTAATGAAATTAGCTTTCTGGGCATTAAACTTAGGTCTTGCTGGTATGGTATTGTCTAGTTTATTACCTATCGGTTTATTCCAATTCCACGAAAGTGTGAATGTAGGTTTATGGTCTGCTCGTAGTGAAGAATTTTTACAACAAGACTTTTTAGAGAATTTACGTTGGATTCGTACTATTTCTGACGTGCTCTTTATTATCGGTGGTTTATCTGCTGGTCTAGAAATTTGTAAAGCAGTGTTCTTGCATAGAGCGCCAAAAAATTAATCAAATACGATTAATCAGAGTTTTAATATAAGTGATAGGCTCTCCAAGCATTTGCGAAGAGAGCCTTAATTCATTCTTAATTGTGATTTTTTAAATCAACGTAAGTATTAAGATTGTGGTTGTTTCAGTGATTCTGTTGCAGAGGTATTTGGTGCTGCTTTTAGGGTAAATGAGATACGATACATCTCTGGTGAAGTTGCTTTTTGAGCCTGTGCCGCTTCTATATCAGGCTTATAGAGGACACGCAAATCATAAAGACCATTATCTGGAATAGTATATGGCACACCACTTTTAATTGGTGCGATAGTATTTCCATACAATAGTAATTCAATTTTATCTGATGCTTCTAACTCAATCAGTAGCTGTTGGCCTTGCTCTGCTAAGAATTGATAAGAAGAATAACCTACGCCTTGAATATAGCCACGATATTGAACTGCTGTCTGATGATCTAAGAACTCAACATGTTGCGTTAGGTTGGTTAAAGATTTAATAGTGGTCGGATCTAGAGCATTATTTTGGTTTAGACTCTGTCCACTTGTATTGGCAATTGATTCTGAAGGTTGTTCGGATGAATTATCAGCAGAGGGTTGAGTCAAAATTACTCCTAATACTGTTACTGCTGCAATTGCTATAATGAGTTTTTTGGAGTTTGACGTCAACTGCATAAATTACCTAATCCTTCTTTCAATGGAATGAAGATTATAAACCTAACCGCTTTAAAAATAAAATAATTCGCTTATTATTTTATTACAATACTTGATAAAACCTATTGTTTCATTTCTTAAAATACCGTATTGTTCAACATAAGAAAGATATTAGTTATTTTGTGGGGATACTAAATGCATATTTATGTACTAGGAAGTGGTGTTGTTGGTGTGACTACCGCATATTATTTAGCTAAAAAAGGGTGTGAAGTAACCGTTATTGATCGTCAAGACGGCTCAGCGCTAGAAACAAGTTTTGCAAATGCAGGTCAGATTTCCCCGGGCTATGCTTCCCCTTGGGCTGCACCTGGCGTGCCATTAAAGGCTATCAAATGGATGTTTCAAAAGCATTCTCCGTTGATTATGAAATTAACGTCAGATATTACCCAATACAAATGGATAGCTCAGTTAATCGCAAACTGTAACGAGCAAAGCTATTCTATTAATAAAGAACGGATGGTGAGGATGTCTGAATATAGTCGTTATTGTATTCAGCAGTTACGTCAGGATACTGGCATTACTTATGAGGATCGCCAAAAGGGGACAATCCAGTTATTCCGTAAACAACAGCAATTAGATGGTATTAGCAAGGATATTGATGTTCTTAAAGAAATGGGAACTCCGTATGAAGTATTGGATAGGGAAGGTATTCTTCGGTATGAGCCAGGTCTAAAGGACAAAATTAATGAATTTGTGGGGGCTTTACGCTTACCTAATGATGAAACTGGGGATTGTTTTTTATTTACCCAGAAATTAACACAAATGGCCAAAGATATCGGTGTTAATTTCCGTTTTAATAAAAATATTGAAAAATTAGAATTACAAAATAATCAAATTAAAGGGGTTTGGATAGATGGTGAGCTAGAAATAGCTGATGCTTACGTAGTATCGTTGGGATCTTATAGTACAGCGATGCTAAAGTCTGTTGGCATTAATGTACCTATTTATCCTTTAAAAGGGTTTTCACTGACAATTCCCATTACGGATGAATCAAAAGCTCCTCAATCAACGGTCTTGGATGAAAGTTATAAGGTTGCTTTAACTCGTTTTGATAATCGAATTCGAATGGGTGGTATGGCTGGTGTTAATGGTTTTGATTTAAGTTTAAAGCAACGTTATAGAGATACTTTGCATGAGGTGTTTAATCATGTATTTCCAGGTGCAGGCAATTTAGATGAGGCAACATTCTGGACAGGATTACGTCCAGCGACTCCTGACGGGACACCTATTGTAGGTAAAACACCTTACCCTAATTTATGGATTAATTCTGGGCATGGCACTCTAGGTTGGACGATGAGTTGTGGATCAGCTAAGTATATTTCTGATTTGATTACTCACCAAACACCAGAAATTAGTACAGAGGGTTTTGATTTAGAACGCTACCAAAAAAGTTGATGTACAAATCTGTTGTATGAGATGAAAAAATCCTCTGTGATAGTTTAATTAACAACAGAGGATTTTTTTATAGTTAAACTGTTTATTGGATTATGAGGGTTTCTTCTCGCCACCAAGAGCTTCGGTTAAACTCACTAATAAACCATTAAACTCACCAACCATCAAGGCCATTTCAGCATCAAAGTTCTCAATAATATCATCACTACCAACATTTTCACGAGACTCTGCTAATACCTCAAGAGGGGCTATTTTTTTGATATCACCCGCATCATTGAGGACGAATGAAACACGATCATTCCATGTCATCGCAAGTTTTGTACACGTTTTACCTGATGTAATATGTTTATTCAGCTCATCTTGTTCAGGAGAATGGTTAGCATAGCGCACACTAATACGGGAATCAGACATAGACTTAAGCTCTGTGTCCTGATCAATCGAAAAATCTGCAGGGGCTTCATCACTAATGAGCCATTCAGTCATACAGCTAGTAGGTGATTTTTCAGTCATAAAGCTTAGAATAGGTAATGGCTCTAATACTTTGGCTAGCATACCAATGATTTCATCGGCTTTGCTACTAGCACCAGCATCGATAATTAACCAGTGATTATCTAAATCAAAATAAATACGCGTCTCTCTATAAATACTAAAAGCTTTCGGTTTAAGAGCAGCGGCTACATTTTCCTTAATTTCTTTCATTTGCTTGCGACCTACTTTATAGCCTTGCTGTTCTTCAACTTCGGCAGCTTTGGCTTTAGCAAATTGAGTAATAACAGAAGCAGGGAGTAACTTTTTCTCAATAAGTAAACGGCATAAAAAAAACGTGTCCAACTTTGTGTACTAGCGTATCTTCTTCTTCAAAAACAGGAGCCCAGCCCATATTAAGTGGCTCACCTGAAAATTGGCCTTCCACAAAGCGCTGTTTGTTCAATAGAGTCTCTAGCTCGTCAGTAGATGGTTTCCAAGAGGGAGAAAGGCGAAATACTTTTAGATTTTTAAACCACATAAAAAGCTCTCAATTTATATAAAGAAAGGGGACTATTTTAACTAACTACTACTGAAAAAAGTTAGAATACAAAGCAATTAAGCGAATCTACTTTCAGTAGAAATATATAAATTTGTAGGATATTTACATCCACTGTATAGACATACAGTACTATTAATGTAATAATAACATATATTCTAACAAATCGCAGTTAACTTATTATTTCATAGGACCCTAATTATGGATGACAAACAATCAAAAGCGACCTCTGCAGAACGTGCCAAGGCTTTGAGTGCGGCATTAGCCCAGATCGAAAAACAATTTGGTAAAGGTTCTGTTATGCGCTACGGTGATAATGAAGTAGCACATGATTTACAAGTAGTATCAACAGGCTCTTTAGGTTTAGATATTGCTTTAGGCGTAGGTGGTCTTCCTAGAGGACGTGTCATTGAAATTTATGGTCCAGAATCCAGTGGTAAGACAACACTAACATTACAAGTTATTGCAGAGATGCAAAAAATTGGTGGTACATGTGCTTTTATTGATGCTGAGCACGCATTAGATGTGCAATATGCGGCAAAATTAGGCGTTAATCTTGAGGATTTATTGATTTCCCAACCAGATACTGGTGAACAAGCACTAGAGATTACAGATGCTCTTGTACGTTCTGGGTCAGTAGATTTAATCGTCGTAGACTCAGTGGCAGCATTGGTGCCACGTGCCGAAATTGAAGGCGAAATGGGGGATAATTTACCAGGCTTGCAAGCACGCCTTATGAGCCAAGCTCTACGTAAATTAACAGCATCCATCAAACGTACAAATTGTATGGTGATTTTTATTAACCAAATTCGTATGAAAATTGGTGTAATGTTTGGTAGCCCAGAGACCACAACGGGTGGTAATGCCTTAAAATTCTACTCATCGGTACGCCTTGATATTCGCCGTATTGGCTCCATCAAAAAAGGTGATGAAGTTGTTGGTAATGAGACTCGAGTCAAGGTAGTCAAAAACAAAGTAGCGCCACCATTCAAACAAGTTGAATTTGACATTATGTATGGTTCTGGTATCTCTAGAGAGGGCGAAATTATTGATTTAGGCGTTAAAGCTGGTATTGTCGATAAAGCAGGGGCGTGGTTTAGCTATGACGGTACACGTATTGGTCAAGGAAAGGACAATGTGCGTGAATATTTACGTGAACATCCAGAAATGGCCCGTGAAATCGAAAACAAAATTCGCCAAAATTTAGGTATTATTGAGCTTGCTCATAGTTCAGATACCGATGCTGATGATGCAGACGAGGATTTTGTCGAAGAGTAGTGTAATTTTTTAGGGCATAACACTCACTTTATTGTGATGGAAGTGAGTGTTATGCTAGATGGCTAAAGCTTTGTTGATAAGGTCAAGCGGCACTATAAATGAAATCTAATAGCTTTTACTAATCAGCTCTCCCATAAATTAAATGCCTTATGATACACAGGCAATAAGCAACTTACTCAGTAACACTGGGTACTGGGTTAAGACTTTCTATCGTAAAGCAAAGATTTATGTGCCAACCATCATTTTTGTATCTACCATAGTCATAAGGATAAACTAGGTTACGATGAATAACTGTTCTGATGATAATCAACGGTCACAAAGTGATAATCAACGACAACAAAGGGCACGAGCTCAACGTTCTATTTCTGACACCACCCTTCCAAAAGAAGTAAATTTATTAACAAAAGCCGTAACGCTATTATCTTCGCGAGAGTATTCAGCGCATGAGTTACGTAAAAAGCTATCTCACTATAGCGATGATAGTGACAAAATTGAAGAGGTGATTCAACGTCTTCAAAAAGAAAATTGGCAATCTGATCAACGTTTCATGGATAATTTTGTTAGTTTTCGGCAAGGAAAATGGGGCAATCTGAAAATCTTGCAAAGCTTAAAAACACATCAACTTTCTTCTGAAAGTCTGAATGAGCTGAAAGAAACACTCAAAGAAACAGAGCTGAGCAGAGCATTAGAAGTATGGGAAAAAAAATTCCATGGTCAAAAAGCTCAAACACCTCAAGAAAAAGCAAAACAAATTCGTTTTCTAAGTAGTCGTGGTTTCAGTAGTGAGGTTATTCGCAAAATTGTACTGTAATAGACGCAATTTTTTACATTAGATTTATTGCTGATTAGTGTTATGTTGGTTTCGCAACCATAAGTCAGCATATTTAATAAAAGTAGAATGAGCAGATAAGACGGCTAATAGGAAACCATGTCTACCATCTAAAAAACCAGCTTTTAAAATATACATTTTTCCAAAGGTTGCTATTGCATGAGTAAGCGCTTGAAAGAGAGTTGCTTTTTTATTTTGCGTATATCGTTGCTCAGCCCAAGCCTTTGCATAATTAGCCGATTTAACTAAATATTGATGTAGACTAGTATACGTAATATGATTAATATCTCCTTTAAGGCTAATAACATCAAAACCTTCGGGGATAATCACACTTTCATGTACCAGATTGTCGTTATAACGTGTTGTTTTAGTGCGATATAGACGACGAACATAGTCAGGATACCAACCTGAATGATATATTTTTTTACCAAATACTTCACTTAATCTAGGCATTTGATAAATAGCGTTGTCTTTATCAGCCTGTATTGCTTCTAAAATAGATATTTTTTAGAGTGGGTGTAATACGCTCATCTGCGTCAAGCCATAGGACATAATCACTGCTTATATATGATTGCGCAAGTTGCCGTTGTTTACCAAAACCAGGCCAGTTAGTGTTTTGATAAAATTTAGCTCCATATTTTTCAGCAATTAGTGGCGTATCATCTGTACTACCAGAGTCAAGGATAACAATCTCATCTACCCAATCTTTGACTGAGTCTAAACAGGCTGCAAGATGATAACTTTCATTTTTGACAATCATCGCTACAGATAAGCTTGGCATATGAGTATAATCCTTTTGTTTTGCGAAAATTTAGTGTCATTCTAATGCTATTTGAGTTTGCAGTCATTTAAAATAGAGCTTAAATTAATAATTGCTTATTGATAAACCATGAAAAAAATTCTAATTATACGTAATGATAAGCTTGGTGATTTTATGCTGATATGGCCAGCATTGGCTATGCTTAAAGCCTCATTGCCTAAATGTCATTTAACCGCTTTGGTACCTGCTTATACATCAGAAATTGCACGTGCTTGCCCATATCTGGATGACATTATTATTGATTCAGGTAAAAATGCACCTAAAGAAGCTAAAAATCGGCTCTTAGATACGATTACACAACATCATTTTGATGCAAGTATTAATTTTTTTTCTGATTTTTATAATGCTTCTTTAGTATTCAAAGCAGGAATTCCCACTAGAGTAGCACCAGCAACAAAGTTATTCCAATTCCTTTATAACCAACGCTTATGGCAACGACGCTCCCAATCGAAGCAGCCAGAGTATGTTTATAATATAGATTTGGTACGTTATTTTTTGCAGCTAGAAAAAGTTCCTCCTAAAGAAGTATCGGCACCATATTGGCAATTTGACTCTGATTTACTTGACCATCAAAAAGCACAATTGGTGTCAGCATTAGGGCTAGATAGTAATACACCTTGGGTATTTGTCCATGCCGGAACAGGGGGGTCGGCAAATAATCTTAGTCTTAATCAATATGCTGATCTTATTGAGCATATTCTCTATCATTATGATGCTCAAGTCGTATTGACAGCGGGGCCAGCAGAAGCTGATAAGGCATATACGCTAAAAACGCTTATCAAAAAAATACAGAGAGGGTTTTTATTTATGATAAAAATCAAGGAATGGTGGATTTCGCTCGATCTATTGCTTGTGCTAAAGTGTTCATTGGAGGATCGACAGGACCGTTGCATATTGCTGGTGCCTTAAATAATTACACTGTAGGGTTTTATCCTAGTAAGCGATCTGCCACCCCTTTACGTTGGCAAACCATTAATGATGAAAATAAACGCTTAGCTTTTTCACCGAATAAAACCAAAGAGACTCAGGATGATTTGACAAGCATCTCAATTGCCAACGATGTATTACCTTCCTTATTAACTTTTTTAGATCGAATATTGAAATAAAAAAAGCTTGGTTTATATTAGATAATGACCAATCTAAACAAGCTTTTTTTAAATTAAGTAGTCAATACTACTCAGCTAAAATACGTTCGGCTTCTGCCTTAACTCGCTCAGGTGCTGTACCACCGATGTGATTACGGGCAGAGACAGAACCTTCCAGCGTAAGTACCTCAAAGACATCTTTATCAATAGCTTGATTGAAGGCTTTAAGCTCTTCTAAGCGTAAATCGGCTAAATCAATCCCTTTTTGTTCACATTCACGAACAGCCAACGCAACAGTTTCGTGAGCATCACGGAAGGGTAGTCCTTTTTTAACTAAATAATCAGCTAAATCTGTTGCTGTAGAAAAGCCCTGTAAAGCGGCTTGGCGCATATTATCTGCTCTAACTTTAATACCACTTACCATATCAATAAAGATAGTTAAGGTATCACGTAAGGTATCAGCAGAATCGAATAGCCCTTCTTTATCCTCTTGATTATCTTTGTTGTACGCTAAAGGCTGACCTTTCATGAGTGTTAATAAGCCAATCAAATTACCATTCACGCGACCAGTTTTACCACGAGCAAGTTCAGGTACGTCAGGGTTTTTCTTCTGGGGCATAATAGAACTCCCCGTACAAAATCTATCAGCAAGGTTGATAAAGCCAACTCGAGGACTCATCCATAAAATTAACTCTTCTGAAAGACGTGAAATATGCGCCATGACAAGGCTTGTAGCTGCGCAAAACTCAATGGCAAAGTCTCGATCAGAAACAGCATCTAAAGAGTTACGGCAAATACCTTCGAACGAAAGTGTTTTCGCCACGCGTTCCCTATCGATAGGGTAGGAGGTGCCAGCTAAGGCAGCGGCACCAAGAGGGAGTTGATTTACTCTCTTACGGCAATCTATTAATCGTTGGTAATCACGACCAAACATTTCCGCATAGGCCAATAGATGATGACCAAAGGTAATGGGTTGAGCCACTTGCAAATGAGTAAATCCGGGCATAATAGTCGCATAATGCTCTAGAGCTGTTGTGGCTAAAGCTTTGCGTAATTGCTTTAATAAATCAGCGCTAATATCAATCTCATGGCGTAGCCATAAACGGATATCCGTTGCTACTTGGTCATTACGTGATCGACCAGTGTGTAAGCGCTTACCTGCATCACCTATTAACTCTACCAGTCTTTTTTCAATATTTAAGTGAACATCTTCTAAATCTAACTGCCATGAGAACTGACCAGACTCGACTTCCTCAAGAATAACCTTCATTCCTTTTTGGATATCTTCATAATCTTTGGGAGAAATTACACCCACATGGCTTAACATTTCTGCATGGGCTAATGACCCTTGAATGTCAAAGGGTGCTAGGCGTGTTTCAAAAAAGACTGAGGCGGTATAACGTTTCACTAGCTCAGAAACTGGTTCAGAAAAACGAGCTGACCAAGCTTCACTTTTTTTATCGAATTGATTTTGTGTTTGACTCATAGTGATAAGGTAAAAAAATAGATTGATGCCTAATAGATAAGTGTTAAAAATTTCCTTCTGATTATAATAAATTCAAGGCAAAAATAGTGGTAATGTGTGATAATTCTCGCAGTTACTATTATTTTTTAAAGTGAGTCTTCATGTCTTCATTTCTCATTGGTTTGGCACAAATTAATCCTGTTGTGGGTGCGTTCCAGCATAATATCGAGTTAATTATCAATGCAGCCAGAAAAGCTGCAGAAAAGGGCGTTAATATTCTTGTTTTACCTGAACTGGCATTAACAGGGTATCAACCAGAGGACTTGATGTATCGTAATAAATTTATCAATGACCATGATGCTGCTTTAGTCTTATTGATGAAGCAATTAGCAGAGTTCAAGGATTTATATGTTCTTGTTGGGCATCTTGATAAACAAAAAGACGCTTTGTATAACGCCGCCTCTGTTGTCGTTAATGGTAATAAAATTTGCACGTACTACAAAGATACTTTACCTAATTATGGTGTTTTTGATGAGCATCGATATTTCACATCAGGTGATGAGGCATGTGTTTTTGAGCTTAATGGTCACAAATTTGGTGTCGTTATCTGTGAAGATGTATGGTTAGCTGAAGCGCCTGCTAATGCAAAAAAAGCAGGTGCACAGACACTATTAGTACTCAATGCATCACCTTATACTATGCATAAGGACGAACAGCGAATTGAAATTGTTCGTCAAAATGTCTCTAGCCATGAGATGAATATTTTTTACTGTAATAATTTGGGTGGACAAGACGAATTAGTCTTTGATGGGAACTCTTTTGCATTAGATAAAACAGGAAAAAGTGCAGGTGAGTTAAATGCTTTTGTAGATGCATTGGGTATTTATTCATTAGAAAATGACAGTATTGAGTTAAAAGATATTGTTGAGCTAGCCCCGAATAGTTTTTCGGTAATGGATGTGCCGTTGCAAAAAAACCTAAGTGAAGGGATTGAGTCAGAGGTCTGGCGAGCCCTAGTGATGGCAACTCGTGATTATTGCCAAAAGAATGGGTTTAAAAAAGTCGCTTTAGGTTTATCTGGTGGTATAGATTCAGCAGTGGTATTGGCTATAGCCGTAGATGCTCTTGGTGCTGATAATGTACATGCGGTGATGATGCCTTCACGATATACAGCAGATATTTCCGTTAATGATGCGGCTGAAATGGCAAAAATACTAGAGGTAAAATACGATGAAATTGCTATTGCTCCGATGTTTGATGCTTTTTTGAGTAATTTGGCACCTGTATTTAATAATCTACCTATCGATACCACGGAAGAGAATATTCAAGCGAGAATTCGAGGTGTTCTTTTAATGGCATTTTCAAATAAATTTGGTTATTTGATTTTAAATACGGGTAATAAGTCTGAGTTGGCGACAGGTTACAGCACGCTATACGGTGATATGGTAGGTGGCTTTGCCGTTATCAAAGATATTCCTAAGACATTGGTGTTTAGTCTGGCTAAATGGCGTAATACACTTGGTCGCGTCATTCCAGAACGTATTATTACTCGCCCTCCAAGTGCCGAATTACGTGACAATCAAACGGATCAGGATAGTTTACCTGAGTATGCCGTACTTGATGATATTCTTGAACGTATGATGGAACTTAATCAGTCCAGTGATGAGATTATCGAGGCAGGTTTTAATCCAGAGGAAGTGGAAAAAGTGGCTCGTTTACTCCGCATTAATGAGTACAAACGCCGTCAAGGTGCCCCAGGTCCAAAAATAACTCGTAGGGCTTTTGGACGTGATTGGAGAGCACCTATTACTAATGGTTATCGTTATTAATATAATAAGTAGTTGGAGAAGTTAATGAAATTAATTACGGCGATTATTAAACCGTTTAAATTAGATGAGGTTCGTGAAGAACTAAGTGAAGTTGGTATTAGTGGTTTAACTGTCACAGAAGCTAAAGGATTTGGACGTCAAAAAGGACATACTGAGCTCTATCGCGGTGCTGAATATGCCGTTGATTTTTTACCTAAAGTAAAAATTGAAATGGTGGTAAAAGATGAATTGGTTGAAACAGCTATAGAAACGATTGTACGCGCTGCTCGAACTGGTAAAATAGGTGACGGTAAAATTTTTGTGACACCGGTAGAGCAGGCTATTCGTATTCGAACTGGTGAACTTAATGATGAAGCACTATAAAAGTCTTATAGACTAAACGAGTAGTGTGTAAGCTTAGTAGTAAGCTAAGTTTGGGCGATGCTCTAATAATTGCCAAAAATCAGGTAAAAAGCACTCAATTACCATTAGTGGTTGGTGCTTTTTATAAAAAATAGATCGCCTCGCATAATTCAATGATAGTTCTTTATCTGTAGGAAAGTACTTTCGCTGTGAGCGAGCAATTTGTGTTGAGCGATAAATGCTGGCTACTTCAAATGCTGAACGTTGAATAGTTGGATCATGATAAAGAATTTCTGCTAAAGGACGTGTATTTAAACGACGAATACCTTTCCATGTAGAATGTGAAGCAACGAGAGGGGTAAGACTTCTTGCCCAGACACAAGGGGTATCATCTATTCTCATCACAATTTCTCTGACCCAAACAGGCGTATTGATTGGTTGATTAATAGCCAGACTTTCTTCTAATGATAAAGACTCTATGCATTCTTTTAATATGTTGATTTTTAAAGAGCCTACTTGTCTAAGGCCTTTAGTTAAAATACCTGGGCGTTTGAGGCAATAACGTTGTAAATTACTTAACGATGCTGGTGGCTGAGGACGCCATATACTAGAATAGATAGAAAGTGACATTTTTTTGATTTGTTGTAAGACAGTGACTTATCTTAATTTTTTTTAATTATAAAAAACAAGTATGGAAAAAAGTAGAGTTTCAAAATTATTAAGTGAACAGGGAATTTGCTCTCGTCGTGAAGCAGATGCATTTATCGAAAGAGGGTGGGTGCGTGTTGATGGGAAGGTGGTTGGTTTGGGTGATAAGGCTTTCCCTTATCAAAATATAACGTTAGATAAACAAGCTCTGGCACGACAATCGCAACAGGCTACTATTATTCTCAACAAACCTGTTGGTTATGTATCTTCGCAGGCTGAAAAAGGATATAAAGCAGCTATCTCTTTAATCACACCTGATCGACAATTTGACAAGACTCACAATAAGTTTGATCCTCAGCATCTAAAAGGTTTAGCTACTGCTGGACGGTTGGATATTGAGTCTCAAGGCTTATTAGTATTGACTCAAGATGGGCGTATTGCCAAGCAGTTAATTGGTGAGGACTCTGATGTTGAAAAAGAATATATTGTTCGTGTTGAGGGTAAAACATCTAGTAATAGTCTAAAGTTACTCAATCACGGATTAAGTTTGGATGGGCAACCCTTGCGAGAAGCTGAGGTAGAATGGATTAATGATGATCAACTACGATTTATTTTGTGGGAAGGCAAGAAACGTCAAATCCGTCGTATGTGTGAAATGGTTGGTTTGAAGGTTGTAGGTCTAAAACGTGTACGTATGGGCAATGTGGCTTTAGCTGATTTACCACAAGGTCAGTGGCGTTATTTGAAACCATTTGAACGTTTTCTATAGCCAAGTGTTGCTTATTTTCATAAAATAAGTCTTAAGAAGCTAATAAAATGTTAATTTTGTAGTTCCTTCATAAATTTGACATTATCATACTGTTTTTAATTTTTCTTAATGTGGAAGAGTTATGCGTTTAAATCGTTTGTTCCTGATTTCAGGTATTGTTGTTTCTCTAGCTGGTTGTCAAACTATAGACAAATTGCTAGGCATTAATAGTAGCTCTTCAAGCTCTAGTTTGCCATCCAATATTCCTACAACGCCACCACCAAGTAAAGCTAACAAACCTGAACAAGCCAAAGTAAATTCATCATTAGTGTTGTTTATTGGAGCAACATCTCCTATTGATGGTTATACAAAAGTTACTCAGAAAGGTCGTACTGTCTATGTTGACCCAACACAAACACTCACTTATAGTGATTTGAGTAATGCGATTGCCGCTGTTGATGAAAGAAATCAACCTTATTTAGATTTGGTTTTTTCTCCACAAGGTACGCAAAAATTAGCCAATCTAACAGGTAAAAATATTGGTAAGAATATTATTTTTACACTTAAAAATGAGTTAATTTCTATTTTTGATATTGATGCTAGAAACACATCTGGTACGTTACATATTCCTATGCAAAGCGCTAAAGATGCACAGATTATTGAACAACGTATTTTAGATGGTGAATAGTTTAGTTCTTAATAAAAGAGCATGCCCAAGCACTAAGTATTTTAGTCTTGGTCACTATTTATAATCCAAGCGGTAAACTATACCCCTAGAAATTGTCTTATATGGCTATTTTTAGGGGTATAAAATTTGTGGTTGTTGACGACTCATTAAGCCGTCATATCTAAGGTTACAATCACGGGCGTATGATCTGACGGTCTTTCATTCCCCCTAGGTGCTTTGTCAATACTACTTGCAGTGCATTTCTTCGTTAAGGCATTCGAAATAAGTAAATGATCAATCCGTAGGCCCGCATTTCGTTTAAAAGCAAATTGCCGGTAATCCCACCAACTAAAACTTTTTTCTTCTTGTTCAAATAAACGAAATGAATCATGCAACCCTAATGCTAATAGATTAGAAAACTGTTGCCGTTCTTCAGGAGAGACGAGGATATCGCCTTGGTATTTTGCATGCACATCTCTATCATCAGGAGCGATATTAAAATCCCCCGTTAGTACAAGGTTTGGATAGGTATTTAATTGCTCTTTTAGGTATACATTAAGCGCATCAAACCATTGCATTTTGTAGGTAAATTTATCACTACCTAGTTCACTACCATTTGGACAATAGACACAAATTAGACGAATAGTTTGATCATTAATTTGTATATTAGCTGCAATTAAGCGTTGCTGTGCATCCGCATAATAAGGGTTATTATATTGCTCAACAGTAAGAGGGGTTTTACTGATAATAGCGACACCATTATAGGTTTTTTGTCCAGACCAAATCGCTTGGTAGCCAAGTTCATGAAAAAGTTGTGCTGGGAATTTGCTCGATTCCATTTTTAGTTCTTGTAAACATAGTACATCCACAGAGGTGTTTTTTAGCCAGCCAATGACTTGTTCAATTCGGACAGACAAAGAATTTACATTCCAACTAGCAATTTTCATACAACATTACTCTCACTATTGACTTAGGGATTGAGACATTTTCATCTTTTCTAAGAGTCTTCTCTTGAGTTTTTACTGCTTCGGGTTATCTTGACGATAAGTACGCTTTGGGTTAATGACAACACGCTTGACAAGCAATTCTAGTTCCTTGCTATGGTACAAATCCAAGCATTTCAAAAAATCGAATTGGACATCCTTGACTTCTGACTCGACAAGTGGATTGTGATAATCTCGTTTCAAATAAGTATCCACAAGAGTTTTAATTGCATCGGGACTCTTTTCTAAATCGAAGTAAGTCCAATCTCTCAGTGCACTGACACTGCTTCCAGCATCAATTGCTGCATTTTTCTCTTTTGTATAGGCGTTCGCTATACAAGAGGCTAAGACCATATCTTTGTAATTTTGGGCATAGGTTCGTGTACCAGCTTGTGGTGAAGTATCTATATCGTTCTTTGCGTAGACTAAAGAGGACATAAGGACAAGTCCCAGAAATAATAGGTATCTAAAAAGTGCGTCTATCATGGTAAACTCCAAAAATTTGCACGCGCAGTAAGATATCTTGCCCCTGGCTCATTGAAGTAGCAACGGTCATAACAAATACTGCCATTAAACAGTGTCGCATGACCTTGAGCATCTGACCAGCCAGATAGCTCAAAAAGGATTAATCCTTTTTTTCCAGTTAGATCACCTCCACCAGATGGTGGGTATTTGACGATTTCAGCCTTTCCCCATCTTTGTTCTAGAAAAGTGATAAGATTTCTGACGCGAAAAAAATACTGCTTTTTATCTGCGCCAGATACGGTTTGTCCTGGAATTCTTGGAATAACCATTCCGGCCTGGTTTAAGATGTAGCTCATGCGTACGGCACATGTGTTATTCCATTTTTGTTTTGTGTCTGGATTATTTATATTTTTTTCAACTAGTCCACCAATTGTTTTAGCAACTTTTTCTCCAGAATTAGTAGGATCATAAATTCGTTGTGATGCGTCCCATGCGAGAGAGAAAGAAGGTCGTGCCATTTAACACTCCAATTGTTGATTTTCAGAAAAATTATCAGCGTGCTAGTGCACGGATGGCAATTGCTTTTTTATCAGCACTATGCCGTAAAACGTTGTCTTTCCAGGGCAGAGATATAATGTATAAGTGGATAATGTCACTTAACAAATAAAAGAAGATATTGTAACGCATTTACCTCTGGAGTGATAGGATAAATATTATTCTTATGCACAGTATAAAAATTGCATCTTTAAGTTCAACTAATGCTAGAGTGTATTAATATGAAAATATACGCTGCACACAAGGATTAGTGTAGGGAGGTCGTCATCTACAGTTATACTTTATTATCGTTAACTTAATCTTGTTATTAAGGATATCCATATACAATGACCATTGACTGGTTTTTATCTACTATGCACTGGTTTGAGAAATTCTTACAAACCGCTGATTCTTTACAAAAAAATGCTTTAGAACCACCAACTATGCCTAAAATAGCTCCTGATGAATTGAATGATATGCCAACCCTTTCTGAGATGGATGGCGTCCGTTGTTTACACTTTAATAGCCCTTGGATTCAGGGGGCTATGCAAATCAGTAATCCTGCCAATTTAGTATTTCTATATACACGTCAGATGATGGCATGGTTATTGTTTTTGCAAAGTAGGGATGTTAAGCATATTTCAATTTTAGGACTTGGTGCTGGATCCTTAGTGAGATCATGCCTAAAATTGACTAGGGCAAATATTGACTGTGTTGAATGGAACCCTGTTGTAACCGAGTTTTGTTATCACTATTTTAAACTGCCACGCCGTCAAGCACGATTAACGATAGCTCATGAAGATGCTCAACGCTGGGTAAATAGTGTATCACATCATGATAAATCTCAAGTATTACTAGTGGATTTATATGATTATACAGCTCAAGGGCCTGTTGCAGACTCATTAGCCTTTTACCAAGACTGCTATAAGGTACTAAGTAATATTGGTATTATGGTAGTTAATCTATTTGGACATCATCCGAGCTACAAAAAAAATATTAACAATATTAAAGCGGCTTTTTCAGATAGGGTACTGATTTTTGATGAAACTGAGGATGGTAATCGTATCGTATTGGCGTTCAAAGGACCAGCGATACAAATATCAAAAGAAGACCTTATTCAACGCGCTAAAGTGGTTCAGCGATACACGGATTTAGAAGGGGTACAAATGGCTAAAGAGCTTATAAAAGAGTGGGAAAAACAAAGTAAGAAAATTAAGGTTTCCCCTAATGTGTTATACGTTTAAATTCGGTTACCCTTACACTTAATTATTTTTCGGATAACAATCTATTCATAATTAATACAGTTCAGGAGTATATGTAAATGATGCTTAATAAATTTAAATTTTCAGCATTGGCTGTTTTATTAGGGGCAAGCGTAGCTAGTACAGCGTTAGCTCAAGATAAATTTGTAGCTATTACAGCAATTGTTGAGCATCCTGCCTTAGATGCTGTACGTGATGGAGTAATCAAGCAACTTGAAAAAGATGGCTTTGTAAAAGATAAGAATATTAAAATCAAATATCAAAGTGCTCAAGGTAATACAGGTACAGCAGCACAAATTGCTCGTCAATTTATTGGTGAAAAACCTGATGTTATTGTTGCTATTGCAACACCTTCTGCTCAAGCAATGGTAGCGGCAACTAAAGATATTCCTGTCGTATTCTCAGCGATTACAGATCCTATCGCTGCTCAGTTAGTTAAATCAGCAGAGCCTTCTAATACTAACGTAACAGGTGTTTCTGATGTATTAGAGCTTGGTCCACAAATTGACCTTATCAAAAAAGTAGTACCAAAGGTTAAGAAAATTGGTGTTGTTTATAACCCCGGTGAGGCTAACTCAGCAGTTGTAAGTTAAAAAACTTAAAGAAATCCTTTCTTCTGAAGGTTTAGAGTTAATAGAGGCAGCTGCTCCTCGCTCTGTCGATGTTAGTCCAGCTGCACGTAGTTTAGTTGGTAAAGTAGATGCTATTTATACAACGACAGACAATAACGTTGTTTCTTCTTATGAAGCCTTAGTGAAAGTAGGTAATGAAGCAAATATTCCGCTAATTGCCTCTGATACGGATAGCGTCCCTCGTGGAGCAATTGCAGCGTTAGGCTTAAATTACTTCAATTTAGGCGAACAAACAGGAACTGTAGTAACACGTATTCTTAAAGGTGAAAAACCGGGTACGATTGCTTACGAAACATCTAAAAATTTAGCACTTCATATCAATAAAAAAGCAGCAGCCGAACAAGGGGTAACCTTAAGTGACGATTTAGTAAAATCGGCAGCTAAAGTAATTGAGTAATTTTTAAAGGTTACCTAACATCTTATGTCATTTTTTGCATCCTTAGGGGCACTAGAGCTTGGATTTATCTATAGTCTTGTTGCCCTAGGAGTGTTTATCTCCTTTAAAATTTTACGTTTCCCTGATTTAACAGTTGATGGTACTTTTGCTACTGGTGGTGCTGTAACGGCATTACTCATTAGTAATGGTATTGACCCTTTTAGTGCTTCTATTGTTGCTATGCTGGTCTGTGCTTTTGCAGGGATGATTACAGCTTGGTTAAATGTTAAGTTAGGCATCATGGATTTGTTAGCATCAATTTTGATGATGACAGCATTGTATTCCATTAATCTTCGCATTATGGACGGTCCTAATATTCCATTAATCACTAATGATACTGTCTTTACTGTTACCCAGTTAGGCTTTCTAACCGATTATGAGTGGCGACCTGTTTTATTAGGACTTATGGTCGTCGTTGCAAAACTTTTTATGGACTGGTTCTTCTCGACGGAGATTGGTCTGGGTATGCGTTCAACAGGATCAAATTTACGTATGGCGAGAGCACAGGGGATTCCTACTAATAGAATGGTCTTACTAGGTATGGCTATTTCTAATGCGTTGGTAGGCTTAGGAGGTGCTATGTTTGCCCAGTCACAGGGTGGTGCCGATATCTCTATGGGGATTGGAACTATTGTGATTGGTTTGGCAGCTGTTATTGTGGGTCAAAGTATTATCACCTCAAGGCGTTTTATCTATGCAACACTAGCGGTGATAGTAGGTGCCATCTTATATCGTTTCTTTATTGCCTTAGCACTCAATAGTGACTTTATTGGGTTAAAAGCACAAGACCTAAATTTAATCACCGCTGTATTGGTAACGATTGCGTTAATCTTGCCTAAGCTAAAGCAGAAATTCAAAAGGTAATATCATGTTAGTGGCGAAAGAGTTACGAATTACATTTAATAAAAATACGCCTATTGAGACACGTGCATTACAGGGATTGTCTTTGACAATTCCTGAAGGCGAATTTGTGACAGTGATTGGATCAAATGGTGCAGGCAAGTCAACTTTCTTAAATGCTGTAGCAGGGGAGTTAATCGTTGATTCAGGCAGTATTTTTGTTGATGATGAAGAAGTCACAAAAAAATACAGTTGGCAGCGTGCTCCTAATGTTGCTCGAGTTTTCCAAGACCCAATGGCAGGGACTTGTGAAGATTTAACCATTGAAGAAAATATGGCACTAGCTTATCAACGGGGTAAGAAAAGAGGCTTATCAAGTGCAGTTACCAATAGTATGCGCGAAGTCTTTAAAGAGAGACTGAGTATTTTAGGTTTGGGGTTGGAAAATCGTCTTACAGATAGGATAGGGCTATTATCAGGTGGGCAGCGTCAAGCAGTCAGTCTTTTAATGGCGGCGCTGCAGCCGAGCAAAATTTTACTATTAGATGAGCATACGGCCGCCCTTGACCCTCGCACTGCAAATTTTGTTCTAGAACTCACAGAAAAAATTGTGGCAGAGAAAAAATTAACCACCATGATGGTAACGCATAGTATGAAACAAGCCTTAGAAATTGGTACACGCACCATTATGCTGCATCAAGGCAATGTCGTATTGGACGTAAGTGGTCAAGAACGTGAGCATATGACAGTGCACGAGTTATTGCAAATGTTCGAAAAAGTACGTGGTGAAATTATTGAAGACGATGCTCTCTTACTTGGTTAATTACTAGTTCATGTTTATAAAATCTCTTATTTTCTAGTCGGAACGTAAGAGATTTTTATTATCAATAGTAAAAAATACTTGCCTAAGCAAATAAATTGCAATAAAATACTGTAAATATCCTCTTGCTATGCTTAGAATGGTGCTCTATCACCATCAGCAATGACTATTTTATTCCGATTTATGATGACAAAAATTACTTTTAATAAAGGCTTGCTTGTTACAGCACTAGCCTCTATCTTTGTTTTAACAGCATGTAAACCTTCTTCTAATAATGCAGTAGCACAACAACGTCCTCCAATGAATGTTGCCACAATAACATTACAGCCTGAAGAAGCACATATTTATACGACGTTACCTGGTCGTATTAATGCGACCAAAGATGCTGAAGTACGTGCACGAGTTACTGGTATTGTGCAAAGCATTAATTTCAAACAGGGCAGTACAGTGAAAGAGGGGGATTTATTATTTAAAATCGACCCTGCTACTTATCAAGCAGCCTTAAATCAAGCACAAGCTAATTTGAACCAAACTAGAGCATCAGCAGCAAGTGCTAATTCATTAGCGAAACGTTATCAAGAACTTATTAAAGCCAATGCAATTAGTAGACAAGACTATGACAATGCTATCGCTTCTGCTCAGCAATCTGTGGCTTCTATTGAGCTGCCAAGGCCGCCGTTCAGACAGCAAAAATTAATTTATCCTATACGAATGTAACATCGCCAATAGATGGGATTATTGGTGAAGCTTTAGTGACAGAAGGTGCACTGGTATCGGCGACCAGTGCGACTGAATTAGCTAAGGTACAGCAATTAGATGAAGTGTATGCAGACTTTACCCAATCCACTAACGAAATGACGCAATTACGCAAAGCATTTCTAAATGGTGAGCTAGAAAAAGTTGATGCTGATGCAGCGGCTGTATCTCTTATTCTCGAAGATGGTACAGAATATGAGCAAAAAGGCAAATTATTATTTAGTGGTGTTACGGTAGATCCTTCGACAGGAAAAGTTAATCTAAGAGCAACATTTCCTAATGCGCAACACTTATTATTGCCCGGTATGTATGTTCAAGTGAAACTAGAACGTGGTATTAACAAAAATGCCATTGTTGTGCCAACACAAGCGATTCAGCGAAAATCTGATGGTTCTAATATGGTCTACGTTGTTGATGGTGGAAAAGTTGCCCTTAAACCCGTGACGCTAGGCAGTCAAATAGGACAAAAAACAGTAATTTCCTCAGGCTTAACTGCAGGTGAACAATTAATTGTAGAGGGCTTTACTAAGATTGGTCCTGGTGTACCTGTAAAAGCAATCCCTTGGTCAAAAGATAATAAAGCAGCACAGCCAGCAACAGCACCTGCCCAAGAAAAAACGACTAAGTAAGGTAGTCAATTATGTCTAAATTTTTTATTCATCGCCCCATTTTTGCTTGGGTAATTGCGCTTCTTATTTTATTAATGGGCTTATTGGCATTACCAAATATGCCTATTGCACAATATCCCGATGTGGCTCCTCCTACAGTTAGAGTGACAGCAACATACCCAGGTGCTTCTCCAGAAGAAGTTTCTCGATCTGTAACCAGCTTGATTGAGGATGAATTAAATGGTGTGGATAATCTTTTATATTATTCTTCCACCAGTGATACTAACGGTAATGCCCAAATCGAAATCACTTTTAATCCAGGGACGAGTGCAAACCAAGCCCAGATTGATGTGCAAAATGCAGTGGGGAATATTACGTCTAGTTTGCCTACATCAGTTATTCAACAAGGTTTACGTTACAGTAAACAAAACTCCAACTTCCTTTTAATTGTAGCGTTGAGCTCCAAAGATGGTTCACAATCAGCGGCGGATATTGCGGACTATATCACGAGAAATGTTAAAAATAGCATTTCTCGTGTGAAAGGGGTAGGGAATTTCCAATTATTTAGTGCCGAACGTGCAATGCGTATTTGGGTAAATCCTGCAAAACTGACGAGCTATGGCATGAGTATGTCAGATGTAAATACTGCTTTATCGGCACAACACGTAAATATTTCATCGGGTGTAATGGGTGCACCGCCTAATGAAGAGTCACAAACAATTAGTGCTGTTGTTCGCTCAAATGGTGAGTTAACTACTGTACAAGATTTTGAAAATGTAGTCTTGAGAGCAGATACAAATGGTGCGATTGTACGATTAAAGGATGTTGCTCGTGTTGAAATTGGATTGACATCTTATTCTAACTCCGCGCGTCTCAATGGTAAACCAACAGCGGTGTTTGCCATCTCACTTGCACCTGGTGCTAATGCTTTAGAAACAGAAGGACTTATTAAACAAGAGTTAGATAAACTCTCTCAATATTTCCCAGCTGGTGTGACCTATACAATTCCTTATAATACGGCACCCTATATTGATGCTTCAATCAATAAAGTTTTCCATACATTAATTGAGGCAATCTTATTAGTATTTGTCGTTATGTTTGTGTTTTTACAAAACATTCGCTATACATTAATTCCTTCTCTAGTAGTACCAGTAGCGTTATTAGGAACGGTAGCTGCATTGTTATTTTTAGGATACTCTATTAATATTCTGACCATGTTTGCTATGGTGCTGGCTATTGGTATTCTGGTGGACGATGCCATTGTGGTGGTTGAAAATGTGGAGCGTATCATGGCGACTGAAGGCCTACCCCCTATGCAAGCCACGTTAAAAGCCATGCCACAGATTTCAGGGGCTATTGTAGGGATTACCTTGGTCTTAGTAACGGTGTTTTTCCCATTGTTATTCATGTCAGGATCGTCAGGTGTTATTTATCGTCAATTTGCGGTAGCGATGGCAGTATCCATTGCATTTTCAGGGTTTTTAGCATTAACGTTTACCCCAGCACTTTGTGCAACGATATTAAAGCCTATTCCTAAAGGACACCATTTAGAGAAGAAAGGGTTCTTTGGTTGGTTTAACCGTGGATTTGATAAATTAACACATCGTTATTCAGCAGGTGTTGCAGGGCTTATTAAGCGTAGCGTAAGAATGATGATTATATATCTCATTTTAGTAGGTAGTGCTGTATATCTGTTTATGCAATTACCGAGCTCATTTATGCCTGAGGAAGATCAGGGATATACCATTACTAATATTGAGTTACCTGCGGGTGTATCTGCCAATCGGACTGTTGATGTGATTAAGCAAATCGAAGGGTTTTATTTAAAACAGCCTGAGCTTAACAATATTATTGCTGTACAAGGATTTAGCTTTAATGGTAGTGGGTTGAATGCAGGTATTGCATTTGCTACCTTAAAAGACTTTTCCGAACGAACATCCCCACAGAGTGCGGCAAGCGTTATTGCTGGTAAAGCAACAGGTGCGCTACTGTATGGTATTCCTGATGCCACTGTATTTAGCTTGATCCCACCGGCAATTTCTTCATTAGGTAACTCGTCTGGTTTTGATTTGCAGTTACAAGACCGTGGAGGGATAGGGCAAGAGGCATTAAGAGCGGCAGCACAAACATTGATTGCTAAGGCAACAGCCACAGGTATTGTGACCAATCCTCGTATTTCAGGATTAGGCCCTGGCCCACAGTTACAAATCAATATTAATCGTGATAAAGCTGCTGCATTAGGGGTTAATATCTCAGAAATTCGTTCAGTATTAGGTACCTCAGTAGGAACAAACTTTATTGGTAAATTCCCGAATAATGGCCGCATGCAGAACGTATGGGTACAAGCAGATACTGATTATCGCTCTGACTTAGATAAAATCTTGGCACTTAAAGTTAAAAATACTAGTGGTAATCTTGTTGATTTAGGCTCTGTAGTCGATGCCAAATGGACAAATGGTCCGTCACAAGTAAAACGCTTTAATAGCTATGATGCTTTAAATATTTCCGGTGGTGCAGCTCCAGGGCACGCTAACGGTGAGGTTATGGCAATAGTTGAGAAAATTATTAAAGAAGAGTTACCAGCGGGCGTTGGTTATGAGTGGTCAGGACTATCGTTCCAAGAAGTTCAAGCAGGTAATCAAGCGCCTATCATGATGGCATTAGCGATGCTAGTGGTATTCTTAGTATTAGCCGCTTTATATGAAAGTTGGTCAATCCCATTTTCTGCTATGTTAATTGTGCCATTAGGTATGTTAGGTACGGCAGGATTAACTTATCTATTGAATAAGTCTAACGATATTTATTTCCAAGTAGGTATGATTACGGTGATGGGGCTTTCAGCTAAAAATGCTATTTTAATTGTGGAATTTGCTAAAGATGCCTATGCTAAAGGTACAAGTCTAGTTGAGTCCGCTATTGAAGCAGCACACTTACGTTTCCGTCCAATTTTGATGACATCCTTTGCTTTTATTATGGGTGTCATTCCTCTAGTGTTCGCAACAGGAGCAGGGGCAGCTGGTCAAAAAGCAGTTGGTTTAGCGGTATTGGGTGGGATGCTGGCAGTAACACCTTTTTCCTTGATTTTTGTACCTGTATTCTTTGTATTTATCTTGCGTTTATTCAAGACAAAACCTAAATTACTGGGCGAACAACAAGAGTTAGAGGATATGGCCTTGCAAGAGCGTCAGTATAAAGATCAGATTTATGCAGACATGAATGAATATACATCGTCAAGAGATATGGAGAAAAATAATGACTAAATTTGGACGTATTTCTTTATTAACTAGTAGTGTGTTCTTGGCTGCATGTAATTTGGCACCTAAGTATGAAACACCAGTAAGTCCTATTGCACAAGATAGTTATAAATATGCTCATGAAAGTGGAAGAACTGCCGCTGATATTGGATGGGAAAACTTTTTCTATGACCAACGTCTAAAAGCATTAATACCTATTGCGTTAGAGAATAATCGTGATTTACGCATTGCCATTAAAAATGTAGAGGCAGCAAAAGCACAATATGGGATTACGCAAAGTAGTCTTTTCCCTAACATAGGTTTAAGTGGTTCTGAGAGCGCTCAAAAACTGCCTGCTGATTTAAGCCAAACAGGTAGTCGTTACTTATCTCGTTCTTATCAAGCAGGTATTGGTTTAAATAGTTTTGAGTTGGATTTTTTTGGTAAAATTCGCAATCAAACTGAAGCTGCTCTAGAATCTTTTTATGCAACAGAGCAAGCCCAACGAACAGCCTACATTAGTGTTGTCACTACGTTGGCAAATACCTACTTTTCTCTTCGTTCTTTAGAGGAAATGGAGCAACTCTATAAGGATACAATTGCTTCTTATCAAGCTAGTTATCAATTAACTAATGCTCGTTTTAAAGCAGGAGTGGCATCAATGCTAGATGTCAATCAAGCTAAATCGTCTCTAGAATCAGCAAAAGCAAGTTTGGCTCAATTGCAACGCTCCAAAGAGCAAACTAAAAACTCTTTGGAAGTTATATTAGGGCAAGAAATGCCAGCGTCTTTACCAAAAGCGGCTCCTTTTGGCAGTGATGTTATGCTAGATACGATACCAGCAGGCTTACCTTCTGATCTATTGACACGTCGCCCAGATATTATGGCAGATGAGCATAACTTAAAAGCAGCTAATGCGAATATTGGTGCAGCAAGAGCAGCATTCTTTCCGTCTATCAGCTTAACCGCCATGTTTGGTGTAGCAAGTGCTCAGCTAGGTCATTTATTTAATTCAGGCCAAGAGATGTGGTCTTTTGCCCCAAGTATTTCTCTGCCTGTATTTACAGCAGGCTCATTGCAAGGAAGTCTAGATGTAGCAAAAATTCGTAAAGATATTCAAGTGGCTACTTATGAAAAAGATATCCAAACAGCTTTCCAAGAAGTGAATGATGCGTTAATCGGTGTTAAAACTTATAAAGACCAATTAAATGCCTTACGTTCTCAAACTAGTGCAGCAGAGCAATCATTAAAACTTTCTACTATGCGTTATAAAAGTGGTATTGATAGCTTTTTACAGGTACAATCAGCACAGGTCACCGTACTTACTGTGAAGCAGAATTTTTTATCTGTAGGTCTTGAATCTCTACAGAATAAAATTGCTTTATATAAAGCACTCGGTGGTGGTTGGTCAGCTACAGATATTGTAAAAACAAAATGATTGAATTAGGTGTAAACATTGATCATGTCGCAACATTGCGTCAGCAACGCCATTGCGACTATCCTGATCCGATAAAAGCAGCTTTATTAGCGGAACAGGCAGGCGCTGATGCGATTACCTTGCATCTGAGAGAAGACAGAAGGCATATTCAAGATAAAGATGTTTATGCTATGCGTCCTCAATTAATGACTAGAATGAATCTGGAATGTGCGATTACAGAAGAAATGCTGAGAATCGCTTGCGATGTTAAGCCTCAAGATGCGTGTCTCGTACCAGAGCGTCGTGAAGAATTGACAACAGAAGGTGGTCTTGATGTTGTCAGATTTTTCAATCAAACCAAAGATGCCGTCTCTTTATTGCATGACAATGGTATTCGAGTATCTCTGTTTATTGATCCAGAAGAGGCACAAATCGAAGCGGCCGTAAAATGTGGTGCTGGAGTGATTGAGTTGCATACAGGTGCTTATGCCGAAGCAAAACAACCAAACCAGATTGAAGCTGAAGTTCAACGGCTTAAAAAGGCTATTAGCGTTGGTTTAGCCAATGGACTGAAAGTCAATGCGGGACATGGCTTGCATTATCAAAACGTGCAAGCGATTGTTGCTCGTGGGGGCATTAGTGAATTAAATATTGGTCATGCTATTGTGGCACAAGCTGTTTTTGACGGATGGGAAAAGGCAGTGCGTGATATGAAAGCCTTATTGGTTTAAAGTGAAGAGGGGATTATATGCAATATAAAGAGGCTATTGAATTAATGATTAACCGTAATTCGATGAAACTTGTCACTGCACCAGCACCTAGTGATGAAGAATTATCCCTAGCTTTTACAGCAGCAATGTCAGCTCCAGATCATGGCAAACTTAGACCTTGGCGATTCAAAGTGATTCGCCAAGAAAATACTAAGACTTTCGTTGATTATGCTATTAACCTTCGTCAAAATAGTGATAAGCCGTTGACGGATGAAAAGCTTGCTGCAGTTCGTCAATGGATTGATGATGTGCCTTTATTCATTACAATTGCTTGCCATATTGACTATAACTCCCAAATTCCAGAACAAGAAAGAGTGTTGGCCACAGGTTGTGCCACAATGAATCTAATCAATTCCCTACAAATGATGGGATATGGCGTATTCTGGAGTACAGGAATAGCAACCTATATTGAAGAATTTCAAACAGGTTTAGGCTTTGATCCGTTAGATTACCGTTTCTTAGGTTTTTTAGCAGTGGGAACGCCGAAAATGTCAATCCCACAAAAAGAAAGAGGGGATTACCATAATTTTGTTGAGGAGTGGTCTGCACCTCTTTAAGCTACTTAATTATTCCTTTGTAGAAAACGCTAAAAATGGACTACTCAATGCTTTTGAATAGTCCATTTTTTACCTTTTTATTATTTATGCTACTTGGCAAGGAGTGTTACTAGTTATTAAGTCCAGCAATAAGTGTATATTTTAATTCTAGATAATCATCAATCCCATATTTAGACCCTTCACGTCCAATACCTGATTGTTTAATACCGCCAAAAGGAGCCATCTCATTAGAGAGTGTCCCTGTATTGGCTCCAACCATACCATATTCAAGTGCTTCAGTCACTCTGAAAATTCTACCAAGATCACGAGAAAAGAAATAAGCAGCTAAACCATAGATAGTGTCATTTGCATAGCGAATTACTTCTTCTTCGGTATCAAACTTAAAGATAGGTGCAAGAGGACCAAACGTTTCTTCTTTGGATACAATCATATCTTGAGTAACATTGGCTAAAATAGTAGGTTCAAAAAATAACTCACCTTTAGGATGAATATGCCCACCTCTCACTAAAGTTGCTCCATTATCCAATGCATCTTGTATCTGATGTTGAACTTTTACTATCGCTTCTTTATCAATTAGAGGACCCACAGTAACGTTTTTCTCAAGACCATTACCAACGATAAGCTGATCGACGACAGTAGAGAATTTTTCTACAAATTCATCATAGATGCCTGATTGAACATAAATACGATTAGCACATACGCAGGTTTGGCCTGCATTACGATATTTGCTGGCAATAGCACCCCGAATAGCTTCATCAATATCAGCATCATCAAAGACAATAAACGGAGCATTTCCTCCTAGCTCTAGAGAAACTTTTTTAATTGTGCTAGCACATTGCTCCATTAACTTAGCTCCCACAGCTGTTGAACCTGTAAAGCTAAATTTACGAACAATTGGATTGGTCGTTAATTCATCACCGATGTCACGGCTACCGGTAATAACATTAAAAACGCCAGCTGGAATACCTGCCCTATGAGCTAGCTCTGCAATAGCTAATGCAGAAAGAGGGGTTTTAGATGCTGGTCGAATCACAAATGTACATCCAGCAGCTAGTGCAGGCGATGCTTTACGTGTAATCATTGAGTTAGGAAAATTCCATGGCGTAATCGCTGCACATACGCCAATAGGCTCTTTTAAAATCAATGCCTTTTTACCTGGGGCAGGAGTAGGGATGATATCGCCAACGATTCGTTTAGTTTCTTCAGCATACCACCCAATATAGGCTGCACCATGAACAACCTCTTTAATCGCTTCTGGCAGTGGCTTTCCTTGCTCAGAGCAAAGTATTAGACCTAAATCTTCTTTATTTTCAATAAGTAGATCATGCCATTTTTTTAAAATAATAGATCTTTCAGTGGATACTAGTGATTTCCATTGTTTAAATGCTTTATTAGCGGCTTCAATCGCTAGACGAGCTTCAGCAATGCCCATATTAGGTACTGTTGCAATTTGCTCACCAGTGGCAGGGTTCATGACTGCAATTACATCACCAGTGTGTGCATTAAGCCATTTACCATCGATATAACATTGTTGCTTTAATAAAGAACTATCTTTTAACTGCATTATTTTTCCTTCTAGCACAACTTTTACTAGTAAAAGTAAGAAATCCAGCGTGTGCTTGCCATAGAATCACGATTGAGAGCTTATTATATAGTTTATGCACCGATAATGAAACCATAAAGCTATAACTGCATATACTATAAATATTGTCTAGTTATTATTATCAGTCATTGTTAGCGGATATGTATAAAAAGCTAGCTATTTACTATGTAGGGGATATAAACGTGAATTAACTACTTAATAAATATATAACTTTACATAATATATATTATGCGAATATTATATGGTGAATTTATATCTATAATTCTCTAGATTACCTATCTACTTCCTAAATCTGATTTGTTTATCTCTCTAAAAACTATCTGTGCAAATAATACGAGTTTATGTTTTTATCTGTGCTTGTCTTTTATTACGCTGACTAAATAAAATATTTCCAAGAGCTGATATGAACGATCCCATTACGACAATAATTGCACCTAATACACTTAAACTATTTAATTGTGGAGATTTAAAATAATCTGGAAACATCCCAGAAAACAAATATGCACAAATAATTGTGACGATTGGGATCAATGGCATCAACATACTTACCTTGGAAATATCCCAACGATTTAATGCTTCTGCATAGCAACCATAGGCCAATATTGTGTTTACGCAAGCATATCCTAAAGCTATCATCGCAAACATAGGCACATTAAAAATCTCTGCTGGCGATGTGAATGGCGTGTAAGCGATAAAACATCCTATATAGATAAATAACAGGATTTGTTGGGCGGTAAAATGTCGCAGCAAAATTCGTTGTGCTATCCCATATAGCACCCAAATCAAGCTTGCCATTGTGGATAATAAAATACCAAAAGAATATTTATCTAGATGCGTAAATGTCGCTAACTTATCATTAAAAAAGATGGGTAAGCCTATTAAGACAAAGACTAAACCTATTTTTTGATATAAAGACATTGATTCTTTAAATACAAAAATACCCACAATAATCATAAAAAATGATGTCAATGGGCTAATAACCTGGCTAGCAGAGGCTGGTACATAGTTAAGTGAATGATTAAATAGATAAAAATTAGCCGCTAATCCAATTATTGCCAAAATAATCCATTTGATATCTTCTTTAAAAAATTGATTTTTCCGTGGTAGCCTATGAGAAAATGACAATAATAAAAATAAACCAACGGCAGCTACTAAGAAACGATACCAAATAACCGTTTGAGTATCCATATAAGCTAAAATTGGCTGCAAAATAATCGGTAATGTTCCCCACAACAATATAACAATAAGCGTGAGGATAAAGCCAACGACAGGCTGCGAAGTTTTCATAACGGTGAAAAATGAGATCCAGTGCTATTAGTTAGTATTGTAAATAAAAGAAAAGAGAAAGTATATGGATACTTTCTCTTCGGGTAACTCAAAACTCTCTTCCCTACTTTACTGTGCTAGCTGGATAAAAAAAGTGCCTTTAGGAACAAAAGGTAAATAATTTTTATGGAAATCAATATAGGTTTTGTTAGGGTCTATATCTTTAAATTGTTCTGGATACAATGCTTTTGCCATAAATTGCGCACTAGCTAAGTCGGTAATTGAGCGAGATGCTGTATGATACATACCGAAGATTCGATGATTTTTAACAGCCGGAATATCACTCCACCCTGCTCTAGTAATAAACTTAGCCAAGCGATGTTGAGCATCCTCTTCACTGATATCTATACCCATAGACATGATATCAGGATTGGTCTTGTTTCCTGCTTCGGTCCCCGTAATAATCACTACATCAGGTTTTGATGTCAAAAATTGCTCAGGATTAATATTTCCCCAGTTTTCAACAAACGGTTTACTAATATTGTCTCCACCCACGTGCTCAGCAATAGCTCCCCACATATTTTTTCCAAATGTAAAGCTATACTCAGCTGGGCCTTTATTACCGAACTCAATATAAATTTTAGGCTTAGGCAGATGTGCATTGGCAACACGTGTTTGAATATCGTTCATCCCAGCCACGTACTCATCTGCTATTTTATTCGTGCGTTCTTCGACCCCGTTTAGTTCACCAAATAAATGGATACTCTTGGTATGATTCTCTATGGTTTGATCATTAAAATCAACCACAACAATCGGGATGCCTGCCTCTTCTAATTGCTTAATTTCATTAGATAATGAGTTAAATTGAATTGCTGGCATAATTAGTACATCAGGCTTTAGCGTTAAAACTTTTTCAACGGCAAAAGTATTACTAGGCACATAGCCAACATCTGCAATATTGCTTAAAGAAGGGATCTTATCGGCAAATAAAGCCCAACTACCCGGATTAAATTTTTCCCAAAATTCTCGTGAAATACCAACAACCTTTTTGAAATTATCAACCCCTACTGCTGCGACATAATCAGGATAGTAGAATGAAATAATAGGCCGTTTCACAGGAACATCAATTTTAACCTCTCTGCCTAATACATCAGTAATGGTTTTTACTTCTGCTGTAGCAACCTGCCCTAATGATGCCAATGCAAGCAATGAAGCCAATAAAATTTTTTTCATAAAATTATTCAATGATAAATTAAAAAATGAATTCTACCATAAAACAATAATAATAATGATTTTTATTTTTACTCCAAAAAAATGTCAGAACTATTAAACTTACTATTTGTTTTATTAAATTAATACGATCACTATTGCTAGTTGGTCAATGGAATAAGTCCTGGTAAACGCATAAAGCTCTGGTCTTGAACAATCTTAATAAAGTCATTTAAATAGGCAATATTTTTTTGATTTTCACGTATAGCAGCATATAGATTACTTCGCAATGGAGTTTGTCCAATTTGCTTTGCCACAACATACCCTTTTTGTAAATACGGCAGTACCGTCCAATAAGGTAAAGCAGCGATGCCACGACGACTAGCTACTAATTGAATAATGGCAATTGTCAGTTCACTAAGTCTTTTTTTGGGCTCTATATTGGCAGGTCTCAGTACTTTCCGTATCAAATCCAGCATATCATCAGGCACTGGATATGTAATGAGCGTTTCTTCTTTGAAGTCAGAGGCCTCCCAAATAGCTTTTTGGGCTAATGGATGATCAGCCGCACAAATTCCCACCATTTCATATGAAAACAATGGTTTATAACTAACCCCTGCTTGTGACTCCATATCAGAGACAATAGCAATATCTGCTCTATGAGTGAGCAATAACCCGACAGGATCTGAGTGAAAACCAGAAACGATATCTAACTCTACTTTAGGCCATAATGATCGGAATAAATCCATTGCAGGCATTAGCCAGTCGAAACAGGTATGACACTCGACAGCAATTCTTAACTCCCCTGCTTCTCCCTCTACAATCTGAACAATATCACGCTCAGCCTCGCTGATTAAGGGCGTAATTTCTTGAGCTAACCGCAACAAACGCTCTCCTGCAATTGTAAAACGTAAAGGAGATGATTTACGCTCAAACAAAGAGACATTGAAGTGTTCTTCAATAGAACGGATTTGATGTGACAGCGCTGATTGAGTCACAAATAGACGTTGAGCAGCCGTGGATACAGTCCCAGTTTCTGCTAGTGCTAATAAGGTTTTTAAATGTTTCAGCTCTAAAAAAGTATCCATAGGTTTGCCTCTAAACTATGAATATTATTATAAACATAAAAAAATATTTATTAAAATAATTCATAAATATAGTCATAAAACAAAGGATTATGTGTATATTGGCTATATGCGCTAGAGAATAAAGAACAATAAGCGTGTAATTAACCATAAAAGATTAATTAAACGCTTAATTGAGAATACAAAAGGATGGATAGATAATTAACGCAAGACAGTCCTAATCCTGCCATTAGACTTACGAATGGCTTTGACACCAGCAGCACCCATAGCAATATTACCCTTACTTTCTGGTGCGGTACCAGGCTCACCTAATACTAGCAGTTGATTTGAGTATGCTTTGCCGGTTTGGTGATTAACAGCCAAACCTCGTGCACGGATTTCATAGTGCAAATGAGGCCCTGTTGATTGACCTGTATTACCACTCTTAGCAAAAACCTGCCCTTTTTCTACTTTTGACCCTACTTTCAGTCCTTTGGTAAAGCTATTTAAATGACCATACACTGTACTATAAACATTGTCATGTTTAATAACCACTAAATTACCATAGCCTGACATCCAGCCTAAATAGACGATAGTCCCTGATTGAGCAGCATGGACTGGTGTACCGATAGGAACGCTATAATCTACGCCTTGATGAAATTTTTTACGTTTTAAGACTGGGTGAATACGCCAACCATAGCCAGATGTAATCCGAGCATTTCCCACAGGTTTTTTGAGGATACTTTCAAAAGTAACCATCTCAAGTTTTAAATCAGAAGCACATTTATCAGTACAAGTTACACTTACATCATTGTCTAAAGCGTCTAAATTTAATTGTGGTTCATCGAAGCTGGTTTGAGCGAATGCAGAATGACCTACAAAAGTAAGCAATATAGTTAGAATGAGTTTTTGCACGCTAAATCCTAGTTAATAAAAAACAAAGTACTATAGTCAATATGTATTATTTATGACTATAATACCTAGCCAATAAATTTTACTATGTAATTATTGCTTATGACCTCCAAATTAAGATTCACCCTAAAAAAAACTGTGCTATGCACCATTTTTTTGATTTCTTTTCTTTCAGGCTGTTACTCAACCCCCTATCCTACCGATATTCAAAATGAACTGCTAAGTTATTGTAAGGATGGTATTGAATCTGGTCTAACCGTTGTTCGAAATGGAAAAACGTCACCTATGACGCCAAAAGAAATTGATAAATTATGTCAATTTAGGTTGAGTGAATTTATGAAAGAAGTTAGTCTTGAAGATTACTTAGCACTGAATAAGCATATTTATGACAATTTTAAAAATGCTTTTGCGAATAAATATGTTCTAAAAGATATCTATGACACATTATCTCCTGACGATAAGCGAGTGAATACAGCAATTGCCGTCATCATATTAGGATTAGAGCCAAAAAATGAACAATAAATCTTACTTTGAACGATGCCTTGGCATAATAGGTTCACTAGCCGTGATAACTTACTTCACTACGCCATCTTATGCAGCAGAGTATTTGGAACCAGGTTATACTGATTATGATAAACATAAAGCTGTTATTACTTGTATGCAGCAGATTTATGTTAAAAACTATCAAGAAATGCCTACAGATGAAGATTTTTTCCCCCTTTGCGAGCAACGCTTCAATGTTCTTTCAAGAAGTTTGACACATGATGAGTTTATTCATGCTAAGGCAGAATCTCTTAATGATAAGATAACGGAGAATAGTACGGGGAATCTATACTATGACGCCTTATTTGGGTATCCAAATGCGGAGTTAGATAAAAAAATGAATGAGAAAAATTAATAATATTTTGAGGAAGCAAAATGAATAAAAATTTTTTAAAAAAACACCTTATTAGCTGTTGGACTTATTGGTTTTAGTTCAATGAGTATTGCGGCTACTCCTGTTGAAAATTGGCCCGAACATGAACTAAAACTACTCGTTCCTTTTGGTGCAGGCTCTAATCCAGATTTAGTAGCTCGCCTTGTTGCGCAAGAAGCAAGTAAGACATTAGGAAAAACTATTGTAGTAGAAAACAAACCTGGTGCAGGTGGAAATATCGCTACAGCACAAATTGCTAAAGCCAATCCTGATGGCTATACCTTTGGTTTAAGTATCAATGGACCTCTAGTTTATAACCAATTCATCGTTGATAATTTGGGGTATGATCCGGAAAAAGACTTAGCCCCTCTTACATTAGCAGCGACTCAACCTAATATTTTAGTTTCTAGCAAAGCAACTGGTGCAACAACACTGAAAGAATTAGTAGAAAAACTAAAAGAGAATCCTGGCAAATATAATGTTGCAACGGTTGGGGTGGGCTCTGGCTCACACCTCACGAGTGAACTATTACTCAAAGAAACAGGGACTACAGCGACAACGGTTCAATATAAAGGCTCTCCAGATGCTGTGACTTCTCTTTTAGCGGGGGACACTCAATTTGCGACACTAGCACCAGGTGCTGTTATTGCATTAGGTAAAGAAGGTAAACTAAACGTTCTAGCTCAAGCCTCTGAAACCAGAAGCTCAAGCTTGCCTGATCTACCTACAGTAAAAGAAACTAAGGTGGCAAATATTGTGAGTCAAGCATGGAATGGTTTTGTTATTTCTAGCAAAGTAGATCCTGCTATTCAAGCTAAATTACATAAAGCTCTTTATGATGCCCTAAAACAGCCTGAAATACAGGAGAAATTTAAAGCACAATATATGGAAGCCATTCCAAGTACACAGGAAGAATTTAAAGCATTCATGAAGAAAGAAAAAGAGGTTTGGCAGCCAATCATTGAAAGCTTAAATCTGAAGAAAAAGTAAATAGTAAATTATGAGTTAAACGATTAATAAAACCGCTTGACCGTTAATTTATAACTTCCTATAAGGTGTATGCTCATCAGAAGTCATACACCTTTTTAATACTTATTAACTGTGAGCGATAAGAGTCTTAACTGCTATAGATTATTAATTATTCTAATAAAAACAGCTAGAATAATGCAGTTAATCCACCATCAATAGTAATCACCTGCCCTGTCATATAACTACTAAGCTCACTAGCTAAAAATACGACTATCCCACTAAGTTCATCCGGATTTCCCCAGCGCTGCATCGGTATTCTATTTAGCATATGCTGTCCCTTGATTGGATCCTCAGCTAGCTGTTGATTTGATTCTGTTAAAAAAGCCCCTGGCGCAATTGCATTGACGGTAATATTCTTTGGGGCGTATTCAACGGCTAGTGATTTTGTCATGGCGACGATACCCAATTTCGTGATAGGGTATATTGCATCTCCTACTCGTGCGATATTCCCTGCTACTGAGCTCATAGAGATAACTCGCCCACCAGATGGCATTTGTTGAATCATTTTCTGTGATAAATACATAGGCTGA
>NZ_AYSV01000002.1 GCF_000506865.1 Pelistega indica
TACCATATTTAATATTGTTATCCACAGAATCCTCTTATATAAAATTTAACCACAAATATTTTCTCTTTATTATAGTTGAATTATAGGATGGCTAGCAAAGACAAAAAAGGCATCTACAATAACTTGCAGATGCCTTTTAGTAACTACTCTATCTAGAATTAATCAGCTTTACGAGCAGATAATTTTTCTTTAATACGAGCAGCTTTACCAGAACGATTACGTAAGTAGTAAAGTTTTGCACGACGTACAGCACCACGACGTTTAACTTCGATAGAAGCAATTTGTGGTGAGTATAATTGGAATGTACGCTCTACTGCTTCACCTGAAGAAATTTTACGCACGATAAATGCAGAGTTTAAACCACGATTACGTTTTGCAATAACCACACCTTCATAAGCCTGTTGGCGTTTACGGTTACCCTCAACAACGTTTACATTAACTACTACAGTATCACCAGGAGCAAAGTCAACGACTTCTTTTCCACCTGTTAAGCGAGCAATTTCTTCTTGCTCTAGAGTTTGGATTAAATTCATTTCTTATCCTTAAGACCATCATTCGCAACCCTAACATTGAGATAAGACAAGTCTTATCACTGTATTTCCCAAAATACAGTAGTTGCCAGAGGATGGGTAAGCCAATAATTTTAAAAGAATTCTAGTTTTAATTCAAGTAACTAGCCTAATGAGAGAGAAAATATGGCTAATTTTTAGATAGGGCAACACTTTTAGGTAAAAAAACCACAATCCTAAAAAAGCATAAAAAAAGCTTGCAAAACATACTGTATAAATGTACAGTATTATTCATCAGCAACATACAGTTCTGATAATCAGGTTTAGGGTCCTGATTTCCATCTGTCAACAATGAGCATTACTGTTGGCAGATGGTCCTCCTCTCGTACATATGAGATACATTGCATATATGAATAGTACGTTACGGAGTTGTTTTTACCGTTTTCTTATTATAGAGGGAATTTCTATGAAAGCCAACCATAACAATAATTCAGCCCCTGTGAATGCTCAATACAGATTGATCAAAAGTGATCGTGAGAGCTACTCTACTCGACTAGCCCAAGACTGGACCTATACAGAACAGGTTCAGCCACGTGGACTTCGTCATGATTTACGTCAAATGAGCCAATCGCTCTCCTCTAATGTAGGCAATGGTCTTATGATGTTATTGTGGATTAGTATTATTCCTTCCATTAGTCTTTTCGGTACCTTAGCTGGCTATTAATCACTAGACATTAACTTTATCGTTGAGCACGAGAATACGTCAGTTATACCACAATGTCTGAACATTGATTGCTAGCTATTGTTTTTATACTTGCACTAGTCATAACAGCATAGCATGCCAGTGCATCATATTTGCTAATACAAGCTCTGCTCTGGCATCACCTCTACCTTAATACCCTCTAATTCTAATAGAGGGTATTAAGGACGCGAACTAAACTTATTTGCCAATACGTACCCGTTGATAAGCCACTCTTTAGTCTCTAATAACCATCTGAGGCACATAGCGACTAGCTTTAATCGTTTCGCTTAAACCAGTCACTCTTGGTAGGACTTGTGTCATATAGAATAAGGCTAACTGTTGTTTTTCCTTATTAAATGGTGTTCCTTTATCTTGACTAACCAGTGCTGCCTTAGCAAAATGCCAAGCAGAATGTACATATCCTGCTAACATTAAGAAAGGTACACTCACAGCATAAGCTTCACGCAACTGATCGTGCACTGCATAATCAAGAATAGTTTCGATGGCAGACTGATACGCAGTGATAGCATTAGAAAAATAGTCTGCCATCTGTTTAGCATGCTGAACAGATGATTGTTGTAATTCCTCACGTGTTTTCTTCATTTCAGCGACAAAATAGAGAGCCACTTCCCCATTATCTCTCAAAGTTTTACGGCCTATAAAATCATTTGCCTGAATCGCTGTTGTTCCCTCATAAATAGGTAAAATACGTGCATCTCTATAATACTGAGCAGCACCAGTTTCCTCAATAAACCCCATGCCTCCATGCACTTGCACACCCAATGAGGTGACTTCCAGAGACATTTCTGTCGAAAAACCTTTCACAATAGGTACTAAATATTCTTGGATTTTTTTATTATGACCTCTAACAGTATCATCTGTATGATGTGTTGATAAATCATGAGCTGTCGCTGCATACAGAGCAATAGCACGCGCCCCTTGTGTCAGTGATTGCATTGTTTGTAGCATTCTTTGTACATCTGGATGATGAATAATAGGCACAGGACCTGCTTGACGGTCTGTTTGTCTATCTAGAGAACTTCCTTGTAAACGCTCTTTAGCATAGGCTAGAGCTTGTTGGGATGCTCGTTCAGATACAGCAATACCTTGAATTCCTACATTAAATCTAGCCTCATTCATCATGATAAACATATAAGAAAGACCAGCATTCTCTTCACCTACTAAATAAGCAACAGCACCCTCTCCTACCTCACCTTTATTATCCCCAAAGACAAGTACAGCTGTAGGACTAGCATGAATACCTAGCTTATGCTCAATAGATGTACAAAAAACATCATTCCGTTTACCTAAAGAACCATCTTCATTCACTAAGAATTTTGGCACGACAAATAATGAGATACCCTTTACTCCCTTTGGTGCATCTGGTGTACGGGCTAATACCAAGTGAATGATATTTTCAGACATATCATGTTCACCATAAGTAATAAATATTTTTTGACCAAAAAGACGGTAAGTTCCATCCTCCTGTCTAATAGCTTTACTATTTACTAACGCCAAATCAGAACCTGCCTGAGGCTCCGTTAAATTCATAGTACCAGTCCAGCGACCATCTAATAAGGGAGGAATAAATAGATTTTTTTGTTGTTCTGATCCCGCTTGACGGATAGCTTCTACACAACCATCTGTCAGCATTGGGCATAAGCCAAACGACATATTAGCAGCATGCAAATTTTCAGAGGTAGCCGCTGCAATCAACTTAGGAAAACCCTGCCCACCATATTCAACTTCATGTTGCAACGCTTGCCAGCCACTTTCCGTATAAGCTTTAAAAGCATCTTTAAAACCTGTTGGCGACTTCACCTCACCATTAGACCACTGGGCATGTTCCATATCGCCCACTTTATTGAGTGGTGCTAATTGCTCTTCCACAAACTTAGCATTTTCCTCTAAAACAGCAGGGACGATATCATCCGTTATCTCCTCAAAGCCTGGCAAAACCTGAATCTGTTTTAGCAAGCCCATTTCAAATAAATTAAACTGAATATCGTCTAATGCTGCTTTAAAGCTCATTTTTACACCTATAACAATACGAAAATAAATATGCTGTACAAGACTTTGTGTCCTTATACATGATTTGTTTGCAATAAATAACTTATCATCTACAGTATAAGAAAAAATACTTACTCTCATACTGAACCAATAAATTATTAGGGTTATTACCATATTCAGTAGTTTAAATACCATTAACTAGATATGAAAAAACTTTTCTCATTTAATAACTAAATGACAATGAAAAAACGCGTAAATATTCATCTGTAATGATTGCATAAATGGACTATTGATTATGTCTTGCGGATTATTATCTAACTCGTTTGTTATAGGTGCTATTTCAATCACGATATTAGCCTGAGCACAATACGCCCATGACCAAGGTTTTAACCGAGGAATAATCTGAATAATTTTGCCCTCTTTATCACAAAAAATAACAGTAATAGGCATATGCATAAAAAAAGTATGCACGCCTTTACACTGGGGAAAACAAATTCCCTCATCATGTTCTAAGTGCTTGACACCAATCAAGCCTTTTAAACGGGACCAGAATGATGTCGCCATGCTTAAGCGTAATTGACTTGGTTTATGCCCCTTCATACTTATTCCTAGCTATCCACTAATCTTCTCAGTTCACAGCACTAAATAATCTGGCTAAAATCTCTTTATTCAAACATACCGATACGCGATACATAAGTCACTACATAATGAATAAGAACGATAAATGTACAAGGAAATATAAAAATAACCAGTGGAAATAACATTTTTACTGGCGCCTCGGTCGCCTTTTTTTCTGCCCTAAAAAATCGTTCTTGTCTAAATTGTTCTGATTGTGCTCTTAATGTTGGACCGATACTCATTCCCAAGGATTCCGCTTGTGTCATACTAGCCACCCATTGATTGACTTCTGCTAAACCCATTCTTTTCGCCAATTCTTTTAATGCATCAGCTCGATTACTACCTGTCCTCATTAAATTTAATGCATGACTTAACTCACGTTTTAGTGGACCAGTTACCAAAGACTGCGTAGCGACTATTAACGCACTGTGCAAATTCATACCAGATTCTACACATAAGGTCGTCATATCTAACAAAAAAGGAAAATCTTTCAGTAGCAATCGTTGGCGTTGACGTAAAACCCTCTTCAAATGCATAAGCGGTAAATATGCGCCGATTAAACTTATCAATAAAATGACAAACATGAATAGCCACCACTGCGATAAAACTCCTACCAATACCCATCCTAAAAACAATGGCACACACAGAGAAAATAGCACTTGTAACCCCACAATATCATGCAGCGAGATTTCTTCCTCCAGACCAGCTTGTTGCAATAATAAAGACAGGCGTTTTTGATATTTCCATGAACAAAAAGGTAAGGCAATAAGGCTAAATTTATTGACCCATGGCCAACACCATCTATATCGTTGAAAATAGGGAGAAACAACGAGAGGTATAGCATGCTGTTGAATCCCAGGACTTAGCATCAAATAAAATCCAATACATAATGACACACCAGCTAAAAGCATACTTAATAATAGCCACATCATTGCCCCACCTTTCAGAAAATTTGTACGACAACTAAATATCAATGGCAGTAATCTTGCGTATAAACAAATAACCACAAACTTCTAATATAACCACCACAACCAACATCACTAAACCACTCGTACTAGTGAATAATCTATGTAACCCCTGTTCTTGCCCTATATTTAGCACCAATAGTAAAAAAATAGGTAATGCAATCATAACGTTGGCTTGCATTTTTCCCTGACTCGTTAAGGCCTGAATTTTTTCTTCAATTTGCTTAATAGAGCGCAGTGTCATCGCCACTCGCTCAAGTACTTCAGAAAGATTACCTCCTGTCTGTGAGGCTACTTTTAGAGAAGAAATAACCATTTGATTCGCATTTGTCGGAATACGTCTGAGTAAATTATCCATCGCTTCATCAAAACTCAATCCTAATCGTTGCTCATGAAGAGCCAAACCAAACTCTTGTGATAATGGTGCTGGTGCCTCTTGAATCAATATCTTCAACGCACTTTGCATCCCGATACCAGACTTTAGAGCCGATGAAAGTGATAACAACATATCTGGAAGCTGATCATCATAGCGCTTAATTCGTCTTTTTTTTAATTGATGAAAAAAAATAGGCGGTAAAATTAAACTTATTAGGGCACAGACTATCGCAATAAAGATATTTAAAGTAAACATCCATGTCAGCAAACCAATTGTTATAGCAAACAGTACTACGACTAGCCACAACTGTAGTGGATCAATAAAAATAAAGATATCTTGTAAACCATATTTGGCTGTTCCTTTAAAATGCTGCTCATAATCCCTAATGGCCTTATTAAATGCTTTTAAAAACAGAAAAAATACCAAACTTAAACAAATTGCTGTAGATAAAATAATCATTTTTGCTCCTCCTATCTTATTTTTTATCTTCTTATCGTTGATTCTCAAATGCTTTATTACTTAACACCCTGCAGGTGCCATGCTTGTTTGTGTAAACAGCGATGGGGATAATTGAAGACTTCCTTCTTGTCTTAATTGCTCAAAACATGCTGGTAGAATTCCTTTCCCAATAAATCGCTGAGTGGATTTATCATAAGAAAATATTTCTTGTGCTTTGATAACACCACTTTCCATCCCTCCTATTTCAGTAATTGAAGAGATAACCCGCCTACCAGAAGGCAACCTCGCTTGCTGCACAATAAAATGCACACTATTCGAAATTTGCTCTCTTATTGCTATGAGTGGTAAATCCATATCCGCCATCATAATCATGGTCTCTAAACGCGATAAAGCATCTCGTGGGGAGTTAGCATGCAAGGTAGTTAACGATCCTTCGTGTCCCGTATTCATTGCTCCCAACATATCAAATGCCTCAGCTCCCCTACACTCCCCGACAATAATCCTATCTGGACGCATCCGTAGAGCATTTCGGACTAAGTCGCGAATACTGACAATACCTTTTCCTTCATTGTTAGCTGGTCTAGACTCTAGACTAACCAGATGATGATGATTCAATCTCAATTCAGCAGCATCTTCAATCGTAATAATACGTTCGTGACTAGGTATAAAATGAGAGAGTATGTTAAGTAATGTTGTCTTTCCAGATCCTGTACCTCCTGAAACAATGACATTTTTTTTTATGCTCAATACATAATTGCAAAAACTCTGCCATACAGTTATCTAGTGCCCCTAACTGAATTAACTCTGCTATTTGTGGTCTGTGCTGAGTAAATTTTCGGATAGTGAGACTTGCCCCCTTCAATGCAATAGGAGGAATAATGGCATTAACACGTGAACCGTCTGCTAAACGCGCATCTACCATTGGCGAACTCTCATCAATTCGACGTCCTATTGGTGAAACAATACGCTCAATAATGCTTAAAACAGCTTTTTCACTACTAAAAGTAGCTTGACTTTGCATTAACTTTCCAGCACGTTCAATATAAATCTCATCAAATTTATTCACCATAATTTCTGTGATTGATTGATCTTTAAGCAATGGTTCTAACGCCCCTAAACCAACAGCTTCATCCAGAATAATTTGCTTTAATACTTGTCTATCAATTTGCTCATCTAGTTCAGTATCTTCTTCAATAATTCGGCTTAATAATTTATCTGCATCCACTCTTAATGCACTATCACTCAATGTAGCTATATCCCTTTTACGTAACTCTAATGCCTCAAGCAATGCTATATGTAGCCGTTGATGATGTTGCAAATATTGAGCATTTATCACTTTTTCAGCATCAACAAAATGAGGCTGAATAAATTCTTTTAATCTATCAGTAGGAGGAATAATCTGAACATCCTCATCAGGACTTTCTGGCTCTTCTATCTCTAAGATTTTAATCAAGCAAGGTCCTATAATGATTTCATCTTGTCGCTTTAAGGGACCTCCTATAGCAATACGATTACCGTTTAACAAAGTCCCTGACAAAGAGCCATGATCTTCTACATAATAATCACCCTCTTTCTGTATAAATGTGGCATGATGCTTAGAAACTCGCCAGCTTTTTAACACTAAATCCATTTCTTTAGTTTTGCCTACTTTAAAAGGAATAGCGATATATTCAATACTGCTATGCCCGTCTTCATAGAGGAGTTCTACTTTCATAAAAAGTTACCCTTATGGTTTAGAAAATGATGATGGTTTATGAATATTAACTGGAAAGCGTTTTTTTACCTCAGTCGTTATGGATGATTGATATTTTTGCCCCACAGACTCAATCACGGGTTTCTTCTCGATAACAGGTGACGCTTGTATATCTACATTCAATATAGGAGCTTCCTCAAAACTGCTATTAATCACAGCTCGGCTACGATTCACTCGTGTTTGCAATGATTGATTAGACGATGACACAATAACTGGTCGAACAATAATGACTAGTTCTGTCTCATTTTGCTGGAACTTACGTGATCTGAATAATTCGCCTAATACAGGCATATCGCTCGTTCCTGGCATACGTTCCATGCCTTGCAATTGCTCACGTGAAATAAACCCTGAAAGGACTAAAGGCTCCCCTGATTTCACATTAAACTCAGTTGATGTACGGCGTGTTTTTAACGCTGGACCACCGGTTAAACTAATAGAACTATCAACTGAGCTAACTTCTACCTGAATTTTTGAGCGGATCGTGCCATTTTTCTCAATTCTTGGTGTAATAAATAAACTCACTCCATAAGGTTTAAAAACAGTTTGAGTATTCCCATTTGCATCAACCATTGAGTAAGGGACTTCACCCCCCGCTAAAAAATCTGCCGTAGACCCACTACGCGCCATTAACTGTGGTTGAGCCAAAATAACTGCACTGCCTTGGCTCGCTAATGCCTGTATAGATGAACTCAGCAACGCATTTAAACTTGCAAAACCAACTAATTTACCTAAGGGAGCCTCAATTCCAACTTGACCCGGCCTATTAAGAATCGAAGAGACTCCTGCATCTAAAGATGTTCCCAATTGAAAGCCTCCTTGTGAACCATTCCCCCATTTCACGCCCAATTCTTGTAGGTAATGCCTAGGTAACTCTAAAATCTGCACATCTAACATCACCATCTCATCCCACCCTACCTGACTACTCATATCAACAATTTGCGGATAATGTGTTACTAATTTTTGTAACTTTTTCTCTATCCGCATCAGTCAAACGATCGCCTTCCACAATAATTTTTTCTCCTACAATAGTGGCCTTAACATTAGGAATACGATTAAGCATTTTTTTAATATTCTAATAAGGTCTTATTATCTTTTGCTGAGTTAACATCTACGGTATAACTCTTACGCTCACCACTCTCATTCCATATTTCTAATGTAGATTTACCTTCTGCTCGACCAAATAGTATTAGCTCTTTTTCATCATCCGTACTTGCATTAAGCACCTTACTATCTCCAATCGCCACCCGAGCAATCTTTTCTATGGTGAGTACTTTAATTTCGCCCACTAACATGGAAATAGACTCTTGTGCATAACTTACTGTTGTTCCCAGAGACATAAGCCATACACAAGCTATTTGTTTAAAAAACATTTTCTCCTCCTAAACTAATGCATCACCTAGCATTTGTTTTTCATTTATGACATGTAAATATCCAGAACTACTCAGTATCTGCTCCCTTTTATAAAGCTATGGCTGATCTAAGCCACTATTAAGAGGTTCTTCGGTTAAGCCAGATACAGGATTATTTTTAGGTAAACTATTAATCCATGCACTCACAATATCTTCCTGCCCTGGTATCTCAATAATAGATTTATCTTTATTCATCTCATTATCATTAACGCTAGTCTCTTTTTGACTTGTCAGGGCATTCAATTTCTTATTGTCTGTATCCCCATAGATCACACTAGTCTTTTTCTTTGGCTTAACTACTGGATTAGCTATGCCTAGTATTGTGGCTAAATCACCTCTTATCCCTTTTTGCACTGATTTACTATCATGAGGATTTCTAAGTAAGGCGGTGATATGCCCTGACTGTCTAGCTGCCACTAACTTTGCTGCCTCTTCAGGAGCAGTATCCAAGGTTACTGTTGAATAAATATTTTCTTCACCTGTGTCACTTTGCCGACTTTGCTTTCCGGTTGCCATCACTAATACACCTTGTAATAAAGGTGCTGTAATTTGGCGTTGTCGATATTCAAAGGACACATATAAATCAATTAAATCGCCGGGAACTAACATACCTGACACTGAATTGATACTATCAACTGGCATAGTGACCGCTCTACGCCCAACATTAATTTTTTCTGAAAAAGGTTGTTGAGTTGGATTGGTAATATGAAGCCACAGTAAAGGATCTTCCTTTTTTTAATGTTGCTGTTAGCACTTGCCCTTCAATTTGAATAAATTGCTCTGGTGTCAAACTATCACTCATCACTAAATCTTGTGGATACTCTCGTACAGCAATATGAGCTGCTTCTATTTTGGTACCCTGTGGTAAGTCATAAGCAGCGACTATTCTCTGTACAGTAGTGACTTTTGATTTAGCTTCAAGTTCTTCTACTTTTTCCTGTATATATTGTTGTGTTGATAGTGCAGCGATAATACCAGCACCAAGGGCAATCGCTAGTAAGATAATGGTTGTACGCTTAAACTGAATTCTCATCATTACTCCAAAATTCGCTTATTTACCTAAGGGTTCTTCACCGACAAATTACTTAACATTAGATGTAATAATGTTTTCTGCTGGTGATGATGAAAGGTATAAAAAATCTGATACCCCTCTTTATGCCAAGTGTTTAAAGAATAGTTTGTCTGAGTTTGCTGCCAGCCCGTTCGTTTTAGTCCTTGAACTAAAGAAGACTCACTTTGTGATAGTGGTGAAGGCAATTCATAAATCCATTGTCGCATCGCTGAAGGATTATCAACTTCGATATCTAACAGTAATTTTGCTGTAGGTTCTAGCCATGACAATGGCTGTAAACCTGATGTTCTGTAATATGAAGACATCACACTAAACGTTCCTGAATAAGCCTGATCTACCAATCGTTTAATCCATAACACGCCATGGAAGTGCGTCTGATTAATTTCTAGTAATAGTTGACCGGGGAAAACATGGATAAACGTAAACGGATGCTTACCATACTCAAAAAAACTCAATAATTGCTCAAAACCACTTTTCCCTTCAATTGTCCAGACAACTTGAGGCAAAGAGAAAACATACGCTTGCTGTAACAACTGTATTTTTTCAAGTGGCAATTGATTAAATAATTGCTCTCCTTGTTGTTTAAGTTCAGACAAAGTCGTATGTTGAACAAGCGAATTATTACCATTCATCTCTCTAGGCTGTGCTTGTGCATCCATCAGCATCAATACAGCACTTAGCAATAGAAAGAAAACTCTCATTCTTTACTCCTTTCTAAATGATGCTTTGGCACTAAACCAGCCCACGGTCTTAACCAATCAAATACAGGTTTAGCTCTAGCAAATCCTTCATCAACTCCTTCTGCATATCGCTGAATATGTCGACCTAACTGATAAGACTCTAGAGCAACATCTTTCCATGCTCTAGCCGATATTCCTGCACGTTGATTAGCCTCACTATCATTAGATGAATGTTCCGCATCAACCAATATTGATGTATGCCTTTTCATCGAAATTTGCTGCCGATCAAAAAAACCAATATCTATACCCAATGCTGTTTTCTCATTAGAAATCTGTGTATAGTGAGGTTTAGTCGTTACACTAACATGAGCAATCCCTTTATCCTCAATTCCCCACTCTTTACGCAATACAGAGGCTTTTTCATGTTGCATACCTACCTGCATATTCGCCGATAGTTTTTCTTGACGATTAATATCAATAGACAAATTATTTGCTTGAATAATTCGTTGCTGCCTTCTATCTAACCAATACCTTGCTGCTCCCAAAAAGTATTCGTCTTGCACTTCTTGGCTGTCAATATGATCCAAACGACGAGTGAGTTGAAATGCAGCATATCGACTAGCATTGCTTTGTTGATAACTAATATCCAATAGTTTTCCTAGCCAAGAAATCGCAAAAAACAAACTAATCAGTACTAAGAAAACTATTAATGATTCAGCTATGCCTTGTCCTAAATAACACTTAAGGTTTTTCATAAAATCTCCTCTCTGGTAGACTTATAAGACGAGCTTGCCAATAGGGATGCCATAAATTTGCACGCTCTACATAACCATCATTTCTTGATATAGGACGCTCAAAAAAGGTTTCAGCAGCAGACTGTACGGTTAATGTTTGTGTCTGAACTTTAGGTTGAGTTAGGGTCAAAACAAAGGCTAATTGTTCATTTTTACTATCAGCGATATCAACATATGGAACTAGTCCTCCCCCTTTCCAGCGATGCCTCTCACTAATTGCTCGAGAATTTGCTAAAGGGTTGTTTTCACCGGTAAAAATATCCCATTGAGTCGTTTTTTTAACCCACCGCCAAAAATCATCTTTAGAAAAATCAGCTGGAGGATCCTGACTATATTCAATACCTTCTGGTACGGAGTCCGACTGTCCTGGCACCCATCCCCAACCCATGGGATACTCTCGGTAATAACAACCAATCCATTTATTTGATCTCAAGGCATGATATGACTGCGTATCCATAGATTGCCAATTACCTTGCTCATTCAAAATGGTTTCTCCTCTACGCCGTAATTCATGACGCAAATGAGGGCAACGATGGCTAACAGGCAATAGACTTTTTTTCGTGTTATTTCTAGGTTTCAAAAAATCATATACCTGAGCTACATCCGCTAAAAGTGAACGATAATTTGCTTTAGGTTTAAACAGTTGCGTGAATTGTTGCTCATCTTGATTATCTATAGACCACGTTAGCGTCTGAGCTGAAGTAGCTTTTTTTGCTTCATTGATAAATAGTGACAAGGTGTTTTTAGCTGGCAGACTACTGTCTCTTGTCCCAATAGATAGGCTATTTAAGTCTCCTATCACCTGTTTTTCTGGGTAATTACTTTCTAGAATTTTTTGAATTGTCAGATTTCGGCTTTGCTCCATCGTCTTGCGAATGTATAAACTACTCGCCAATAAAACTTTTTCAACGATCTCATCATGCTTAATAAATTGCTGATGTAAGTGCTGATACTGATGGGCTATTGTGGACAAAGTAAAACTCTTTTGTGCTGCTTGATAAGCTTTTGCATGTTTAGCACCAAAATGTGTAGCGATTACCCATACTGGCGGATTTGCCGATGATAAGGACCGGTTCTCCGTACTAGCTAATTTAGCCCAAGACCCTAATGTCACCAGATGAGCCATTGCCATCTGGTGACCAATCTGAGCAATATTGATATAGGCTTGCATATTTAACGCTCTCGCTTGCATCAACGCACCAGAGTACGCCGCAGCATCCACAGAATGAGTTTGCCTTAATTTTTCGCCAATTAAGCGTCCATTACTGTAAAGACCAATCAAGGCTAGAATCAATACACTCATTAAACTAAGTCCTAGTATAAGTGCCTGACCTTGACGATATTGGATGCCGTATTTGTTGCACATCATTAGTTTCCAGCAGACGCATTGCCTGTAAAACTTTTCAACGATTTAGCCGCTGTTTGTGCGGAGGCGTTTTGTGCCGCCGTCTGTGCATTTTGAGACTCAGAACTACCGTCCTCTCCAGCCAACTCCTTGGCCATGGCGGCAGTTTGGGAACGAACAACTTGACCGAATAATTGATAAACACCAATAGCAGCAACTGCTACAAGTGCCACAATGACAATATACTCTATCGTATTTGCATAGCATTTACTAGCTTAATTTACTACAATCTACCTAGTAATTTTTACCCACATTTTTACCCACTTTGTCATAGGATTATATGCTACAGTAAGCGTCTAGGTCGGACACGCCCTTTATAGTTATCCCCTGTTGTCTGGTTCTCTACAGGGCCGTTTGGCATCTGAAGATATAGACATAAGTATTGTAAGGCATCGACCACATGAGACCATGCGTTTTTCTCTGGCTCATTGGCATACTGTGCGCCACTTGTAGAAGCGATACGAAGTTTTCTAAATACATACTTCTCTTCTAAAGCTTGAATAAGTGTAACACACCGTCTATCAATTGCCATCCCTGCCCGACGATTTAAAAACGCCGCCACAGCTTCTCGACGAGGTTTAAACTTATTCGTATAAGCAGTAATAGCTTTAATACCTGCTCGTTGTAAGGCTTGTACAGGCGTTTGGCCAGTAAAGGCATCTCTAGGGTTAGCAGGGTCGCAGATAGCAAGTAGCTGATGCTGGCCAAACTTTTCAGCAATGATAGGTTTTAGTCCCTTATCAATAAACTCCAAGAATGCCGTATCTTCACCGTACACCTCGGCCAATATCACTAAGCTACCCATCTGTAATTGTGCAAATACTGCCCCTGGATGAAGCCCTGAGGTATCAATGCCAACATAGACAGGCGTAAAAGGTAACGGCTCTGTATAAACAGAGGCTACATGCAGTGTACGGCTAAACGTATCAAAAACTATCTTACCGATATTAAATGATGCCCACTTCATCAATAGGAATGATTTAATACGGTTCCAACTGCTTGCATTGGCCAGTTGTTTCTCATAATAACCTGCAGGTAGATTGTCTAAATTCTCTGCTTCATCATTCATCACGAACTGAGGAGGCTCTTCGCCCGCATCGGCTTTCTCAAAGTTGGTACAAATAACAGCAGGTGGTTGCATGAAAAAGTCCAACGTGGCAGGCACATTGCGCACCGTCACATCGTATAGCCAATGATCAACCCCTGGTAAGTTAAAGTCCATGATGACACCAGGCTCTGCACAGATAGCGCCATCTTTAGCGGCAGGGTATCGCCCTACCCGTTGCTGCGCCATCTCGTACACATCTCGTGTTACTTCCGTCGCCTCGTTTATCCATATGACACTCATCTCCATTGAGCGCATCTTGTCAATCTCTGCCTCATCTTCCACGGCTAAGAAAATAAGCTCGAAGTCTACCCATGTCCCATCTGCCTGCTGCCACGTTAGTGTACCTTCCATCGGCTGTGTTAAGGTAATATCCCCCAGCTCTCTTGGTAACCAATCTCGAATGGTCTTTAGCGTTGTAAGCTTTAAGTTTGGGTACGTCGCTCGAATAATAACCACTCGAAACTTACGTCGGTTGTTGGCATCAGGTGGCTGACGCATCGCCCTAAAAATACATTCCCATAATGCCCCAACAGTTTTTCCTCCACCAGGAGGTCCTGCAATGGCTTTATCGGGTTTAGTCGAGTTATGCATCTTTAGGATAGTTGGAGTTGGTTTATAGGATAGCTCCATTATGCCCCTCCATTATCGATGACCACGGTGGGCATATCGCTAATGCCACGGATGCCTTGCCCAACGCTGATATTAATTACCGTACCAGAGGCTCCCTCTTTACCTTTCTTATCGGCACTTGGATCCACGTCGGCATACTTGGCCAATGTCTCAAACATTTTCAAACGTAAGGATGGGTCGGTACCTTTATCCCTGGCCATCTTATACATATCATCCACTAACCGTTCAACGTAATACCGTGCACGCACCTTAAAGCCACGATTAGCCCCGTTTTCTTTAATGAATGCTTTAGCTTCAGCCAATGCCCTTGCGTAAATGGGCGAGGAGGATAAATTGGCAAACTGTATAGGGGTAATATCAAACTGCAATAAAAACCCTTCCAAGTCATCTTCGCTGACGTGTTCTGCCATCGCCATTGAAAAAGCCACTTCATAAATCGTCTCCTGAGGGATAGGCAAATATAACGGCTCTGGCATCTGGAACATACTTGATGGGGAAGTTGCATCAATGGGCAAATCAAACTCGCTCATACTTAACCCCCAAACTTAGTTTCCTCATAAGGAATGCCATAGAGCATGCCATTGGAAGGCACTGCCCCTGCATCCTCTATCTGCCACATTGGTGTTGGTGGTGTTACATCGGGTTGCATGGTATAAGGGGTAACGATGTGGTTACCAAACGGGTCTGGGCGTGAATATGGCGATTTAGCTGGCTGTGGAGGAGTCCAAGGTAAGGGTTGATTAGGTGGTAGTGCTTGAGGTTGTGGTGTATATGGTTGCACCACCGTTTGGGTTTGATTAGGTGATAAAACAGGTGGCGGTAGGCGCACTTCAGGCGCTGCCCAATTCTCAAGACCATAGTGAGGGGCATAGATTTTAATCAGATGCGATAAGGCAATGCGAGTGAGCTGCCGCACTGAAAAGCCAGACGCTTCCGATAATTCTGATAATGTATTACCCACCTCTTTTTCCACGGTTACCTTGTACTCATGCGTGTAGATATGTTTAGGTTTTCGTGGGGTGCTGTCCACCTTTTCTTGGGTACGTATCATCGCTCGTACTGTACGTGCTTTCTTCACCTGACTTGGAACAGCTTTTTTGGCCGTTGTTGGTTCTGCCACTGTAGCATCTGCTTGCACTGGTGTGTTAGCTTCTGGTGTTGGTGCTTGTTTGGTTTGTGCCATGATAATCCTTTTTAAATACGTATTGCAGATATCATAGCGACACTATTTACTCCACTACTCGACCTCTTTATGGGGTATGTTATATCTATGGTATTTGTATGTTTATTTATGTGTTTATTTGTATGTTTATTTATGTGTTTATTTATATGTTTATTTATGTGTTTATTTATATGGTAATGATATGTTGTAAAAAGCCAAAATTTACCAAAAAATAATCGCGAACGGTAGTAGCCAAAATGGGGGGTAGAGGGTGGGACAGATGGGGGGGCGGGGGTAATGGCAGACAATAAAAAAGCCACTAGCGTTAACTAGTGGCTAGCCTAGGGAACCACCCCGAGGCAAGGACTTATCAACCATCCAAATGAGAGATCAAATGATTGAAGTCTTTATTATAGCTAAGTCGTTGTCGTTATGCAAGATATGGTGTAGATGTTATTAAATGTAACAGAGAGGTAAAAATGGGTAGCAGGTTCAGGTAGTACCATATTATAGGTACCTGCCCCCCGCGCGCCTGCCCGTCCAGAGGTCCCCCGCCCTCTTAACAACCAGCAAAGGTGCCCTATCAACACCCCCTATATAATGTACATGGTCAATTGATGACCAAAGGGGTAAACGGTCCGCCCCCTATATATAAAGCGAACCGAAAACAAAAAAACTAGAAATTCTAGTTTTTTAACCTAAAGGAAAAAAATTATGTCTATTACAGTTTTAGATGCAAGCAGTAAAATCCAAGCAGTAGAAAAATACGCTACTGCACTCTTAAACGCGGAGGCTAAAATAGCCCAGCTACAAGAGGACGCCATACAGGCGTTCGTCAGTGTCACAGATTATGTGACACTGAAACAACTCAATAAGGCGTTTAATGACGCCTATTTAAAAGCCGCCCAGCTTAAGGGTAATGACACCACGGATAAGCTTATCCGTGACCGATGCACGGCTAGCGTGCAATATATCCGTACGCTAGCTAAAAAACGGGGCTGGAAACAGCCCGTAAACCCCAACAAGCAGGAAGGGGCTATCAAGCCTGCTACTGATGCTAAATTAGCTACTTCAAAAGAAGTAACTACAGCGGACGGTGTGATAACCGTCAAAGGCGAAATCCAGCTTTCCCGTGAACAGGTTCAGGCAATGATTGCCAGCCTGAACGAGCATATACCATTCGCTATATGGCAAATGATTGCCGATAGCAAAGGTCTAAAAACTGCCTTCCTAAACAAGGCTGGCAGTGAGGGACAACTCACTGCACAGCAACTGCAAGAGTTGCAAGCCCGTCTATTTGAAGAGGTAGCTAAGAGTATCTAAATCTTAGCAATCCTCTTCAGAGGGATACGGTTATTGTTAACCGTATCCCTTTTTGTTCACACCGCCCTGTTGTCACGCTGAAATTTTTTCGGCGCCCCTATCAACAGGCGGCACACGTACGCTCGTCAACAGGCTACGTGTATCTATAGATTAAAAACTAGAAATTCTAGTTTTCCACCATTTTTAAAAGGAATTTGACCATGAAAACAATCATCAATTTAACTCAACACCGTGCAACCTCTGAACAAATCGCAGAGGGGGTTATTGATTTACCAGAGGTGTTAAGCTCTAGAGTTAGAGAATTGCTAACCTTTGACATCTTACCAGAGAAAACAGCCCTTAAAGAAAGGGCTAATAACATTGTTAAGCTCTTGGACATGTACATTACGGAAGAGGCTATGAGGACTGAACGCCCTCTCCCTAAGAAAGTATATGTAATGCTAGGGGGCGCCCCCTATCTGATGCGATACCTAGAAAACGCCCTAAACGGATTCTGGTATTATGACATTATACCACTCTATGCCTTTACAGAGCGTGTAAGCTATGAGGAAACTCAACCTGACGGCACCGTTAAAAAGGTGTCCAGCTTTAAGCACGCTGGATTTGTAGAGGTGTAAGCATGCTAGGCGTCCTATTAACAGCACCAGTAATGGTGCTATGGTGCGCCCTTGTCATCATTGTCAAGGGCTACATGGTTGCCGCCCGTGAATGCAGTAATTTCGGGTCTGATGCGTGGCTTTACGCAACGCTTACCATTGGTACTGTAGGCATTATTGCCAGTATTGTTATGACCGTCATAGCAATTATAAAACGCTAAGGCGTTAAAGGCAGACTAGACATAACCCCTCTAGTCTGCTATACTTGCGTAAAGGTTTAAGCGTGGGAATGTTGTAAGCCTAGTTTTGGAAGGCTCTTTTTCCTGCCTGGTTAAGCTAGCGTTCGTTTCCACGCTTAAGCCTTTAGCATTGCCTTGCATCTGGACGATGCAAGGCAATTTGTTTTTGTAGCCCACGACAGAGCCAAAAAGTTTGGCACTGTCAACAGGCGGCACAGGTACGCTCGTAAACAGGCTACGTGTACCTATAGGTTGAAAAACTAGAAATTCTAGTTTTTTGGTTGTTCTTGTAGTAGAACAATCTTCAGTCTAGACTGTAGTAATAAATAGCCATTTTTAAGCTAATATACGACAATGTAGACTGTTTTAAGTAATGTCGATTTTTTTTTTGCTAGTAACGTTTTTATGGTAAGTAGTGTTAAAACATGGGTTTGTAAGTGTCAAAATGAGGGGTAAAAAGCCCTTAAAAAACGACACCACGCTAAAAAATTGTAGTACCCTTGAAAAAAACTACAAAACAGTTTGACGTTCGTTCTTCAAACAGAACAATCTTTTTGTTGTGGTTTTTTTGGAGGTTTACGGTAGTGTCGAATAGCTACTGCCAAAAATTGCCAAAGATTGGGGGTTTTTAGAGCCAAAAATGGCAGTAGAAAGCCATCTTTGTGACTGGAAAAAGATTGCCTTGGTTTTAGTCCAAAAAATAACTTATTGATTTTATTATATATATATTTCTTTATGTTTAAATTTATAGTTATTCAAATATAGAAATCGATATATTTAAAATTTTCCGTTTAAAATTTTTTTGACGCGCCGTGTTTTATTTTTCCAACAAACTTTTGGTTTTTTAAAATTTTTTAAATTTACATATATCGGTTTCTATATTTGAAATTGCTATAATTTCGACACAACCTCAAATTTTTGATTAAAACAATCTTCAATCTACTTTGTGGTATAACCCTGCCAAAACTAGACACCTCTAGTTTTTATTTTTGGTGTTGACATCACATATAAAAGGAATACTACATGAAAAACGAACGAAACAACTACACGTACTGGGATTACGTCGCTAATACAAAACGCTTACAGCGTGAGTATGGATGGACAGCTGAACAGATTGCCCATAGCACGAACACACAATTAAGTGTTGTGCAAAAACGGCTAGCTGAAGAAATCCCAGAGGATAGTTTTTGTGCGTGGGATGCACAGACACGCGCGAAAATACGAACGGTAATAGCCCGTTATGGGATTAAAAAGGCATCTTATTATTTGGGCGTGCCTGAAAAGCGATTGAAAGCCTTATCTGAGTGGGCGAACCGACCAAAGGCGTCTTATTATAAATTATGGCATGACACCAAATACTGGTTTCAGCAATATAGTTTTTCTTTTGGCTGGAGCGATTTAGCCAATTGGATAAAAGAGTTTTACCCATTATCCCCTTATCTTAAGGAGTTGGAGCATCATGAAAGTATGTCACCAGTGCAAAGCAAAGGTGCATGGGAGGAGTTAATCACCTTGCCCTCACCCATGGATACGGTTTCAGCGTCTTATTATATCGCTGCGTTTAGGTATCACCATACGACATTTAACTTTACGCACAATGGCATAACCTATTTCAACAAGCGTATTATCTATGACGCTAAGACGGAGCATAAATACCGCATCAACGGAGTGTACATTATCCTACGGGAGCATAAACGCTATAACCGCCAGTTTAAAATGGATAGGAATAGAATTGTTTCCCATTTGAAATCATTACCTGTAGGCGAACGGATACTGTTAACAATGGTGCATAAGGGATATCAGTATGGTATCGTGCTGACCAAAACAAAATTGGACGAAGGACCTGCTAAATGGGTGATTACTGGAGCTAGACGTACTATAACCTTCTACCCAGGCGTGCCGAAGTGGGCATATGAAAGCTTTGGCGAGAACGAGCAGTTAGAGACCTATAGTAAGCCACGCAAAGAGAGAAGGCGCCTACCCAAGGTGTCACCGTTGCCAACCCAAGTCGAAAACTAGAAATTCTAGTTTTTATTTTTAACCGTGATATCACATATAAACGTGACCTATCACATAATCTAACCAATCAACATATTAGAGAGGAAATAATGAAATATAACCGATTAATTCAAAACCCAGGCGTTGCTAATGCAGCGTTCACCTTATTGACTTTTTTAGGCACGGTAGCCGCTGGCTTTATCTTTACCCTGTCAACACCCCACACGATGGGGTTTTATTTTACGGGTACGGCAACCACTTGCCTACTAGCGTTATTTATTGCTCTAGTGGTATCGCACCTAGAGCACCTATTCGATGTTATGGAGGGCAAATAATTATGGGCTCTCCAAATTTCGCTCCAAGTATCTATCCTGCCGTTGGCTTTGTGCCAATGGACGACTGGGAGGACATGTCAGACAACGACGTAGATTTTTATGTTGGTCTGAAAGAGGACATTCTTGACCTCTTACCTATCCTCGAGGATGCCATCCTCACCGCCCTAGATTTACCTGAGTTTTTCAATGGGCAATTGCCATACATCTTTGGAGTAGAGGACGGCTATGCGGAGGGATTCCGCCTCTATATAGAGTCGTATCGTTATGGCATCCATGATGCCAAGGCATTCTCTGAGGATGGGGCTTATGAGTATTGGCAAGCCCTGTTGGACGTTACCACAGAGGACAGTGGCATACGCTTTGAGGAATTTTTTGGGCAATACGTCCGTTGCCGTCTGTTCATGAATTACGTCCTCATCAAATTGTTACCTCAACTCTTCCCTGCCCTTACGGGGCAGATGGGTGGCTGGACAGGCGGCAGTTACGCCCTTGATGGCATTGCCGAGAAAGAGTTTCCCGATGGTTTCGGTGACGATTACGAACGCCTACTAGGCGTCTTGCACGACGACCTAGAGCGTCGGGGGTGGCTACAAAGCACACCCGAATGGCGTGCCATCTTACGCCCAACACAAGCTTAACCATAATAAAACCTCAGAATTCTGAGGTTTTTTATCCCCCATTCAGTTCTTTACTAGGAGTACATTATGCCCACAAATAGTTTAACCCAACAGCCCACTCAAGATAGGGAGTATAAGCGCTCATACAATATGCAACTACTGGCATATACGACCGCATCAAGGTCGCCAAGCCCATGGCGATATCTGCCAGACGACAACGTCACCTCAATGATTAACTATGCCACCGTACCAGGGGACGCTCCTGTGTTTGGGTGGCTGTGGGTCAATACCGCTGTGTTTGATGACCCTAACGACTATCCAGCGGCACCCGTTATTGATATTGTGAAGTTACACATACGGAATTTC
>NZ_AYSV01000003.1 GCF_000506865.1 Pelistega indica
TCAGCTTAACAGCTTCGACCTGAAGAGTAACCTCCACCGTCGGTGTAATCGCACCTTTTAGAAAGTCCATACCAAATTGATGACGATCTAAAGTAGTTTTAAAATCACCACCACAAACTTCTTTTTTGAGTTTAGGACTATCATAACAGTTGAATTTTGTAGCCTCAAACACCACAGGCTGAGTTTTGCCTAATAATGTTAAATCACCTTTAATGCTTTTGACTTTATCACCATCAAATTCCCATTCATTTGATTTAAAAGTAATTTCTGGAAATTTCTCCGCATTAAATAAATCCGCTGATTTTAAATGACCATCGAATCCTGAATTACCTGTACTTAATTTACTCAATGGAACAGCAACAGAAACATTGCCTGTTTTAGCAGCACGATCAACTTCCACTACGCCTTCAATACCATGAAATGCACCATGGTTTGTCGAAGTTCCGAAATGGTCAATAGTAAAAAACACATTGGTGTGTGCAGGATCAAATTCATACTCCGCTGCTATTGCGGGTTTTGCTGTGGCTACTAAGATAGACAGAGAAAGAGTGCTGAATAATTTCATATACCATTCCTTATAAAAAGTGAAAGACTCTTCACTATACCATTAAAATATTAATTGAGAATGACTATCACTCATATTTTACAAATAATTAGAAAAAACTCTCTTGAATAAGATCTTCTGTCTTACTCTCTTCTTTCTCAGTAGTGACATCTAGCGTAAGTGTTCCCGCAGGTACGCAACAACATGGCAAAATTTCACCATTGGCAATATATGCCAATGGCTCAGTTAAATAATCCACATCACCTGTAATTACTCGAGTACGACAAGAGCCACAATAACCAGAACGACATTGATATTCAACTGCATGCCCAGTTCTCTCAAGTCCTTCTAGCAATGTTTCTCCCTGCTGCAAGCTAAAACTTCTTGCTCGCGTAATAACTAAACTCATAGATCAAAGTCGCCTAAATCATCTGTATTAACTTCAGCATCAATTTGTCCCACTAGATAAGATGAAATTTCAACTTCTTGTGGAGCAACCTGAACATTATCAGAGGTTAACCAAGCATTAATCCAAGGAATTGGATTTTGAGAAGCGCCAGGGAAAGCTGGTGCTAAACCGACAGCTTGCATGCGAATATTGGTAATATATTCCACATATTGAATCAGAATGTCTTTATTTAAACCAATCATTGATCCATCTTTGAATAGATAGGCCGCCCACTCTTTTTCTTGCTCTGCTGCTACTTTAAATAAGTTAAAGCACTCTTCTTCTAAATCACGCGCCACAAAAGCCATTTCAGGATCATCATTACCGCTGCGCATAATATTCAACATATGTTGAGTGCCTGTCAGATGTAATGCCTCATCACGAGCAATTAACTTAATAATTTTGGCATTACCTTCCATTAATTTACGTTCAGCAAAAGCAAAAGAACATGCAAAGCTAACATAGAAACGAATTGCCTCTAAGGCATTCACCGCCATTAAGCAAAGATACAATTTTTTCTTTAATTCATAAAGACTAACCTTGTATTCTTGTCCATTAATAGTATGCTTGCCTTCACCAAAGCGATCATATAATTGAGTCAATTGAATGAGATCATCATAATATTTAGAAATATCGCTAGCACGAGCAAGAATATGTTCGTTAGTGACGATATCATCAAAAACAATACCCGGATTATTCGTAATATTACGAATAATATGTGTATACGAACGAGAGTGTATCGTTTCTGAAAAAGCCCAAGTCTCAATCCAAGTCTCTAACTCAGGTAAGGAAACTAATGGCAATAAGGCTACGTTTGGACTACGTCCTTGAATAGAATCCAATAACGTTTGGTATTTTAGATTACTAATGAAAATATGCTTTTCATGATCTGGTAAACCAGCATAATCAATACGGTCCTGAGAAACATCAATCTCCTCTGGGCGCCAGAAAAAAGAAAGTTGTTTCTCAATTAATTTTTCAAATGTTTCATATTTTTGCTGGTCATAACGAGCAACATTCACACTTTGCCCAAAGAACATAGGTTCTTTTAAAGCATCATTAGGAGTTTGGCAAAAAGTACTATAAGACATATTATTCTCAATGTTTAAATTTTACATGCACCACCGGCACAATCATCGGCACCGTCACCTTGTGTATCATCAGCACCATCACGTGTATTATGGTAATAAAGTGTTTTTAGACCATACTTATAGGCTAATAATAAGTCTTTAAGTAATTGTTGCATTGGAACACGTCCACCTTCATAGCGTTTTGGATCATATGACGTATTGGCAGAAATGGCTTGATCAACAAATTTTTGCATAATACCAACCAATTGTAGATAACCGTCCATGTTTGGCATATTCCACAATGTTTCGTATTTATCTTTGAGTCTCTCATATTCTGGCACCACTTGTTTCAAGATACCATCTTTCGAGGCTTTAACAGTCACTAATCCTCGAGGAGGCTCAATACCATTAGTGGCATTAGAAATCTGACTAGATGTTTCCGACGGCATTAATGCTGTTAAAGTTGAGTTACGTAAGCCATTTTCCACAATTTCTGCACGTAACCATTCCCAGTCCAAATGCAATGGTTCAGGACAAACATCATCAATCGCTTTTTTATACGTATCAATAGGTAAAATACCTTTGGCATAATTTGTTTCATTAAAAGCTAGGCAAGGACCAAACTCTTTTGCCAAATTCATAGACGCTTTCAATAAATAATATTGAATTGCTTCAAATGTTCTATGGGTTAACGCATTACCACTACCGTCAGAATATTTGGCATTATTTTTGGCTAAGTAATAAGCATAATTGATCACACCTATCCCTAAAGTACGTCTATTCATACTACCAAGATAGGCGGCACGAATTGGATAATCCTGATAATCTAATAAAGCATCTAAAGCACGAACAGCTAAATCAGCCAAATGTTCTAACTCGTGCAAATCATCTATTGCACCAAGATTAAAAGCAGATAAAGTACATAAAGCAATTTCACCATTTTCATCATTGATATCACTCAATGGTTTGGTTGGTAATGTAATTTCTAGGCATAAATTACTTTGACGAATTGGTGCAACCTTAGAATCAAAGGCACTATGGGTATTACAATGGTCAACGTTTTGAATATAAATACGCCCTGTCCCTGCACGCTCTTGCATCATCAATGAGAATAAGTCTACCGCCTTGACGGTACGTTTACGAATAGCAGGATCATTTTCATACTGAAGATAAAGTTGTTCAAATTTCGCTTGATCCTCAAAAAATGCATCATATAAACCGGGTACATCAGAAGGTGAAAATAAAGTAATATTGCCACCTTTAATCAAACGTTGATACATTAATTGATTAATCTGCACCCCATAATCCATATGACGTACACGATTTTCCTCAACCCCACGATTATTTTTAAGTACTAATAAAGATTCAACCTCTAAGTGCCAAATCGGATAAAACAAGGTCGCTGCACCCCCTCGAACACCACCTTGAGAGCAACATTTAACCGCTGTTTGGAAGTGTTTATAAAAAGGAATACATCCTGTATGCTGCGCTTCGCCTCCACGAATTGGACTACCTACAGCACGAATACGTCCTGCATTAACACCAATTCCGGCGCGCTGAGAGACATAACGAACAATGGCGGCACTAGTTGCATTAATTGAATCAAGGCTATCACCACACTCAATTAACACACAAGAACTAAATTGACGTGTTGGCGTACGAACACCAGCCATAATTGGCGTGGGTAATGAAATTTTGAAAGTAGAAACTGCATCATAAAAGTCTTTGACATAACGTAAACGAGTTTCTTTTGGGTATTTCGCAAACAAGCAGGCTCCCACCAAAATATATAAAAATTGGGGGCTTTCATAAATTTCATTAGTAACACGATTTTGAACTAAATACTTACCTTCTAATTGCTTAACAGCAGCATATGAAAAGGTTAAATCTCTTGAATGCTGGATATAACCATCCAACTCATCCAATTCCTCTTTGGTATAGTCTGCTAGCAAATGAGCATCGTATTTTTTGAGTTCCACTAGACGTTTGACATGATCATACAAACTTGGTGGATCAAAGTCGCCAAATGCCTTTTTACGCAAATGGAAAATAGCAAGACGAGCAGCTAAGAATTGATAATCAGGCGTTGCAGATGAAATTAAATCAGCTGCCGCTTTAATAATTGTCTCGTGAATACTTTCTGTATGGATGCCATCATAAAATTGGATCTGTGATTTTAATTCTACCTGCGAGACAGAAACGTTATTTAACCCTTCCGCTGCCCAAGTGATCACACGATGAATTTTATCTAAGTTCAATGGTTCCTTCTCACCACTGCGCTTGATAACGTAGAGCTGATTTGTCATAATTTCGTCCAGTTGTTGTTTACAGGACTAAATATAGATTTTTGTTAAAATCTATATTTAGTAATGTTAAGGTTTTTTTATACCATATATAGTATAAAAATATTAGATTAATTTCAATCACAAATAATTAAGAAAATTATATAAAAATTTTCTTTCACTGGGATTAAAGCCCCTTTTAGCAAAATTTAAATTATAAAAAAATATATATTTGCTTTTTTTACAACACAAAATAGTCAGATTCCAGCCAATCTATTGACACAAAAAATAATCTTTATTTCAAAAAAGGTCTAAAAGCCTCTTCTATTAATGAAATATCGTTGGCATTTAATCGTTGGACATCAGACAAGGTTCTGCGGAATATCTTAGCCCCTTGTTGTCCATTCATCAGCCCTAGTAAAGGCTTAACTACTGCACGTAATGGTACCCCTTGAGTAGTCATGTTTTGAGCGTATGAGATCATTGTTTCACATATTTGCTGATTAGTGGCGGTTGGCTTATCCGGCCAGATAAGCTGGCTTACTTCTCTAAGTATATAAGGTTCATGCCACGCTACTCTACCAAGCATAATCCCATCAAATTGACTAAGTAACTCCCTACTTTGCTCTACTTGGTGAATGCCCCCATTTAAGACAAAAATTGCCTCAGGAAAGTCTTTTTTCAGTTGTGCAACCACCTCATAACGCAAAGGAGGAATTTCTCGATTATCTTTAGGAGACAGGCCTTTTAACACCGCATTACGGGCATGGGTCACAAAAACACGGCACCCAATCTCATATAGCTTTGCCACAAAATCATGTACAAACGCATAACTATCATCATAATCTAGACCTAAGCGGTGTTTTACTGTTACTGGAATATCAACAGCATCTTGCATCGCTTTTATACAGTCAGCCACCAAATCTGCCTCTGCCATTAAACAAGCCCCAAAAGCACCTCTCTGTACTCTTTCAGATGGACACCCACAATTCAAATTGATTTCGTCATATCCCCACTGCTCACCCAATTTTGCACAATGCACAAGAGCGTCTCTTTCACTTCCCCCTAATTGCAAGGCGACAGGATGCTCTGAATCATTAAACTGCAGATGCCTAGCTACATCACCATAAATTAACGCTCCCGTTGTTATCATTTCGGTATATAGCAATGCTTTAGGTGCTAGTAATCGGTGAAAAAAACGGCAATGCCTATCAGTAACATCTAGCATTGGTGCTACAGATAACCGCCATGGTTGATCCGTAGATTGATAAATACCCTTAAATTCTGGTGTTGTTTTATGATTTATCATTTTTATCTCGAATATCAACAACGGTTGGTCCACTTTGGTCAACAATTTTTTTAATTTCACTTAGTTTACGTAGCACATCCGATTTATAAACAATCCCAACCAAATGCGGAGGATCTTGCAAATCGACCACTGGTAAACGTTCCCCATTAGAGGACAGAAAACACTCTTGTGCCTGATCTAAATTCATAGAGGTTGTTAACGGCTCTATATAAGAACGTTGAATCAATTCTGGCGATATTGGTGCATTTAAATCTGGATTAGTCAGCAAAATACGAGTCATTGTCTTACTTTCAATCACGCCCAAAAACTCATTATGTGCATTTACTACATAGATATACCGTACGTTTTCTTCTGAAAACATATTGACAACATCTTGTAAAGTACTCTCCGGCGTAAGCACATTAACATTTTTATTAAGAAAATTTTTCACCTTGAGTTTACTTAACTGATTACGGACTAACTCATTTTTCTCTTCTTTGTTCGGTAACTTCAAACATTACCGTACCAGTGATGATGCGTGAGATAAAAAATGAAGTGACTGTCGCAATCATTAAAGGAGCAATCACATTAAAACTATGACTCATCTCCACGACTAACACCATGGCGACCAAAGGCGCACTAGTCGCCGCCCCTAAGAAAGCGCCCATTCCCACTAAGACAAACAAGGGAGCAAAAGTCGTAACATCAGGAAAAATTAAAGCTAGCATTTGCGTTAATAACATCGCCATACTAGCTCCCATTAGCATCACTGGCGTGATAACCCCACCAACAGCACCACAACCGACACTAATACCTGTTGATAAAATTTTCAATAACAAGATAGTGGCAATAGCACTCAGTGTCCAAGGAGCCGTAAGATATGAATGAATAATCGTATCCCCTTTTCCTGTCACCCATGGCTCAATAATAATCAAGCAACCAAGTAAAAAACCACCTAGCGTCATTGACACAAATAAAGTATTACCAAGTTTAGCAAAAAGTTGGCGGCAAATTTCTAGGTATTTTAAAAACAAAGGAGCAAAAATCCCAGATAAAAAGCCAATAGCAATGGTAACTAATAGATATTTATCACCGATAACAGTAATCTCAGGAATAGAATACAGCCATGAATCAAAACCTAGGCTGCGCATCGTAATAAAAGCCGTTGCTGATGAAATCATTAGTGGCCCCAGCACATGGCTAGCCATACTACCTAAGACAATTTCAGCGACAAATAGAGCACCAGCTATGGGGGCAAAATACGCTGATGAAACACCAGCTGCCGCACCACATGCCACAAGTAGCCGATGATGATTCGTATCTAAACGAAAAAAACGCCCCAAAAATGAACCTGTCATAGCTGCCAAGTGAATAATTGGCCCCTCTCTCCCTAACGACCATCCAGCACCTGCTACACTCAGTGCCGAGGCAACCCGTAGCAACCCTTGTCGCATAGATAGACGCCCATTACCAATAGCTACTGCTTCCATATAGTCAGAGTTAGCATCAACCTTTATTTTAGATGCCCAATAAAGCCCCATCGCTGCGATAAAGCCAGCAATTGTAGGAACAAGTATTTTTTTAAGTGAAGACCATTGTTCCGCAAGTTTAGTGGGATCACCGTACTGGTGACTATGTAGGTACTGTAAAAACTTAACTGTCTCATGAAAGCTAATAGTAGTTAGTGCTCCTGCAATACCCAAGACAACCGCCCATACTAAAATAGCTGGCTGGGAAAATAGTTGCGGAAATGAGCTCAAATAAGTACGAATTGACTGAACGTATGACTTCACTGTTGATGATTAAAGATGATTGGAAAAATTGGAAAGCACTTACTATTAAGTGTCATATTATAAAACATCTCAACACGATTATTTGAAAACCATAGGAATAGCAAATTCATCATTTTTTTCCTATAGAATATGAATATCAAATGAATTACATGAAAGATAAATAATCCTATGGCTGTTTTTACTCCTTTAAGCAATGAACAAGTTGCTCAATATTTACTTGAATACAATCTTGGTGAACTTGTTTCTTTACAAGGCATTACGGCGGGTATTGAAAATACTAACTTTTTCCTTACCACAACTAAGGGTGAGTACGTTATCACTATTTTTGAAGTACTGACTTTTGAGCAATTACCATTTTATATTAAGTTAATGCACCATCTCGCTAGTAAGGGAATCAAAGTTCCCATGCCACAACAGCGCAAAGATGGCTCACTGATTGGTCAATTAATGGGAAAGCCTTGTTGTATCGTCACACGTCTTCATGGCGGTTATGAGGCAACCCCGAGTAAGGCTCATTGTATTCTAGCTGCTGATATTCAAGCACATATTCATTTAGCCACAAAAGATTATGCGTTACAGCAACCAAATTTACGTGGTTTATCCTGGTGGCAAGAAAACTATCCCAAAATACAGCCATTTTTATCTACAGAGCTTAATGCTCTTTATCAACAAGCCTTAACAGAACAAATCAGCGTGCAAAATAGTGATACGTGGAAAAATTTGCCTCAAGGCGCATGCCATTGCGACCTATTTCGCGATAACGTACTGTTTGCAGGCACCTATCAATCACCTAGTATGGGTGGCGTTATTGATTTTTACTTTGCTGGCGTTGACAAGTGGATTTTCGATGTGGCTGTCGCTGTAAATGATTGGTGTATTCAACGTGATACTGGCGAATTTATTCGTCCTCATGTTAAAGCGTGGTTAGAAACTTATCATCAAATAAGACCTTTCACAGAAGAAGAACGTGAAATTTGGCCACAAGCTTTACGAGCAGCGGCGTTACGCTTTTGGACATCACGTCTGTACGACTTCTATCTTCCAAGAGCGGCAGAAACATTAAAACCCCATGATCCAACCCATTTTGAGCGTGTACTCAAACAACGCTTTAATGGCTATATCCCTGAATTACCTCTATAACAGTTTTAATCTATGCCTTTGATACATTCACACAAACCTACTATTGCTTTTCACTGGATTAAGGAAGGTTTTAGTTTATTATTAAAACAATTTATCCCTTTATCTCTGCTATTTGTTATTGTTTCTTTAGCATTTTCTATCGGCACAATGCTTCCTTTGATTGGTATCTTTATCGCACTGATTTCTTTACCTATCACACAAATGATTCTTTTTAATGCGGGCTACGGTATTCGCTTGAGGGGGCGTTTACAACTAAGTGATATTTCTCAAAAAATACGTTCACAGCAAACCATTCTACGCCTCTTTGGGGCAACGTTAATTAATTTTGTTTTTATCTACACAATCTTAACCATTACTTTACCAAGCATTCCTATCGCAATCGATGATTTTATGGCACTTAGCTCTGAAGAAATGGCTAAAGTCATTTTACAGACCTATACCTTTTCGGCTATGTTAATGCCAGTCTTTTGCGTTTCAGTGTATATGCTACTGACTATTTGGGTCTATCCACTAATTTCATGGGAAGATAGTCGTGTTATACCCGCTTTTAAAAACTCATTTAGAGCCAGTATGGCTAATGCACTTTCCCTTAACTTTTTTATTTGCTACTTTCTGCTTTATTTTTATGCTAGGAATTTTTGTTATGCAGACAGTACTTTTAAGCGCTGCCAGTACCCTAGCCTCTATGGTAAGTTTATTTATAATGCATACACTTGTGATTGCCCTATATTTAAGCCTATTTGTTGCACATATGGAAATTTTTTATGGCGCTTCCAGCCAAAAATAATACTTTTTTCATAAATTATTATTAGACTAATACATTAATACTCACTCTTTTAAGGAATTACTCATGTCAAAAAAATTATTACTTACTTCTTTGATGGCAGTAACGCTAAGTGCTTGTAGTAATATGAATCCAATGGGAGTATTACAGGTAGGTAGTACCCTATTCCAAGCAGCATCAATTAGTGATGCCGATGTAAAGGCTCTTGGTGCCCAATCTGCCGCAAAATTAGATGCTGAAAATAAAATAGCTACTAGTAATAGTAAATATTCTCAACGATTAAACCGTATCACCAAAAACTTACGCTCTTATAATGGTCAGCCCATGAACTTCAAAGTGTATATGAATAATGATATGAATGCGTTCGCACTTCCTAATGGGGATATTCGTGTTTACTCTGGCTTACTTGATAAGATGACCGATGATGAGGTTCTTTTTGTTGTCGGACATGAAATGGGTCATGTGGTCTATGGGCATTCTAAATCACAAATGCGTAGCTCTTTATTAACAACAGCTGCTCGTCAAGCTGCCGCAGCTAGTGGCAATTCTATCGTTGCATCCCTATCCTCAGGACAAATTGGTAATTTAGCGCACAAATTAATTGATGCCCAATATTCGCAATCTGATGAGTACGAAGCAGATGCTCATGGGCTCAAAGTGCTTAAAGAAAATGGCCGTAGCAAAGATGCTGCTGTCTCAGCCCTACGTAAAATTGCTGCCATCAGTGGCGGACAATCAACTATTTTCTCATCACATCCTGATTCTGATAAACGTGCTGAACGTATTGCTAATATGAATTAGTCAGGCTATCGATAAAATATACTTTTGGCGTATAAGTTTTATAATCAATACCAATTTACTGATTGATTACTCTTATAAAACATTCTGCCAACACTAAAAAGTGAATCAATATCAAAAAATGCCATGCTCATTAGAGCATGGCATTTACTTAGGAGATTTAATTTTTTATTACTACTAAACAACTTAAAGAAAATTATTTAGTAAAACGTTAAGATTAGTAGCGATAACTAATATTTAAACGATAATCACGACCAGCCGCGGGTAAGGCATTGATACCTGTACGTTGGCTATGTGGCTTGTAATATTTATTAAAGACATTGTTTACCGAGACGTTAACATTGATGTCATCCTTGCCTGTTGGTTGCCAATTCAAATAAATATCGCTTACACCATAACCTGGGCGTGGTTGAACTTCAGCACCACCAGATCCGCGGCTTGCTTGACCCTCTGAGCGTTGAACAAAGCGCCCTTGCCAACCAAGCTCTAAACTTGGATTTTCAAAGGTATAACTTAGAGAAGCGGTCCATGTACGCCCCATAGGAATAGCTGTTTGAACAATATCAGCTAAAGAACCATTTTGTTCTGGCTTAGAGTAAGCAACACCCACACGCGCTTGTAAGCCAGCATATTTATACGCTAACCCTAACTCATAACCACGATTTTTTAATTCACCGCCGTTAATCGCTGTTTGTAAAGCGGCACCACGATAACGTGAAGTTTCAAATTCTGTTAGATTGGTAATTTTTTGAACAAAATAACTACCATGTGCAGAGAATTGGTCATTAAAGCGATAATCAAACCCTACTTCAAAGTTACGAGAACGCTCTGCCTTTAGACCATTACCTGCCGCAATATATTGTGCACCACCACGCCCTGTTGACACCAATGCTACGTCAAATAAACGAGGACTACGTGTTGCAATGTTATAGCTCATATTAAAGCTTAAATCATGTGTTGCATCCCAGATTAAGCCAATACTTGGGCTCCATGCTCCATCAGAAACTGATTGCCCAATTGTTCCTTTATAGTCAAAGTGATCATAGCGCAGACCAGTTGTCAACGTAATCGGATCAAAATTCCAAATGCCCTCTAAATAAGCACCAATTTCGTCCTTCCCATGAGTTCCTGTCGCAAATCTAGCGACAGTTGGAGCCTCACCTGTTTGACGACGATAATTCAGACCATATTTTAGCCAGTGTTTACCAAAGATTTGCGTATTGAAATTAAAGTTTGCTCCTGTCGTTTCCGCTTTGGTAATAGAATTGCCACCATCTTGTAAACGACGATTATTCAGTTGATAAACATTAGCATCTAAGTGATCAATAAAACCGATTTTCTTACCATGATACTCTAGATTAAATGTCTCTTGATCAAGAACACGGTAGCTCGGGCGGTTATTGCTTGGGTTGTCTGCTAGGGCAAAATCAAACTCTTCACGAAGATTACGAACTCCCCATGATTTCTCTTGACGATAACTAAAGGCCAAACGATGATTTTCATTGAAATTTAGACCAATTTTAGCTAAAACACCACGTTGATGAATACCAGATGCATTAACTTTGTAGCCAGAACCATCCTTATAGTCTTCTTCACGTACAAAGTTAGTTGCAAATAAAGCATCTACTTTACCAAAACGTCCATAAACCGCTCCACCAGCATTAGCACCTTTATTGCTTGAATAACCGGTATTCACTTTTACACCAATATTCTGACCGTCTCGTAATAAATCAGCAGCATCAACAGTTGTTGCAACAATAGCGCCTGAAGTGGCCCCTAGACCTGCAGAAGCAGAACCCGTGCCTTTTTGGACATCAATAATTTTAACTAACGCTGGGTCAAATAGAAAACGACCTTGATGATGGAAAATCTGTGTATCAGAATAGGTATTATCTACTTTTACATCAATTTGATCCTGCCCCATGCCACGGATAGAATACCATTGCGATGTAGAGTTACCACCACCAAAGTTAATCGCAGGCTCTGCCGCTAAGATGCCTCTCAAATCTGTTGCTGTTGATTTTTCTATCCCTCTGAGCTCAACTACATTTGTTTGCGATTTAGCACCCTCAAAATAGCCTGCTTGAATAGTACTCAATGTCGTGACTTGTTCTGTGTTTTCTTTGCTCTCTTGCGCATATGCAAACCCATTTGCCAATAATAATATCAAAGACAACACCTTGAACTTATCATATTTAACCATCATTACTTCCTCTTTATAAATAAGATTAATTATTATTCAAATAAATGAATAATAATAATAACTATTTTTATTTATATTGCTAAGATATTAGTAAAATTTAACTAATATCTGTTAAATATTGTTGTATATGCACAACTTTATTATCTATCTTCTGCTTATATTGTGAACTGGTATGGAAATTTTGGACACCAAGGAGTCCAAAATATGATGATATAGGTATCCATTAAAAAACAAAAAGCTGAATTGGCTTAAAAAACCAATCCAGCTCAAATTAGGAAATTATGCTGAAAAATAGTTAATAATTTAAACGTGCCACTTTTCCTCTCAGAAAACAAAAACTCTTTACTTAAGATGAAATAAATAGTGAAACCCTACACGCTAAAAACGCTACCCTATCAAAAATATAAGCTAGATTGATTTGTTACTCCAATCTAGCTTATATAAGGTTAATTACTATTTTGCGTGATATGCAAAAGATAATAATTAGATAGATTTTTCCAACTCAGGCACAGCAGTAAACAAATCTGCCACTAAGCCATAGTCCGCTACACCAAAAATAGGGGCTTCAGGATCTTTGTTAATTGCAACGATAACTTTAGAGTCTTTCATACCTGCTAAGTGTTGAATAGCACCAGAAATACCCACTGCAATATACAACTGTGGTGCAACCACTTTACCAGTTTGTCCTACTTGTAAATCGTTTGGTGCATAACCAGCGTCAACTGCTGCACGAGAGGCCCCTACCGCTGCTCCTAACTTATCAGCCAGACCATCTAAAATTTTGAAGTTTTCTGCACTACCTAAACCACGTCCACCAGAAACAATCACTGATGCTGCCGTTAATTCTGGACGAGCGCTCTTGGCAATCTCACGCCCAACAAAAACACTTAAACCACTATCTGCCACAACAGTTAAAGACTCTTGTGCGGCTGAACCACCAACATTTGCTACAGCATCAAATGCAGTCGTACGCACAGTGATCACTTTTTTAGCATCAGCACTTTTCACTGTAGCGATTGCATTACCCGCATAGATTGGTCGCTCAAACGTATCTGCATCAATGATGGCTGTAATTTCTGAAATCTGAGCAACATCTAATTTCGCCGCCACACGAGGAGCTGTATTTTTACCTGAGGCTGTTGCAGGGAAAAGAATATGCGAATAGTTACCCGCAACCTGTAACACTTGTTCGGCTAAATTTTCTGCTAAAGCATTAGCTAATGCATCACCGTCAGCCACTAAAACTTTACTCACACCTGCAATCTGTGCTGCCTGTCCCGCTGCGCTAGAAACATCTTTACCGGCGACCAAAACGTGAATATCAGTCCCCAACTTACTAGCTGCAGCTACTGTATTTAATGTCGCACTCTTGATTGAGTTATTATCATGTTCTGCAATTACAAGTACTGTCATCTTAAATCACCTTTGCTTCATTTTTTAATTTATCAACAAGAGTCGCAACGTCAGGAACCTTAATACCTGCTTTACGGGCAGCTGGTTCAGTGACTTTTACTACAGTTAAGCGAGGAGCTACATCTACACCTAAATCTTCTGGTTTAAATGTATCCAATTGTTTTTTCTTTCGCTTGTCATAATCTTAGGTAAGGTTGCATAGCGTGGTTCATTTAGACGTAAATCTGTGGTAATAATGGCTGGCAATTTTAAACTTAAGGTCTCTAAACCACCATCAATTTCACGCGTTACTTTAACATGTTCACCTTCTACTTCTACCTTACTAGCAAATGTAGCTTGAGGCCACCCTAGTAATGCCGCTAGCATTTGACCCGTTTGATTTGAGTCATCATCAATCGCTTGTTTACCTAAAATAATCAGTTGAGGCTGCTCTTTATCTGCCACTGCTTTTAATAATTTTGCAACGGCTAAAGGTTGAAGTGCAACATCAGTTTCGACCAACACACCACGATCCGCACCAATCGCCATTGCAGAGCGAATTTGCTCTTGGCATTGAGTGATACCACATGATACAGCCACAATTTCTGTCACTGTGCCTTTTTCTTTTAAACGAGTTGCCTCTTCAACAGCAATTTCGTCAAAAGGATTCATTGACATTTTTACATTAGCTATATCAACATCTGTCTGGTCTGATTTCACTCGTACTTTGACGTTGTAATCAACTACACGTTTAACCGGTACTAATACCTTCATCCATCTATCTCCTAGGATAACTTTTGTTTAAATACTCTTAATAATAACATTCTATCTATAAAAAAAACAAAACTTGCTGATTATATATAAATCCGCTCGAATTTATCAACACAGCGCACCAGAGCTGATTTATAACCATGAAAACCGGCTCGCCGAAAATACAACCTACTTTAGCTGATTATAAATCAGCTAAGGTCTTAATATGCTCCACCGCACTTCTTCCTAGAGAGGATAGTTCATATCCCCCCTCGAGAAAGCTTATAATTCTTCCCTCACTATAGGTATCCGCAATTTTCATTAATTCTTTGGTTAACCAGACAAAGTCTTTTTCAACTAAGTCCATTTGCCCCATTTCATCTTCTCTATGGGCATCGAAACCAGCACAAATCAATACTAATTCGGGCTTATAGTCATGCATATCAGGCAACCAATGCTCAGTCACCACTTTTTCTACTGCAGCCATGCCTGAATAAGCTGGTAAAGGGGTATTCAGCATATTCTTAGCCACATTTTCAGTTCCTGAATAAGGAAACAATGGGTGTTGGAAAAAACTATACATTTTTACATAGGGATGGTTTTGAAAAATTTTCTCTGTCCCATTACCATGATGCACATCAAAATCAATAATAGCAATGCGCTTAAAGCCATATTTTTCAATCGCATAAGCTGCAGTCACCGCTGCATTATTAAAAAAACAAAAACCTGTACTCCGATTAGGCTCGGCATGATGCCCCGGTGGTCTAACACTGCAAAAAGCATTTTTTGCTTGTTTGCTCATCATCTGATCCAGTGCCAAAATACCTGCACCGGCTGCATGTAAAGCCGCATTATACGTATGTGGATTCAAACAAGTTTCCTCGGTATCCACGTTAAAATAGCCATCTTCTGGAATATTTTCTCGAATAAAATCAATATAAGCTATCTCATGAACACGAGAAAGATCCACTACCGTAGCCTTTGGTGCATCTAAATGCGTCAAATAGGTACTAATACCACTCGCAAGTAATCTATCATTGATTGCATCTAACCGTTTTGGCGACTCAGGGTGCCATTTATGCATCATGTGTAAACGACAAACTGGATGGGTTATAAATAAGGTTTCCATACGCCCAATCCCCTTCCTTAATCTTAAGCCATTCTTTTCTAATCTTTAGAGCATATAAGATTTTTAGCCTTTTTTCCTTTAGTATTTCTACCCATTTAAAAACCATTACAGTATTTTCTTAAACAATTTTGACTATTATCAAATTTGCTTCTGGTAAACTAACAGGAACATTTAAGGATTTTAAGGAATAAGAATATGAAAAAAGTAGCTCATTTTGCTCTTTTAGCATTATCGTCATTATTATTAAGCGCTTGTGCTTCTCAAACTTCATCTCCTGATATCGATAATAGAGATTCAACCCCTCCCGCAAAAACAGGCTGGCAAGTCGAAAATTCAACCCTAAGTAGCGACAAAGCAACTTTTATCAAACAAGTCTCTAATCGCTACAATATTCCTAAATCCTTTATTGAGGATATGCTTGCTCGTGCTCAAATCAATAACCGTGCCATTGCCTTAATGAGTCCTAAAAAGACCTCTTCCATCAAACGACACTGGCCAACTTATCGAAATCGCTTTGTTGAGCCAATTCGAATCCGTAAAGGTACAGCCTTCTGGCACAATAATCAAAGCACACTAGCTGCTGCTGAAAAAAAATATGGCGTTCCAGCCGCAATTATTGCCGGTATTATTGGTGTTGAAACTGTCTATGGTGAACAGATGGGCAGTTTCAGTGTATTAGATGCCTTATATAGTTTAGGTTTTTATCATCCTGATCCATCCCGCCCAGAAAAAGCGCAGATGTTCCGTAATCAATTAGCCGCCTTAATCGAACTTACCCACAAAGGTAAATTTGATGGGTTTACTGCATTAGGCTCTTTTGCTGGAGCTTCAGGTCTAGGCCAATTTATGCCAATTAGTATTCTTCATTATGGCGTAGATGCGGATAAAGACGGTAAAGTTGATTTACGTAATAGCACAAAGAATGCGATTTACTCTGTTGCTAATTTTCTGTCTCAACATGGATGGCAAGCCAATATGCCCGTCTTTGCGCCAGCACGCTTACCCTCCTCTCCAGCTCGATTTGTCAATGGAGGTTTAGAACCAAGTATGAGTTGGCAAGAATTACAAACCCAAGGAGCCACAACATCTACCCAAGGTCAGGCATGGCAACATGGCAAAAACCTAGGAGTCATTGATTTAAAAGATGAGGTAAATGGCAATACAGAGTATCGGATAGCCACCCAAAACTTCTTTGTTATTACTAAATATAACCGTAGTTATTTTTATGCGGCTTCCGTAGCTGATTTAGCCTCCGTACTTGCACGACAACAAATATCTCAAGGGAAGATAATTACTCTGCCATAAATTAACTCTTTTTGACTTCTGCTAAACCATAAAAACCAAAGGTCTTATTAATAACTATTAATAAGACCTTTGAACTATTTACTCTAGTACTTACATATGCATTTAGGCTAGCCAAAACAAGACCAAACTTTATCAGCTAAGTTAATCATTAGACTTGGTTCTGTGTACATCAAGAAGATACCCACTAAAATGAGTAGCAGCAAAATTATTAATACAGATCGTAGAACCATCTATACCTCCTCACAGCCTTTCACCCTATGTTAAAAACGATAGCTTAAGCAGCTGCTCTTTTAATAGGACCTTCATTCATTGGAACATGTACCAATGCCGAAACCACGCTCAAGCCGATAGCAATATACCAAACCAAATCATAGCTGCCATATTTATCATATAAATAGCCACCTAACCAAACACCAAAAAAAGCTCCTACTTGATGACTAAAAAAGACACATCCACTTAGCATGGAGAAATGTCGAATGCCAAAAACCTGAGCAACAATAGCATTAGTGGCAGGTACCGTTGAAAGCCATAATACCCCCATCACAGCAGCGAATAGATATACACTCATCGCACTTAATGGCGCACTAATGAAAATAATAATCACAATGGCTCGTAATGTATATATCCCCATCAACAAGAAACGCTTTTGATATTTTTGTCCTAATACGCCTACCGCATAAGTACCAAAAATATTGAATAAACCAATCAGTGCTAAGGCTATACTGCCTACGTGTGGAGGCAAGCCAAAGTCTTTAATATAAGATGGCAAATGCACACCAATAAAGACCACTTGGAAGCCACAGGTAAAATAGCCCAGTACTAATAAAATAAAACTAGGGTATGTAAATGCTTCTTGTAAAGCATGTAGAATACTTTGCTCCGTTTGGTGTCCAACAATCTCTCTTGAAGGCTCTCTTAGCCCCATCCCTAGAACAATAATCAGCAAGCTTAATATGGCACAAATCACCAAGGCATTTTGCCAATTAAACCAATCAATTAACACATTTTCTACGGGCACCATGAAAAACTGCCCAAATGAACCCGCTGCAGCAATAATCCCCATCGCCCATGAGCGTTTATCAGAACTAACATTACGCCCCAATACACCATAGACAATAGCATAAGTCGTGCCTGCTTGTGCTAAACCAATCAATAAACCTGTAGTCAGAAGAAAACTAATTGGCTGGGTACTATACGCCATACCCAATAAGCCTAAACAATAAGCCAATGCACCAATACAAAGTACTTTATAAGCCCCAAACCTGTCGGCCATCATGCCCATAAAAATACCCAGAAACCCCCAACTAAGATTTTGGAACGCAATCGCAAAAGAAAAGGTTTCTCTAGACCAGCCGTTGGCTGTGATAATGGGAAGCTGCCATAATCCAAACCCATGGCGAATCCCCATTGAAAGAGTCACAATCAACGAACCACAGATGAGTAATTGTTTTAAAGGAATTTGTGCTGTTTTTTCCATATTGTTCTGTCTCTTAAGTATTTTTTATACGCAGGCATACGTAGATTTTATTGAGTGACTCACTCTTGATGTTTAATGATTGGCCAAGCTTTGTATAAGTAATAACACATAGACCAAATTGTCAATACGGCAGCGACATAAATTAAGATTTCACCTAATACCAAACTATCTATCTCAAAAATAGGTTGCGCAAACATCAATAAAGGAATAGCTGTCATCTGTGCAGCAGTTTTAAATTTACCTAACCAATGTACTGCCACACTACCTCTGGCACCAATTGTCGCCATCCATTCACGTAACGCTGTAATAGTAATTTCTCGACCAATAATAATCAGTACAATAAATGAATCAACACGATTTAAATCCAATAAAATCAATAGTGCAGCACAAACCATTAATTTATCAGCGACAGGGTCAAGAAAGGCTCCAAATGACGTTGTTTGGTTCCAACGGCGAGCCAACCAGCCATCCAACCAATCTGTTAATGCAGCAAAAATAAAGGCTATTGCACCTATCGTATCCCTATTATGAATCCCCATCCAATCTGTAGGCAAATAATATAAAGCAACCACTAGGGGAATCATACCGATTCGCATCCATGTTAACGCTAAAGGAATATTCCATTTCTTCATTTTAATCACTTAATTACCTTAACGATTCATAAATTTTTTCTGCTAATTGTTGAGAAATACCATCAACTGATTTTAAATCTTCAATACTAGCATTGACTACACCATTAAATCCACCAAAACGCGCTAATAATTTTTGTCGTCGTTTTGCACCAACACCCTCTATCTGTTCCAACCTTGAGACATTACGCTGTTTAGCTCGTTTAGCACGCATTCCTGTTACAGCAAAACGGTGAGCTTCATCCCTAATATGAGCAATTAGCATCAATGCTGCCGAACCTATACCTAAGGTTAGTTGTTTACGACCATCCACAAAATTCAATGTTTCTAACCCAACTTTTCTGCCTTCACCTTTGGTAACACCAATTATTTTACTCATATCTAGACCATATTCTTCAAAAACTTGTCTAGCAACATCAATCTGCCCCTTCCCTCCGTCAATAAGCACCAGATCAGGCATTAATTCTTGGTGCTCTCCTACTTTAGCGTATCGACGTTCTAACGCCTGTCTCATTGCGGCATAATCATCACCTGGTGTAATACCATTGATATTAAATCGTCTATAGCGAGATGATTGCATATCATGATGCTGATAAACGACACAGGAAGCCTGCGTTGCTTCTCCCGAGCTATGACTAATGTCAAAACATTCAATCCATAACTGATTTAAGGCATCAGGATCCTGAGGTAAATCTAATAGCTCGGCTAAAGCTAATGTTCTAGACTCTTTAGAACTAGTATCAGATAGAATCCTAGCTAATGCTAGGCTCGCATTTTGTTGCGCCAACTCTAACCATATTTTTTGCTTTTCATTAGGGCGTTGTATAAGTTTTACTTTTCGTTGTTGCTGCTCCATTAATAGACTTAATAGGCTATTATCTACAAGTGGATGAGATAAGAGCAACTGATCAGGCAATTGATTTTCTAAATAATGAGCAGCGATAAAAGCACTGAGAATATCTTCTGCTTGATCACCATTTACCTGTGTAGGAAAAACAGCTTTATCCCCTAGGTGTCGCCCACCTCGTACCATGGCTAAATTGATACAGCATTTCCCCTCGGCAAATTCAATCACAATAATATCAACATCTACTTGAGCAGTTAATTCCATTGATTGACTATGCATAACAGTTGCCAAAGACTGCATTTGATCTCGAAAAACAGCCGCCTGCTCAAAAGCTAACTCATCTGATGCTTTTAGCATTTTTGTCTCTATTTGTTTAATCACATCACTAGCTTGTCCCTCTAAAAACTGGACAGCATGCTGAATATCCTCAGCATAATCTTCTTTAGAGATAAGTCCTACACATGGTGCAGTACAACGATTAATTTGATACTGTAAACAAGGTCTGGAGCGATTGCTGTAGACACTATCCTCACAGGTACGTAGACGAAAGACTTTTTGTAGAATCTGAATGGAATCCCTCACCGCATAGGAGTTCGGAAAAGGACCAAAGAACTTACCCGGTTTATTTGTAGAGCCACGATAATATGCCATCCTTGGAAAATCATGTGCAGTAAACATCAAATAGGGATAAGACTTATCATCCCTAAATAAAATATTGTATTTAGGGTGTAAACTCTTGATTAAATTATTTTCCAGAATAAGTGCTTCTGCTTCAGATCGTGTCACCGTCACATCAGTGTGGTCAACTCTAGCCACCATATGAGCAATACGGGGGCTTAAATTGGTTTTCTGAAAATACGAAGAAACCCGTTTTTTTAAATCACGGGCTTTCCCCACATACAGAACCTCACCATCCGCTGAAATATGCCGATAAACACCTGGCAAATGAGGTAACTCAGCTAGAAAAGATTTGAGTTTGGAAGGATCTTGCATACTGATACCGAGAATTCTTTTGTAATTTATCCCAAGAACTAAATTTCTTCTCAGGAATAAGGCGTAATAATCTCCTTACCGATAAAGGATTCACCTTAACATCTAATTCTGCCAGCAATTGGTCAGCTAAATCAGGACGGTTACATACCAATACCATATCACAACCTGCGGTTAAAGCGGCTTTTGCTCTATCGGTAATATTACCTGCAACGCTAGCCCCTTCCATGGTTAAATCGTCAGAAAAAATCATACCTTGATAATTTAAACGTTCACGTAGAATATCCTGAATCCAAACCTTAGAAAAACCAGCATTTTTTGCATCCACTTTGGGATAAATAACATGAGCAGGCATAATGGCTGGTAATAGCATATCACCTAACCACTCAAATGGCATCACATCCTCTTGGAGAATAGTTTCCAAATCACGCTCATCAACAGGAATATCAATATGTGAGTCAACATCAATAAAACCATGACCGGGGAAGTGCTTTCCACATGCTGCCATACCCGCTAATGACATTCCCTGAATGACAGCTCTTGCCAACATAGCCACAACCTTAGGGTCTCTGTGGAAAGAACGTGTCCCAATCACAGTACTGACGCCATAATCCAAATCCAATACAGGGGCAAACGTAAAATCAACACCACAAGATCGTAGTTCAGCAGCCAAAATATAGCCGATTTCTGTGGACACTCTCATCGCCCATAAAGGATTACGATTCCAATATTCCCCTAATAATTGCATAGACGGTAAATGAGTAAATCCTTTATCCTTAAAGCGTTGCACACGCCCACCCTCATGATCAACTGCAATTAATAAAGGCCCTGAACGTGCTTTTTTTATCTGTTTTGTTAGGTGGCGTAATTGCTCAGGATTTTCATAGTTACGTGAAAAAAGAATTACACCGCCCACCAACGGATGTTTTAATCGCTTTTTCTCTTCCTTAGTTAACTGAGTTCCTTGTACATCAATTAATACTGGTCCTGGTTGTAATTTTTTCATCATCCCCCCTATTATGCTGATTTACTTTCCACAATCACAAAAGCCATCACAATATCCGCTTCATCCGTCAACGACACATGAGCAACTCCGAAACGTTCTTCATACCACGATTTGAGTGGCTCTGATAAGACAACAATAGGTTTGCCACTTGGTGCATTTAATACTTGCATACCTGACCAATACATGGGCATATGCATCCCTAAACCAATAGCTTTCGAAAAAGCTTCTTTTGCTGCAAACCGTGTAGCCAGAAACCGTAACCCTCGCTGAAAGTCTCGACTAGAACGAAGAAAAAAATTTCTCTAACTCTTGTTCACCAAGAATACGCCTAGGAAACCTCTCTCCAAACCGAGAGTATACTTTTTGGATACGATTAAGATATAAAATATCTGTTCCTATGCCAGCAATGGCTTTGTTCTTAACAAAAGCATCCATTATGTATAAAAATCACTAATCACTATATCGTTTTAATAAAGTGTTCGCGATAATATTTCAATTCATCAATAGATTCATGAATATCTGCCAACGCTTCATGCTTACTTTTCTTTTGGAAACCTTTATATACATCAGGTGCCCAACGCTTCGCTAATTCCTTAAACGTACTCACATCTACAGTACGATAATGTAAATATGCCTCTAATTTAGGCATATATTTATACATAAACCGTCTATCCTGACTGACAGAATTACCGCATAAAGGAGCTGTTTTTTCAGGAACATATTGTTTTAAAAACATCAACAGCTCTTCTTCTGCTTGTTGTTCAGTCATTGTGGATGATTTTACTTTAGCGGTTAATCCAGAACGACCATGTGTTCCTGTATTCCAACTATCCATACCATTTAGGACTTCATCGCTCTGATGTATCACGAAAACGGGCGCTTCGGCTACAATAGTCAAATCGGGTTCAGTCACAATAACGGCAACTTCAAGAATTTTTTCTTTTTCAGGGTCTAGTCCACTCATTTCCATATCGAGCCAAACTAAACGTTGATTATTATTTGCCATAAACTACTATTCCTTGTTAAATTTTTATTATTTTCGCACATAGTTTGAGTTTAAAGCGATGTCTATTACAAGTTTTACGATTATTTTTATTATCTTATTATTAATTCAAACCATCACACAATTGTGGTTATCATTTCGCCAAGTTCGATACGTGAGTTTGAATCAAGACAAAGTCCCCGCTGAATTCCAAGAAACGATTAGTCTACAAAGCCATCAGCGTGCAGCAAAATATACGATAGCGAGACAACGTTTGCGTATGTGGGAAATCCTACTTGAGGCTGTGGTATTAATTGGTTTTACCTTATTTGGTGGATTAACTTGGCTAAATTCATTCTTAGCAGAAATGATTTCATCTCCTATTTGGTATCAAGTCGCTCTGGTTATTGCCGTATTTGCGATTAGTAGCCTATTAAGTTTACCATTTAGTCTTTACAATACATTTGTATTGGAAGAGTCGTTTGGTTTTAATCGCATGACGGTTAAATTATTTATTGCTGACTTTATTAAAAGCACTCTATTAGGCTTAATAATCGGGATTCCGCTGTTATATGGTTTGTTTGTTTTTTTAGATAATTTCTATACACCATACTGGTGGATTTGGGTGTGGGCTGCCTTTTCCGTTTTAAGTTTATTACTCATGTTTATTGTGCCAAAATTTATTATGCCACTTTTTAATAAATTTACGCCATTAGATAATCCTGACATTCAACAACGTATCAACCATTTAGCACAACGTACTGATTTTGGATTAGATGGTCTTTATGTCATGGATGGCTCTAAGCGTTCAGCACATGGTAATGCCTACTTTACAGGTTTTGGTAAACATCGTCGAATTGTGTTTTTTGATACCTTATTGAATAAGCTAACTCCTCCAGAAATTGAAGCAGTCTTAGCTCATGAACTTGGACACTTTAAACATAAACATATCATCAAGCGTATTATTCTCAGTTTTACCATGAGTTTTATCTTCTTTGCAGTATTAGGCTATTTAATTGATAAAACCTGGTTCTATGCTGGATTGGGAGTATTCCCTGGCATTAGTCAACCTATTTTTGGTATTGCACTGGTATTATTTAGTTTAATCTTACCTGTTTTTACCTTTTTATATACGCCAATAAGCAGCTTCTTCTCTCGCAAAGATGAATTTGAGGCAGATCGTTTTGCTGTTAAACAAACTAATGCAGATAATTTAGTTTCAGCATTAGTGAAACTTTATAATGACAATGCTTCTACCTTAACTCCAGATCCTCTACATTCTATGTTTTATGATAGCCATCCCCCTGCTAGTATTCGTATTCAACATTTAAAGGCTGCTAATACATGATGCAATCGGGTAGAGTCATTACCGCTTTTGGGCGGCATTTTACGGTTAAACTGCAAGACGGTACAACAAGGCACAGTTACGCCAAGGGTAAAAAAACAGGTATCTGTGTAGGCGACTATGTGCACGTTGAGTTAATCGGACAAGATGAAGCAAGAATTGTTGATATTTTAGAGCGCAAAAACCTTCTTTATCGTTCAGATGAAATGCGCTCAAAGCAATTTGCTGCGAATGTAGATATTCTATTTATTGTCGTGGCTGTAGAGCCTAATTTTTCTGAAGACTTGTTAGGCAGAGCTTTAGTTGGTGCATGGAGCGCACAGATTAAGCCCATCATTATTTTGAATAAAATTGACTTAAGCTCTAATTATCAAGCAGCCAAAGATCGTTTAAAAACCTATCTTGATTTAGGCATTGAATTGATTGAGGTAAGCACATTAAATCCTTTAGATTTAAAAGAAAAATTATTACCCATTTTACAAGATCATACTTCCCTTTTACTTGGTCAAAGTGCTATGGGAAAATCTAGCATTCTTAATGTACTGGTACCTGCCGCACAAGCTCACACACAAGAATACTCAGTCGCTTTGGGAACAGGTAAACATACTACGACCACAACAACCCTGTATGAATTGCCTGAGATTAACGCAAATCTCATTGACTCGCCAGGCTTTCAAAGTTTTGGATTAAAACATTTGCAGCTCAATGAAGTGATTGCGGGCTTTCCTGAATTTACCCCTTATTTAGATCAATGTCGCTTCTATAATTGTCAGCACTTACATGAGCCTGGTTGTGGTGTACTTAAGGCACTAGCAGAGCATAAAATTGCTGCCGAAAGACATGCACTATATGAACGCATCCTGTTGGAATGTACCGCACCTGAACGTTATTAAGAAGATATTTATTGATTATAGACGAGCCAATTTATAATAAAAATTCCGGATGACTGCTGCCGTAGCCCCCCAGATAAAATAATCATGATAAGGAATGGAAAAATACTGCTTTAACGGAGAGCTTGCATCTGTTTCACGGATATGGTGCAAGTAATGATTGCTTGGATTGAGTACAAATGATAAAGGAACGGTAAATACCTCCTCAACCTCATTTCTGTTAATACTTAACTGATACCCATCCTGCAAAATACCTACAAATGGTTTCATCACAAAACCAGTCCCGGTAAAAAAATCAGGTAATGCGCCAAGAACCTGTATAAACTGCGACTCTACACCTATTTCTTCTAATGTTTCACGAAGTGCTGCCTGTTCAGCCGAGGCATCCTCCTGATCCACCTCGCCCCCCCGGAAAACTAATTTGTCCACTGTGTTTTTTAAGATGCAAAGAACGGCGTGTTAATAATAATTCTAATCCGTGAGTTGTTTGAATTAAAGGAACTAATGTAGCCGCTTCAATATAAGGCTTTTGTTGATGAATAGCCAGTTTTTCTTTATGCCACGTTGCTATTACTGGATCAGCATACTCACTAATAGGGTACTGTAAGCTCTGTTGAATAAAGGGTAAACTTATCTTCTCCGTATCTAATGCTGTTAATCCTTTGTCTGCACGTTCACGTGATTGCTCCAATGGATTAAAGTTAGGATTACCATATTTAATATTGTTATCCACAGAATCCTCTTATATAAAATTTACCACAAATATTTCTCTTATTATAGTTGAATTATAGATGC
>NZ_AYSV01000004.1 GCF_000506865.1 Pelistega indica
TCAGGGAATCAGCACCACTAGGTGTATACAAATATTCCCTGTTTACGCAACTCATTGCTAATTCTTAGTTGACCATAGGCAGGATAATGAATCGCCATCTCTATCACCGCTAACTCAGTGGCTTCGTCCACTCTATTTTTAAGGTTAGGCACCCGTCTATTACGATCAATGAGTGCCTCTATACCGCCTTCTTCAACCAATTCTTTATAGCGATAAAATGTATCCCTCGATACGCCCATAATTTTGCATGCTTGCGACACATTTTTTAATTGCTCTGCTAAATTAAGCAGTCCTGCTTTATGTTTAATCACATTATTGGTAGTATGTAACATGAGAGTTTCCTTTTGTTTGTTTAAAAGATTCGCACCTCTTATTCAAACGGGAAACTCTCTTTTTTGCAACTCATTTGTCAGATTTGGTCTGAACTTCTACAATTTAACATACAATAGAATTTTAGTATTGTATAACCAAACTACACTATGTTTCGAACTTCAATTATTTTTGCTGCGTTCTCTGGACTTATTGCCGTTATATTAGGTGCTTTTGGTACACATGCCCTCAAAAATCAATTAGCACCGGGATTAATTGATGTCTGGCATACAGCTGTTTTATACCAATTTATTCATACATTAGCACTATTAATTGTGGCAAACCTTGGAGACAAATTGCACCCATCATGGACTCGCTACAGTCTTTATTTATTTATGTTTGGAATTATTCTATTTTCAGGTAGTTTGTACTGTCTGGTGCTGATTGGACTAGGAAAATTAGGTATGGTTACCCCTATCGGAGGTTTATGTTTTATTCTTGCTTGGCTATGCCTTGCTATAGCTGCACTAAAAAAATAGTCTATCTAAGTATGGTCCCTAATGCATCCGTTCGAAGATACCTATACTAAGTAAGCAAAATAACTGAGGATTGTCATTTAAACAATGACAATCCTCTTTTTCACTGCTCTTTCTTTTTTAATTTTGACGCACACTCTTTTAGCTAACGCAAAAAGACTGAGCGCCGAAATCCCACCCTAAATAACTTAAGATTGTCATTGAACAATGACAATCCTCTTAGGCTTAAAATGTTTACATGCCGTTATAGACTGGTCCTTCTCCACCTTGTGGTGTTACCCAAATAATATTTTGGGTGGGGTCTTTAATATCACAGGTTTTACAATGCACACAGTTTTGAGCATTAATTTGTAATTTATCTGCCCCGGTATCATCTTTGATAAACTCATAAACACCAGCTGGACAATAACGTTGTTCTGGGCCCGCATATTTCGCTAAGTTAACATTCACAGGCACAGTTTCATCTTTTAACGTTAAATGGATTGGCTGATCTTCTTCATGGTTAGTATTGGAAATAAATACTGAACTTAAACGATCAAACGTAATTACTCCATCTGGTTTCGGATAATTAATCTTAGGCATTTCAGCAGCAAGTTTTAAACATTCATGGTCTGCCTTAGTACGATGGATTGTCCAAGGCATTTTTCCCTTGAATAATTTTTGTTCAATACCTGTCATGATGGTAGCCACGGTGCGACCTTTCTTGAACCATTGTTTGAAATTACGTGCTTTGTTTAACTCTTCATATAACCATGAATTCTCAAAAGCAATTGGATAGTCACTTAAAACATCACGCTGTCTATTTGTAGATAAAGCTGTAACAATCGCCTCAGCAGCTAGCATGCCTGTCTTGATTGCTGCATGACTTCCTTTAATACGAGAAGCATTTAAAAAGCCTGCATCACAGCCAACTAATGCCCCCCCTGGGAATACAACTTTAGGCAATGACAACAATCCACCTGCTGTTAAAGCTCGTGCACCATAAGCTAAGCGTTTACCATTCTCAAAATAGGGTTTAATGCTAGGATGTGTCTTATAGCGTTGAAATTCTTCAAAAGGTGATAACCATGGATTAGCATAATCAAGACCTACTACCATACCCACAACAACTAAATTATTATCTAAATGGTATAAAAAAGTACCACCATATGTATCTGCATCCAAAGGCCATCCTGCTGTATGAATAACTAAACCAGGCTTAGATTTGGCAGGGTCAATTTCCCACATTTCTTTGATACCAATACCATAACTTTGAGGATCCCGATCATAATCCAAATTGAATTTTTTAATTAATTGCTTACCTAGATGACCTCTCGCCCCCTCAGCAAAAATAGTATATTTAGCATGTAACTCCATACCTGGTTGATAGTGTGGGGAATGCGAGCCATCTCGCTTACCCCCATATCACCAGTAGCCACGCCTTTGACTGCTCCTGTCTCATCATATAATACTTCAGCAGCTGCAAAACCAGGGAAAATTTCAACACCTAAACTCTCTGCTTGCTCACCTAACCACTTCGTTACCTCACCTAAGCGCACAATATAATTACCGTCATTTTTAAAGCAATCAGGTAATAACCAGTGTGGTGTTTTTCGAGAACCAGTTTCAGATAAAAATAAAAACTCATCCTCTTTGACTGCCGTGTTTAACGGTGCCCCCTTCTCTTTCCAGTCAGGGATAAGTTCAGTTAGCGCTCCTGGATCCATCACCGCACCAGAAAGGATATGCGCCCCTACTTCACTACCCTTTTCCAAAATACAGACGGAAATGTCTTGATTATTTTTTGCGGCAAGTTGCTTCACTTTGATGGCAGTCGATAAACCCGCTGGTCCTGCACCAACAATGACAACATCATACTCCATTGATTCGCGTTCTGACATGCTAACCTTACTCCTTGTAATCTTAGAAAGGTACTAAGAAAATAATTATCGATAAATAGTTATTTCTTGATTGTAAAACTTAATCGTAATAAAAACTATCCAAAGATGACAATCTAAGTGTTTTCATCTAGTAAACCTAGCTTTAATTTAAAAAAAACAATATTCTCTTTAAAAAACAAATCCTCTTAACTCTTGCACAAAAAAGCTGATGCATATTGGCATCATCCTGTCTAATATTTTAACTTTTCCTCAAGTTTTGATAAGATAGTAAGAATGTGTTGTTATTTTTTAAGGAGACAACTTTAATGAATAAGGTCTATGCAAGTGCTAGCGAGGCTTTAAAAGACATCATTGCTAATGGGCAAACTATTGGCGTGGGTGGATTCGGTTTATGTGGTATTCCAGAAGCCTTGATTGCTGCTTTACGTGATTCAGGTGTAAAAGACCTAACTTGCGTGAGCAACAATGCGGGTGTTGACGGTTTTGGTTTAGGACAGTTATTAGAAACTCGTCAAATCAAAAAAATGATTTCCTCATACGTAGGTGAAAACAAAGAATTTGAACGTCAATACCTTTCTGGTGAATTAGAACTTGAGTTTACCCCTCAAGGTACATTAGCAGAGCGTTTACGTGCTGGTGGAGCTGGCATTCCTGCTTTTTTTACCAAAACAGGGGTAGGTACTATTGTTGCTGAAGGTAAAGAAACAAAAGAGTTTGATGGCGAGACTTATGTTATGGAACGTGCCATTGTTCCTGACGTTTCTTTAGTAAAAGCCTATATCGCTGACAAGAGTGGCAATTTAATCTTCCGTAAAACTGCACGTAACTTCAACCCTAACGTTGCAGCAGCAGGCAAAATTACAGTCGTTGAAGTAGAAAAAATTGTCGAATTAGGCGAACTTGATCCTGATTCTATCCATCTACCTGGTATTTTTGTTCATCGTATTGTGTTAAACGCAAATCCCGAAAAACGTATTGAACAACGTACTACTCGTACAGCATAAGGAGAATAACATGGCATGGAATCGTGATGAAATGGCTGCTCGTGCAGCAAAAGAATTACAGGACGGGTTTTACGTTAACTTAGGTATTGGTTTACCTACACTTGTCGCTAACCATGTTCCTGAAGGCGTGGAAGTTTGGCTACAATCTGAAAATGGTCTTTTAGGTATCGGTCCTTTTCCTACTGAGGAAGAGATTGATGCTGATATGATTAATGCAGGCAAACAGACCGTTACTACTCTACCTGGCTCATCTATTTTCTCCTCTGCGGACTCATTTGGCATGATTCGTGGCGGCAAAATTAATCTAGCTATTCTTGGTGCAATGCAAGTTTCAGAAAAAGGTGACTTAGCTAACTGGATGATTCCAGGTAAAATGGTTAAGGGCATGGGCGGTGCCATGGACTTAGTCGCTGGCGTTGGTCGTGTAATTGTTCTTATGGAACATGTTGCTCGCAAAAAAGACGGCACCGAAGACCTTAAAATTCTTCCGGAATGTACATTACCTTTAACTGGTCTGAAAGTAGTTGACATGATTATTACCGATTTAGGTGTCATGGAAGTAACTTCTAGTGGCTTAAAAGTAGTAGAACTTGCACCAGATGTAACCAAAGAAGAAATTCAAGCCAAAACAGGAGTCAAACTTGACTTTTCTTGCTGCAAATAAAAACTCTTTTATTTGAACAAGCAATAAACAAAGGGGCTAATTCATAGCCCCTTTGTCCATACAAATCGACACCATCGCTTATTCGTCTATTTTTCCCTTCTTACTAACTTTCCTCTCTTATCTTTATTTGTGCTTTAAATTTGTACTTTAATCTTAATCCTCTCAACAACCATTATCTGATTCAAACCCAAAAAACAATTAAACTATTTATTAAAAAAGCAATAGATTTACCCTTTTTTTAATAAAAAATTATTTTTTGTTGTTTTTTATTCACAAATAAAATTTTTATTGTAACAGACAAGTATGCTATTTTTTACATCTAATTTTGTTAGTTATTCGCATTTTTATATGATTTTGTTATTAACTTTCTTTAACTATCGTTAATTTCTGTTAAGTCCAAAGGAATGTTAATTTTTCTGTCAAATAAGTTTGATATTTTTTGATTTTAATCAGAAAAATCACTAAGAATTTTACTTAATAATCCTTGAGAAGTGCTTGATTATTAAGTAAACTCTAACCAGGTCAAAACAGTGACCCGTAGAGCATACAAACCTATTACAATTTATATTATATGACTATGAAAACAACTCTTTCTTTTTTCACAAAAGGATTAGGTGCCGTTTGGCAGCGTCTTTTCCTTGGAGCAGCACTGGCGAGTACGCCTGTACTTTTCTCCGCAGCTCAAGCACAAAACCTAGATTTAATTGGTTCTTTAATTAACAAATCTTCAGCAAATTTATCACAAAGCTCTTGGTCAGCAGATATTAGCGATCCTATTGGTTCATTAATTGCTGATGCCAAACTTGACCGCTCCAAGCGTGATGCGTCGATTTCTACAACATCTAAGTCATCAGCAAGTGCGTTAGCACAAGCGGCACTTAACTATGTTGGTGTGAGATACCGTTTTGGTGGTGCAACTCCTCAAGGCTTTGATTGTTCTGGTTTAATCTACTACACAGCCAGCAAATACATGGGTGTACAATTACCCCGTGTTAGCTCATCAATGGCAAACGTAGGTCAATCAGTATCTCGTGATGAACTACAACCAGGCGATTTAGTATTCTTTAATACTCGTGGTTTCCGTAATTCACATGTAGGTATTTATTTAGGGAATAATGAATTTTTACATGCACCTCGTACAGGTTCAAGTGTTCGTGTAGAAAAATTAAGCAATTATTGGTCTCAGCGTTATAACGGTGCTCGTCGCATACCAATGAATCAGATTGCGAAAAATTAATTACTCTTTTTTATAGACAAAACAAACAAAGCAAAAAGGTACACTATTGTGTACCTTTTTGCTTGAATAACTAGCGACTCCTTAGCGATAATTTTGGCGTACAGGTTTTTCAAATCTTAAATTCTTAGTTACTCTTTTTCAATTTATGTCTATTCTCTATATCTAAAAAGCTACCAATACAGAGAATTTTTTAGTTACAAAAATTGATATTTTCAGTATATTACTTGCCACGTTGGTGCCGGCTTAATAAACAATGAATAATTTGTTTGTCCCGCATTAGTCGAAACAGAAACACCAACCAATGACCACACAACCACCACTGCGATTAGCCCCATCAATAAACGATGCACTACTTGCATATTCCCCCCTCTTATTCTACGGAAAATTCACTATCCCCTTTTACTAGGACAGTTTGCACAGCGCACATGAGGACATTGCTCTAGTGCTTGCTTCATGCTACATACCGAGCGTTTACACGCCACAATAGGAATATTTTGCTTTTCTGCCGCCGCCCGAAATGATTTCATGACGTTATGCCCTAGAAAGTCTGTTAATAAGATTAAGATTTCAGTACCACTAGGCAAAGCAAGATTCTTTTTTTGATGCGAAGGATCACGCCCCGAAATATGTTTATTGATCTTAATATTGTGCTCTTTTAGCACATCTGGTAGATTACCTAGACGATCAGCACCCACCACTACGGCATTCATTGATAAAGATAATTCCATAATTAATCTCCTATTTTTTTATATTCTAAATGAGAATTATTATCATTACAATAAATTTATGCTTTTTCTAAAATTTTTTTCAGATAATCATACATTTCATCATATTCATATATAATCACTGTATTAAACAACTGTTCGTTTTTAAGATATAAACAAAATGCGTAAAGCCGAAATTACTAAAAAAGCTATTCTGGATGCTGCTGAGCTCCTATTTGTTGAAAAAGGCCATGAGAATGCATCTATGCGTGATATTACGCAAATGGCAAATGTAAATTTGGCGGCTGTCAATTATCACTTTGGTAGCAAAGATGAACTTATTATTGCGGTCATGAAACGCAGATTAGGTGCAATTAATAATGAACGATTACGCTTACTTGACGAATTAGAGGCTAAAGCAAATGGCCGCCCTCTTAAACCCTCTCTAATTGTCAACGCATTTTTTGGCTCGTTATTAGAGCATGCCGGTGATGAACACCACGATGGAGGCATTTTTTTGCGTTTACTTGAGCAAACAATGGTGAACCCGAGTGGTTTTATTAGCGCAATTGTGGCAAAAGAAAATGAAATCGTATTTGAACGCTACAAACAAGCTTTTTTCAAAGCTTTGCCAGGCGTCCCCGAAGAGGAAATTATTTGGCGTTTCCAATTTATGCTAGGCGCTACGTCTTATGCTATTTCTGGTGTAAAAGCACTTTTAGAAGTAACTGATCATCAGCCCATCAATGCAGCCAAACTATATGATCATTATGACAATAAATTAAAGCCTCGCTTATTAAGCTTTATTCTTGGAGGACTACGAGCACCCTTACCAAGATTCCCAGACACACATCAAACCAATCAATTATCTGCTGAACCACATTGAAAATAGCATGCACCAAACCTCTTTTCTCTTTGTAAAAAGCGTAAAACGTCTCTCATATACAACACTCTAGTAGTATTGCTGATAATAATTATTCCGGAAAAGCGACAAAATAGCCTTGTTTGTCACAAAAATGAAAACAGATTTCAAATAACGTTTAAAATTTCTGTTTTTACTTGGAGAGAAAATTGAGATTTTTTAATTTACATACCCTAGCTATCAGTTTAAGTTTAGCTGGTCTTTCTAGCCTAGCACATGGTGCAGGTTTTAATCTATTAGAACAATCGAACAGTGGTTTGGGCAATGCCTACGCTGGATCTGCTGCCATCGCCGAAAATGCTAGCACTATTTACTATAACCCCGCTGGCATGATGAAACTTGATGGGCTCAATATTTCAGGAGGAGTCTCTGCCATTGGTCCTTCTTTCAAATTCACGGATGATCAACAATCAACAGTCCCTCTAGCGCTAGCTGGTAAAGTACCTCCCGGTGGTAACGGTGGTGAAGCTGGTAGCTGGGCTTTAGTACCAAACCTCTACACTAGTTATAAAATTAATGAGAAAATGGCTGTTGGTTTGGGTATCAGCGTACCTTTTGGACTAAAGACTGAATATGATGATAACTGGATAGGTCGCTACCACTCACGTTCATTCGATATCAAAACAATCAACATCAATCCATCAGTCGCTTTTAAACTAACACAGGGTGTTAGTCTTGGTCTTGGCTTAAATGTGCAACACATTCAAGCCACTTACAAAAAAGCAACACCAGTACCTATTCCACACCCTGTAACAGGACAAATTATTGGTGTCACTACTGGTGATGTAAAAACAAAAGTAAGCAATACTGGCGTTGGCTTTAATGTCGGTCTATTATTTGAACCATCTGAAGATACACGTATTGGTATCTCCTATCGTTCACGTATCAAGCACAAAGCTAAAGGTGATACGGATTTAGATTTCACTGTACTTAACCCTGCCACTGGTGCACCTATGTCCGTACATAGAAGCTCTGACGCATCAGCGACAGTATCATTACCTGATTTAGCCATTTTATCTGGCTATACCCGTCTGAATGATAAATGGGAATTATTAGGTGATATTTCTTGGACTGGTTGGAGTAGCATTCCTGAGCTCACGATTGAAAATAAAACTTTGCCAACAGCTAGTTTAAACTTACGCTTCAAGGACTCTTGGCGTGTTGCAGTCGGCGCTAATTATCAGCTTAACGATAGTTGGAAATTAAAAGGTGGCTTAGCATGGGATCAATCACCAGTCCGCTCAACAGAAAACCGCCCTGCTTCATTGCCTGACAAGGATCGTTTCTGGCTAAGTGTTGGTGTGCAATATAAACCTGCTACCAATACAACCATTGATGTAGCCTATACTCATCTATTTGCCTCAAAAGCAAAAGTAAATAATACTAATGATGATATTGCCAAATACGGTCGTCTAAGTGGCTCATACAAAGCAGATGCCAATGTAATTGGTATCCAAGTATCTCATCGTTTCTAATTTAGAACGATTCATATGACTTGTGGGTGGATTTTGGCTTCTGCCTCCACCCCTTTTCTTTTAGTGCAGTTATTTTAAATAGTAACTAATTTACTTCCATAATAAAGCGAATTACTTAGTATTTAAAAGAAGAAAGATATAAAATAGCACATATTTTTTCTAATAGACAGCCCACTCCGGAGATAAAAAGAATGGAAAGAATCTGGTTAAAAAGCTATCCTGAAGGCATTCCTGCCGATATTGATCTCAATCAATATCAATCTTTAGTTGATATTTTTGAAGACTGTGTAAAGCGTTTTGCTGATAATACCGCCTTTATTTCATTAGGCGTTAAACTCACTTACAGGGAGCTGGATAAATATACGCGTGATTTTGCTGCTTGGCTACAAAATCAAGGGGTTAAACCAGGATCTCGCGTTGCCTTAATGATGCCCAATATACTGCAATATCCAATTTGTTTATTTGGCGCTTTACGTGCTGGTTGTGTAGCTGTTAATTTTAACCCTATGTATACCTCGCATGAGGTAGAAAAACAACTCAATGATTCTGGTGCGGAAGTCATTGTTGTGGTTGAAAATTTTGCTGCAACACTACAAGCCGCCTTGCCCAATACACCAACCATAAAAAAAGTGGTGGTATGTTCAATTGGGGGTATGCTTGGTGCAAAAGGTAAGATTGTCAACTTTGTAATTCGACATGTTAAAGGCATGGTGCCTAATTGGCATATACCTCACCATATCCGCATGAATACGGTTTTCGAAGAAGGAAGTAAATCAATTTTTACGCCTCTCAAACTTACTCATGATCATCATGCCTTCTTACAATACACGGGTGGCACAACAGGAATTCCAAAAGGAGCTATTCTCACTCATGGCAATATTGTTGCCAATGTATTACAAGCCAATGCATGGGTCCGTGCATATACCACAGAAGGTAAGGATCTTATTATTACTGCCCTTCCTCTCTACCATATTTTTGCCTTAACCGCGAATTGTTTAACCTTTATGTGCTTAGGTGCAAGTAATTTATTAATTATTAACCCCCGTGATCTTAAAGGTTTTGTTAAAGAGATTGCTCAATACAAATTTACAGCATTTACAGGAGTAAATACCTTATTTAATGCATTAATCAATAATCATGATTTTAAGAAAATAGATTTTAGCTCACTAAAATTGACACTTGGTGGTGGCATGGCTGTGCAACAAAATACAGCAGACAAGTGGAAAGCATTAACTGGTGTACCTTTAGCGCAAGCTTATGGATTAACAGAGACAAGTCCTGCCGCTACTATTAATCCATTAGATGCACAAGAGTTCAATGGTTCAATTGGTTTGCCTATTCCTTCTACTTACGTCAAAATCGTGGATGATCATGGGCAAGAATTACCTCTCAATGAAGTGGGAGAGATTCTCATCAAAGGACCACAAGTGATGAAAGGTTATTGGGAACGTCCAGAGGAAACAAGTAACGTCTTTGATGCTGATGGTTATTTATGCACAGGTGATATGGGATACATGAATGAAGATGGCTATGTATTCCTCGTCGATCGCAAAAAAGATTTGATTATTGTTTCTGGCTTTAATGTCTATCCAAACGAAGTTGAAGATGTAGCCGCCAAGCATCCTGGCGTATTAGAAGTCGCAGCGATTGGCATTGATAATGGTGCAGCTGGTGAATTAGTCAAATTATTTGTGATACGTAAGGATCCCAATTTAACCGAAGAGGAAATCATTAATCACTGTCGCGCAGAGCTAACCAACTACAAAGTACCTAAAAAAATTGCGTTTGTTAATGATTTACCTAAAAATAATGTAGGTAAAATTTTAAGACGAGAGCTACGTAATAAAAAATCTAATTACGTCTAACTTCTTAATGGCTACGATTAAACTCCCTTTGGTAAGCACTTATCAGAGGGAGTTTTTTTATATGACTTATTTAGGCGGATTTAATAATTCTTCTATTTGTTTATGCGTATATCCTGGCGAACACATTTTGATAAAAGCATAGATATAATCACGTGCAAAGACACCTTTTCGTAAAGCCAGACGAGAAATATGTGTTCCAAATAAATGCCCTACAGGAATACCAACTAAATTTGTATCCCGACGAGGATTAAACGCTACGCCAGAAATAATCCCTACACCTAAATTAACATCCACATATGTTTTAATCACATCTGCATCAATAGCCTCTAAAACAATATCAGGTTTAATATTTGCCTTGGCGAAACAAGCATCAATCGTACGTCTACCAGAATAAGCACTATCATAGGTAATCAAAGGATATTGGGCGATTTGTTCAAGTGTAATATTCTTAGCTTGACTTGACGTTAATTCTGTTAATGGATGATCAGGTTTAACCACTACAGTATGAGACCACTCATAACAAGGGAATGTTACCAGACCTGATACTTGTGCTAATGTCTCTGTTGCCACCGCTACATCAGCCTCCTCAGACAACAGCATATTAGCCAGATGCTGTGGACTACCCTCAGCTAAAGATACACGAACCTTAGGAAACAGTTTTTTGAAATTTAAAATAATTTCTGGTAAAAAATAACGTGCTTGAGTATGGGTACATCCAATAATTAATTCCCCCTCATCTTGCCTTGCATATTCATCACTGACTCTTTTTAAGTTATCAACCTCTCGCATAATGCGATAAACAACTTCAGCCACTCTCTGACCAGGTTTAGTTAAACCTTTGATGCGTTTACCATGACGCTCAAAAATTTGTAACCCTAACTCATCTTCAAACTCAATAATTGCTTTGGACACACCTGGTTGGGAGGTATATAACGCCAGTGCTGTTTCAGTTAAATTAAACTGATGACGAATAGTTTCTCTAATATATCTAAATTGTTGTAAATTCATACGTAGCCTCTTAATATGCTTATTATTATAATGAATATCAACCATTTCTAATATAACTTATTTTTATATTCATATATAAAAAATTGTGGCTTTATATGTTTGCAATCTACTACCAAGAATCATGCTCTAGTAGTCGTTCGGTATAATTTGATGCACTAAATGGTCTATAATACGCACATGACTCCCTGTAGTTCAACTGGATAGAACAAGTTCCTCCTAAGAATTAGACGTCGGTTCAAGTCCGGCCGGGGAGGCCATCAGCCTTTTTCTCATGCCAATAAAATTTAAATTTTATTAAATATCAATTGGTTATCAAAAAAATTTATTACTAATCTTCTCTTATAACACCTACCTAGCACTACAATTTGTAGGTATGAAAATTCGACCTTTGAAAATAAGTATGAGTGTAGGTACTACTTTATCCATGAGCATTGGCCACTTCTACTGGTTTTGCACCGAGTAAGTCAACCAAGCATTTAGGGTTAAGACTTAGAATATATCCTCTTTTCCCACCATTAATATAAATTTTATCCATAGCCAAAATACCTTTTTCTACCCAGACAGGCATTTTTTTTCGTGTACCAAAAGGAGACGTACCACCTATCTGATAGCCAGAATGTTTAGGCGCATTAGTGGGATTTGCTACTTGGATTTTTTTCACATTTAATTGCCGTGCTAAATTTTTGGTAGAGACCTCACAATCTCCATGCATTAACACTACATGAGGTTTACCTGCATCATCCTCAAAAATCAATGTTTTAACAATCCGATGTTCTTCTACACCTAACTGCTTTGCTGTTTCTGAAGTTCCTCCATGCTCAACATACTCATATTGGTGCTCTGCATACGCTACTTTATGCTGTTTCAGAAATTGAGTTGCTGGGGTTTCAGATACGTGTTTATTTTTACTCATAATCAAGCTCTTGGATGATGTTTTTGGTGTAATTGCTTTAAGCGCTCTCTAGCAACATGGGTATAAATTTGTGTTGTGGAAATATCGGCATGTCCCAATAACATTTGTACAACACGTAAATCTGCTCCATGATTTAATAAATGGGTAGCAAATGCATGGCGTACCACATGAGGAGAAAGTGGAATCTTGATACTCGTTTGGGTCGCGTATTTTTTGATAATTTGCCAAAATGCTTGGCGTGTCATACTGGTCCCAAAGCGAGATAAAAACAACTCATCATTCACCTTATTTCCCAACAGTTCAGGCCTAGCTTTTGTCATGTATTCACGCAAATAATATTCGGCTGTTTCCCCCATAGGTACAATTCTATCCTTTCCCCCTTTACCCATAATTACTCGGATAACACCTTCATCAATATTAATATGCAATGTTTTAAGGGTTACCAATTCGGTCACTCGTAAACCTGTCGCATAAAGCGTTTCCAGCATGGCTCTATCACGTAACCCTGCTATTGTCTCTGTATTGGGTGCATTCAGTAATTCCTCTACTTGTGATTCACTAATACTTTTAGGTAAACGCAAACCTTGTTTAGAGGCGATTAACGATAAGGTCGGATCTTCCTTCAAATAATGCTGGCGTAATGCCCATTGACAGAATCGTTTTAGCGTAGCTAAGCGGCGATTTGAGGTGCTCGCTTTAACCTCAGCATTCATATGGATAAACCAAGCTCGTGCAACATCCGCATTAATATCTGTCAATGACAACTGCTTTGTCGTTAAAAAATCATAGAAATCATTTAAATCTTGTCGATAAGCACTTAAGGTATTTTTAGCTAACCCATCTTCAAGCCATAATGAATCAATAAAATTATCTATTAACTCTTTATTCATAGAGAATACTAGACTGTAAAATTTTAATCATATACTATTGTAACTATTGCATAAATACCTTCACACTCTCTTATGCAATAAGATATTAATTTAACCACACAAACTACTTCTTACTATGGAACTCGCGTATTTAATTTTGCCAGATTGTATCTTGGTGACTATAGGTTGGCTTTTAAAAAATAAATTCAAATTTACCGCTGAGTTTTTTACTGGTTTAGAAAAGTTAGTCTATTTTGTGTTGTTTCCCGCGCTGATGATTCGCTCTCTAACCATGGCACCAATTTCATTTGCTAAAGCGAGTAATTTTTTAATCATCTGTTTATTGCTGGCATTTACTGGTTTATTCTTCTCCTATCTCTTAAAAAAATATTTACGAGTTGACCCAAAATCTATTGCTTCATCAGGTCAATGTGCCTATCGTTTCAATACCTATATTGGCCTATCTTTAGCGCCTGCCATTGCTGGCTCTGATAGTGCCGCAGTCATGGCCATTCTTATCGGTTTCTCTGTCCCGATTGTCAATGTGATTGCTGTTAATAGTATGGCAAAACATCAAGGCAACAACCCACTGATTGAGGTTCTCAAAAATCCTCTTGTTCTCTCGACGATTTTTGGTTTAATGTTGAACTTTAGTGGCATCACTATTCCAGCACCACTCAATGCAACCTTAGCTAAACTATCACAAAGTACCGTACCTCTTGGTTTAATTTGTGTGGGTGCTGCCTTAATTCTACAAACAGGAACTCAACAATTTAGCCTTATTTCTTGGTTAGTTGGCATTCGTTTATTAATTATGCCTATTGTTGCTATCATTTTAGCGTTTATCTTTGGGCTCAACTCAATTTCGAGCCAAACCTTAATTCTATTTGCCGCCTTACCAACCGCATCAGCCGCCTATATCTTAGCGGTACGTATGGGTGGTGACGGCCGTACCGTGGCATCAATTATTTCAATCGGTACAGTAATATCGGTCTTAACCCTGCCATTATGGATATTTATTAGTCAGCAATTATTTCCCATAGTGCCTTAGCGAACAGTATACAATAGTTTCCAGTACTGTCGTATGCTCTTGTAAAAGCTGAATATTCGGCAAGATACTTTTTACCAAAAACTTATAGTTAAAACGCTTAAAATAGAGGGAAATAGTTCAAATTTAGAATTATTTACATTTTAATTATTTCGCTCTACTACAGCAAATTATTTTTTTGCCCTAAAAAAACCAACGATATGCATACTAACACTCTCGAAAAACAGACATTGTTTCTTGCTGATGAGGAAGCTACTATTCGATTGGCCACCGCAATGGCAGAGCCAATAAAGCAAAGATTATCAACTACTTGCGATATATTAGATACGTCATATCATATCCATTTGAAGGGTGATTTAGGTGCTGGTAAAACATGTTTTACGCGTGCATTTTTACAAGCATTAGGCGTCAAAGGACGAATTAAAAGCCCAACCTATACCTTAGTTGAAAGCTATAAAGTTTCTAGATTATACTTATATCACTTTGATTTTTATAGATTTAATGAGTCGAGTGAGTGGCAAGAAGCCGGTTTCCGTGAAAATTTACTTGAAAATGCAGTAGCAATTATTGAGTGGCCAGAAAAAGCCGATAAATCTTTACCTGCGCCAGATGTTTTATTACATCTACATTATCAAGAGTCAGGACGAATCGCCGAACTCAACGCTTATTCGGAAAAAGGAAAGTTATGGATCGCACAGTTAAGCAATCATCAGGAACTACAACGCATAGAATAACTCGTCGCCAAATTTTAGGCACTGGTATTGCTATGCTATCTTTACCAGTAGTTTCCAAAGTTGCTCATGCCGCTGCGGCACAAATTCTTGCTGTTCGCACATGGCCAGCTGATGAATATACTCGTGTTACATTAGAATTAAACTCTCCTATTAAGCACGAGCACTTTACGCTTGATAGCCCGGACCGTTTAGTCGTGGACTTAGAAGGTCTTGATATGAGTGAAGCCTTAAATTCACTCATCTCGAAAATTAAACCTAACGATCCTTATATCTCTAAAGTACGTGTGGCACAAAACCGTGCTGGAGTCTTGCGTTTAGTTATGGACTTAAAACAAAGTGTAGTACCTCAAGTATTTACACTAAAGCCTGTAGCCAACTATCAATATCGTTTGGTACTTGACTTATATCCCAAAGTAGCCAAAGACCCTTTAGCGTCATTAGCGAGTAATATAGCTAGTAGCGATGATCCACTAGCTGGTATTATTAGCAACATCAATAGTTCTCGTCCAACAGCATCAGTCCCTAAAGTCTCTGGTCAAGTGACTCCTAGCGCTCCTGCTATCGTTAGCACTCCCCCAAGACAATCAGGATCAGGGGCATCTAGACCTATCCTAATCGCTATTGATCCTGGTCATGGTGGCGAGGATCCAGGGGCAACAGGTCCTCGAGGTACGCGCGAAAAAGACGTCGTATTATCTATTGGTCATCAATTAAGAAACCTAATCAATTCACGCTCTAATATGCGTGCTTATATGACGAGAGATTCTGATTTCTTTGTCCCTTTACAGGTTCGTGTACAAAAAGCGCGTCGAGTCAAAGCAGATATTTTCGTTTCTATCCATGCAGATGCGTTTACTAATCCAAACTCACGAGGGACATCAGTATTCGCTCTATCACGCAAAGGTGCCTCAAGTGCAGCGGCTCGTTGGCTAGCACAAAAAGAGAACTCGGCGGACTTAATTGGTGGTCTAGATATTGGTCAGCATGATAAAAATACGGCAAGTGTCCTACTGGATATGTCCACCAATGCTCAAATTAATGACTCTCTAAAAATTGGACATCGTGTATTAGAGCAACTTTCACGAATTAATGGTTTACAAAGTCGCCGAGTAGAGCAAGCTGGGTTTGCTGTATTAAAAGCACCCGATATTCCTTCCATTCTCATTGAAGTAGCATTTATCTCTAACCCTCAAGAGGAAAATTTCCTGCGTCAATCGTCTAACCACTATACCGTTGCACAAGCGATATTGTCAGGACTAGATGGTTACTTATCTACTAATCCTGCCTTGGCTCGTGGTTAATACATATAACGATAGCATGTAAGCAATAAGTGGCTCGCTAAACTCAATAACTGTTTTACCTCAAAAATAGTAAAGAGTTAGCGAGTTCCCTATTGACTATGCCTATTGAGTTAAATCAGGCTACAATAACGATTTAGTTGCTAGCTAATGTCGTTATGAGTGATCGCCATCATATCCATCTATTACCTGATCAATTAATCAGTCAGATTGCAGCAGGTGAAGTTATTGAACGCCCTGCTTCGGTGTTAAAAGAGCTAATTGAAAATTCTATTGATGCTGGAGCAACGGCTATTGAAATTCGTCTAGACGGTGGAGGTATTCGACGCCTATGTATTATTGATAATGGTTCAGGCATTCCAAAAGATGAATTAGCTTTAGCCTTAACACGTCATGCAACAAGTAAAATACGCTCTCTCAATGACTTAGAGTCTGTACGCTCTATGGGATTTAGAGGTGAGGCACTTGCATCAATTGCCTCAGTATCACGATTAAGCCTAAGTTCCCGCACACAACACCAAAAACATGCTTGGAGTATTGATGGAAATCATGGTGTCATTGAGCCATCATCAGGAACTCAAGGCACTGTAGTAGATGTACATCAATTATTTGATGAGATTCCTGCTCGCCGTAAATTTTTAAAGTCTGAACAAACAGAGTTTTCTCATTGCGTTAATGCTATTGAAAGAATTGCCCTAGCTCACCCACAGATAAGTTTTAGAATTTTTCATAATGATAAACCCTATAAACAATGGTTAGCAAATGATATTCATCAACGAATTCGAGATGTTTTGGGACAAGAATTTGCGAATGAGAGTTTAACTGTAGAAAACAGTACCGCTGTATGTTCTATTCAGGGGTTAATTATTCAGCCAAGTGCTGCCAAAGCCAAAACGGATATGCAATACTTGTATGTTAACCATCGTTTTGTCAAAGATAAAACCGTTTCACATGCAATTCGCACTGCCTATAATGATGTATTACATGGTGATCGTCAACCAGCATACGTTTTATTTTTAGAAATTGATCCTATGCTAGTGGATGTGAATGTCCATCCTGCTAAAAGTGAAGTTCGCTTTAGGGATAGTGGTGCTGTTTATCGATTTATCCATCACAGCATTAGTCAAGCATTAGCGAAATTAGGCGGACAATCCTCACCTCTATCAATAGATACTCAACCTGCAAACGAACACCCTTCGCCTCTTTCTGCCACAAGCTACAGTGGTAATCAAGCAAACCCTGCTATAGGCGCTAAGAGTAATCCCAGTTATAAACCTGCCCAACATTCTTTAGGCTTTAACTATGATAGCTCTTGGAAAGATATTTACGCACCATTATCAATTCCATCAAAAAACCCTACTGAATCTATACAAGATCAACCTATCCCTGACAGAAGTAATATATCTACTGTTGGCAGTAGTTTCGGTGGTGCAGTTTCCTCTTCGACTATTCCCTCATCAGAGAATACTGATGACTTCCCTCTAGGTATGGCTATTGGTCAATTGCATGGTATCTATATACTGGCACAAAACAAAGAGGGGTTAATTCTGGTTGATATGCATGCAGCTCATGAACGTGTTTTATATGAACAATTAAAAAACCTTCTTGATCAACAAGAGATTGTTTCCCAAGAATTATTAGTACCATTGACCTTACAAATATCTACAAAACAACTCGCCCTAATTGAAGAATATAACGATAAACTCACTGAGATTGGTTTATTACTTAAGGCAACAGGCCCCACTTCCATTGCGGTCAGAGCTATTCCTAGCCTATTAGCAAAAGGCGATATCGAAACAATGGTCAGACGCATTTTATATGATATGGAACAAGTTGGTAGCTCAAGTATTTTTACCGAACATCGTAATGAACTATTAGCCACAATGGCATGTCATGGATCTGTTAGAGCCAATCGCTTACTTAGTATTGATGAGATGAATGCCTTATTACGTCAAATGGAAAAGACAGAGAGAGCGAATCAATGTAATCACGGCCGTCCAACATGGTTTACATGGTCTCTAAACGATTTAGATAAATTATTCATGCGAGGACAGTAATATGTCTGTAGCAACCAAGACACCGATTATTTGTATCGCTGGCCCTACCGCTTCGGGGAAGTCTGCAAGTGTTCTAACGCTTGCTGAGCATCTTCCCATTGAAGTCATCAATGTAGACTCTGCAACCATTTATAAAACAATGGATATTGGTACAGCCAAACCCAGCCTAGCAGAGCAACGTATGGTACGACAGCACTTACTGGATATTAAAGATCCTTTAGAAAGTTATAGTGCCGCTGATTTCTATCAAGATGTCCATCGTTTAATTAAAGAAATTCAAATACGCCAACGAATTCCTATTCTCGCTGGTGGCACCATGATGTACTATAAAACGTTACGAGAGGGTTTACATGATTTACCCACAGCGAATGCAGAACTTCGTCAAGAGATTGAACAACAAGCAGAACAGCATGGTTGGACTCATCTGCATAATCAACTCAAACAACTAGACCCAATCACTGCAGAACGACTATCTCCTAATGATAGCCAACGTATTTCTCGTGCTATAGAAGTAATTACTCTTACAGGTCGACCACTTTCTGAACTCTTTGCTGAACAAAAAACTCATGACAGCGAATATCACTTTATCACTATCAGCTTAGAGCCAAGCGAGCGCTCACATTTACATCAACGCATTCATGAGCGCTTTATGCAAATGATGGATAAAGGTTTTTTAGAAGAAGTTCGCCACCTTTACCAACGAGGAGACTTATCGCCTGATCTTCCGTCAATTCGTTGTGTGGGCTATCGTCAATTATGGGGCCATCTCGCCGGAGAAACAGACTACACAACAGCAGTTGAACAAGGCATTGCCGCGACTAGACAACTAGCCAAGCGACAACTCACCTGGCTACGTAGCCAACCAGATAGAGTTATTCTCAATTGCTTTGACCCTAAACTACCTCAGCAAGTATTGGAGACAGTAAAGCCTATTTTAGGGATATAGCGATTAAATGGCAATCTAACATACTATATTGTGTTAAGTAACTCCCTAATGATTGCTTGAATTTTTTCTCCTTGGAACTGTGTTGTAAATGTCACCGTTGTTTCTTGCCCAATTTTAGTAAACAGTTGTTCAGCATGTTTAATTTTTTTTGCTTCTTCTTTTCGCAAGGAGTCAGAATCTTCTACATTTTTGGTTTCTAGCAATAAATTGAGTGTTTTACCTTTTTCAGTTTTAACAATATACGCAAAATCAGGAGAATACGACCCACCACCTGCAACAGGTATTTTGATTGAGTTTTTGGGAATTTTAGTAAATACAATCACTTCCTGAACCTGATTATTGATGATATTTTCATGCTCTAATTCACTATCATAAATACACTATCAAACAAAAACGCTTCCAATGGCTGCTGGTTTTTATCATACAGAATGCCCAAATCGGCAGCACCCACTTCTTTTAAAACATTGCCTTGACTATCCGTAAACTTTGTCGGATGGATACTACTTGACACGCAACTATAATCGATGCCAAATACTGTAAATGAATTAAGCAATAACCATCGATCAAAACCTACATTTATCGTGTGAATAGTACGTTCATTCAGATATTTTGAAATATCCAACTTATTACTAACTTCTACAAAAGCACGGTGCAAAGTTTGTATTTGAATTAACGCCGTTTGTGACAATTTCAACAAAAATTCACGGTAATTCATGGTATTAATCGGCTCAAACATTTCATCATGCAGACTGCTTGTTTCGGTTGCAGTCAATAAATTATTGCTGACCCTGATTTCACTTTGCACAGTGCGAATGCCTGTCGGTATAAATCTATCCGTACTATCATATAAATACTGAATGAACAATTGCAAAAATTTTTCTTCATTCTCAATCTTGTATTGCAACAAGGCTTTTTGATTGATAGTCTCCCACAGGGCTTTGAGTTCATCGTATTTGCCCACACGCATTTTGACCTTGGTCGCTTTATCGCCCGAACGCATGATTTTGCCGTTTTTCAGTCCACCTGAAACTTCAAAGGCTTTAGGGAACAATTTTTTGGTTTCAGCAAAACCGTTTTCCACAAAAACATCATCGTCATCAGTTAAATCCGCCAATTTATTGCGAATACTCTTTTTGCTTTCATCGGGATAAGCAATCCGAATTTTCTCAATTAATTCATCGGTTAAAACAGTAAATACCATTGGTTTTGCCACCGCACTATTCACTTCATCGGTCAATGTTTTGACGAAATCAGTTTCACTGCTGTCCACAAAATAATTCAGGAAAAACGCATGGTCTTTAACCCGCGCCATGTATTCATTCACAGGCAAACGCAAACCGCGCCCGACTTCCTGCAATTTACTGGTTTCACTACCGCTAGAACGCAATTTGCAAATCTGAAACACATTCGGATTGTCCCAACCTTCGCGCAAGGTCCATTTGGAAAACACAAAACGGCGTGGATTGGCAAGCGACAACAAGGCTTCTTTGTCGTGCAAAATTTCGTTCACTTCCTGCTCAATATCGCTATCTTTATCGCTGTTATCTTGCGAAAAATAACCACCATGCGTGCGTGAAACATCGTTTAATGCCGTTTGCCAATATTGGCGTAAAAATTCATCGCTTTCATTTTTCAGGCAGCTTTCTAATTCCGCTTTTACCATTTGCTCAAACACGGTTTTCAGGCTACCTGAAAGTTGATTTTGTTCATCACGATAGCTAGCAATATCATCAATAAAAAACAACGTGAGGGGTTTAATCCGTCCGCCATTGCGTGTGAGCAATTGTTTTTCCAAAATAAAATGCTGTCTCAAGGCTTGTCGTATCATCTTGTCACGGACAGTATCACTGTAAGAATAAGGGTTTAAGCTATCGCCTTTTTTCAATTCAATCCCATTACTCAACACCAACACCGACTTGTTCATTTCTGCCACAAACAAATCAGAAATAGCTTGATGAACACGACTTAAGTTCTCATTTTTTCCTAGCTTAAACTCTTGCTTATTTAACGTAAACGTCGCTTCTTTACCATCTAAATCAATCAACTTAAGCCGATCACCATTATCACCATCAATCTGTTCAGTAAATGCTCGAATACCTTTTACCAAGTCGTCATTAAATGCATCAATCGCTGTCAATCGGTAAACCAAATTTTCAAATTGATTGTTAAACGTTGCTCCATAACGCAAAATAAATTGGGCATTGAATTTCAACAAATTTTCCCACGTCTTTTTGTCTTTGGGGAATTTATGCGGTTCGTCCACAATCACAACCGGCTTAACCGCCGCCAATGCCTCAAACGGTACATGATATTTGTCTTTAATCAGACGGCTGCCATCATTGCTTTTATCTTTGCCTGCCATCGTATCTGAATTAACCATACCAGCATTAATCAGTAAGACGTGAATTTTCTGCTTATCGTCCGCTTGCACAAAACGCACAATTTCAGACGGCATAAAGGATTTTTTTGCCTTGGATTTTTGGCTTTCAACCACATACAGCTTGATTTCTTTTTCGCCATAGCGCCCTGCAAAATCCTTGCGAAAATGCTCGGCAAGCGCGGGGCTTTCTAGAAAATTTTTTGTGCCTGCCTTAATGGAAAGGGTCGGCACAACCACAATAAATTTAAACACGCCCAACGTCCGATTTAGCTCAAACATGGTTTTGGTGTAGGTATAAGTTTTACCTGTTCCTGTTTCCATGGCAATATCAATGATGTTGTTGTTTGACAATGCAATATCAGACACGCCATTAGCTTGTTGGATTTTTTGTAAATTATCTATTTTCAGGCTACCTAAAAATTCAATTACTGGATTTTCATCATGTCCACTCGCTTTTAAATGCACACGATCAAACACCGCTAAAACCGACTCAACCGCTCGCTCTTGGTGCGGTAAATTTTTTTCGTAAGTAAAACCAGCCATCTCAATATCTCGCCAATACGCTTAAATTATTCAAGCCTTTCTTATTGGCATATGTTTTTACCGCTTGAGCAAGCTCTTTTTGCATAGCACTTTCCATATTTTCGCCAAATAACACAACGCGTTCAGGGATAAATTTTGGCTCGTTATCCAAGCGTTCAATCAAGGCTTTTACATTGTCAGAACCAAAACCACTTTCCAATAAATACAAATGCTGACGGCAGTAATAAGCCGTATAGCCTGCCAAATCAATGGTTTGTACATTTTCAGTCAGCCGTGAGCCGTCATAAACGCGCCAAGTGGTTAAAAGCGTGTGTAATTGTTCATCGCTCAACATGGCGTTTTGTGTATTAGGCAATTCAGTCTGTGTCGGGTTAAAATCGGTATCCAATGCCGTCTGAAAACCGTCGATTTCAGCGAAGCTAAAATTCGGCTCGGTTTGGAAAATTTTAAAGCCGAAATCGCCTGAATAATTGGGGTTTTCCGCTTGGATTTTGGCAGTAGCTTTTTCAATACGCGCTTTGGTAATGTCAAAAATGGTTGGATAGCCAGCTTTGATAGCTTCTGCTTTAGATTTTTCTGGAATTTGAATACAAATAAAACGGCGGTTGCCTTTATCATCTTTATTCATATCCATCACAGAATGAGCTGTTGTACCTGAACCTGAAAAAAAATCTAAAATCAAATGATTGTCAGTAGATGAAGTAGCTAATTGTAAAATTCTTTTTAATAAAGTAATTCCTTTAGGGTCATTAAAAATTCCTTTTCCCAACAAATCAGCAACTTCTTCATTATTTCCATGTGAATGCCCAACTTCTTCATATCCCCATAACGTTCCGCAAGTTACACCATTGCGAACTTCGCTAAGATATGTTTTTTTATCTACTCCTCCATTCTTATTAAAATATAAAGCTCCTTCTTCATATAATTCTTGTAATCGAGCTTTTGAATATCTTGGATAGCGACCTGTTGGAGCTGTCCATGTTATTCCATTTGAAAATTCAATAGTATAAATTCCATTTTCAGTTCCACTTCGTGCATGAATTGGAGTTGCTTTCCAAGCACCTTTCGGGTCATTATCACGATTTTTATAATCTTTATTCTGTTTTTCTGTTCTTTCTAATAAATTTAGAGAGAAAATCGTTCTACTTTTTGAATAACACAGAATGTATTCATGTTGATATGAAATGTCCGTATCATTGGAAACGGTATATTTATTGTTCCAAATAAAACTGCCAACAAAATTCTCCTCCCCAAACACCTCATCACACAATAACTTCAACTGCGCCTGTTCATTATCATCAATGCTGATAAAAATCACGCCATCATCACGTAATAATTCACGGGCGATATACAACCGTGGATACATAAAGGTCAGCCATGCACTGTGGGAATTGGATTTTTTAGACGTAAACTCCAGCACTCGCTGGGCTTCTTCTAAATCCATACATCCCAACTCTACCAACTGTTCAGGTGTAAATTTACGATCATCTTGATACACAAAGCCGTCCGAACCTGTGTTATAAGGCGGATCAATGTAAATCATCTTAATCTGATTTTTATAGGCGTGTTTCAAGTATTTCAGCACTTCCAAATTATCACCTTGAATCAGCAGATTTTCGCTATTGGCATTTTCAGGCTTTTGATTGTGCTCAATATTTTCAGCCAGCAACGTTTCAGGCAGCGTGTCTTTCAACATTTTGGCATAGGATTTACCCAACCAATTTAGGCTGTAACTTTCTTTTTGCGCTTTAATACCGTCTGACTGTAAAATTTCTGCCATTTTCTCAGGCAAAAATGCACCATGCTTATCAAAACAATTTGGAAAATGTTGCTTCAAGAGTGCAAGCCGTTCGTTTTTATTTGTCAGAAACTCTTGATTTTCAGGCTGCGTAATTTGATGAAAACAAAACTTTGGTGGTAATCTCACTCATGAAATCACCTTTTGTTTTCTATGAAAATTATCTAATTTAGTGTATAATTGCGTGCGTGCGTGCGTGCGTGCGTGCGTTGCTATCATTTCGTCTCTATCCTAAAAAAATATTATCAAACTTTCCGTGTTATCCAAGCCATTTTATTTTTATTACTCGATTTTTGCTTTTATGGCAATGCCCCAAGAGCAGAAATCCACTTATGGGGCACACTTTTAATTCAAACCTCTTATGAGATTTTTTAATCTTCTATATAAAAAAGAATAACCTAAATCACCACTGTTTGTGCTTGACCGTCTTGTTGAGCAACAATTTCACCTAGTGAATAAACCGTTTCACCTTGTTCCGCAAGCGTAGTTTTAATCGCCTCTTCTTGATCAGCAGGCACAACAATTACCATACCAATGCCACAGTTGAATACACGGTACATTTCTTCTTGAGCAACATTACCTTGCTCTTGTAACCATTGGAATAACGGCGGGAAAGTCCAAGCTGATTGCTTAATTTGCGCCGTTAAACCTGACTCTAAAATACGAGGAACATTATCCAATAAACCGCCACCCGTAATATGAGCAAGTCCTTTAATGGCTGCACCATGCTTATCTAAGGCAGCAAGTACAGATTTCACATATAACTTGGTCGGTGCCATCACCACATCTACTAATTTTTGACCATGAAAATCATCATCTGGTTTAGCGCCAGCTCGTTCAATAATTTTACGAATTAACGAGAAACCATTTGAATGTGCACCACTTGATGCTAAACCAATGATTTTGTCACCTACGTTAATTGATTTACCATTGATAATCTTAGACTTCTCAACCGCGCCAACAGCAAAGCCAGCTAAGTCATACTCACCCTCGGGATACATACCGGGCATCTCAGCAGTTTCACCACCGATTAAAGCACAACCTGATAACTCACATCCTTTGGCAATACCGCCAACCACGGCAGCAGCTGTATCCACACTTAGTTTGCCACAAGCAAAATAATCTAAAAAGAATAAAGGCTCTGCACCTTGCACCAAAATATCATTGACACTCATCGCCACTAAGTCAATACCTACAGTATCATGACGATTCCACTCGAAGGCAAGACGCAATTTTGTGCCTACACCATCAGTACCTGACACTAACACTGGCTCTTGGTATTTTTTGGGAACTTCGAATAAAGCACCAAAGCCACCAATACCAGCCATTACGCCATCACGCATTGTTTTTGCGGCTAAAGGTTTAATACGATCCACTAAAGCATCGCCTGCATCAATATCAACACCCGCATCACGGTATGTTAGAGAGTTTTTTTCATTTGTTGTCATGAAAGTCAGTCCAAACTAGGTAAAATAAACGTAATGTAAAAGCGTCAACCATCAAAGATGAACGTAAACTACTATTTTATTCATCATTTGTATAGAAGAAAGTATAATTTTACGCTGAATACAAGAATTACGTTGTAGTTTTCAAATGAAAGAACAATTATTTTTAGCCGATTTACTTATAAAACCAGCACCAAACATTGATAATTTTGTCGTTGGTAACAATGAAGAAGTCTGCTCTCTAATTTAAAAATTTACCTTTAGGACAGTCTATCTATTTGTGGGGAGAAGCTGGCTCTGGCAAAACACACTTTTTAAAAGCATTATCCACACCAACAGCAATTTTTTTCAATCATCAGAATTTTCCTAGCAACCATTTAAATGCACCTATTATTAGTAAAAATACTCGCGTCCTGATTGATGATGTCCATTTATTTTCACCTGAACAACAAACATTACTCTTCAATCTTTATAACGAGTGGCAAGCACGTAAATTACAAGAAGATGCCTTCACACTAGTCGTAACAGGGGAACACCCTCCTCTTCAAATGTTCATTCGTGAAGATTTACGTAATCGCTTAGGATGGGGGTTGGTGTATCAATTACAAATGTTGAATGATGAGGATTGTAAAGATGCTCTTAATCAACGCGCAGCTGAAAAAGGGATTCCCTTAAGTCCAGAAGTTTTACAATGGATTTTTACCTACTGCCCACGCGATATTCGTTTACTATTTGGTTTATTGGAATCACTGGATGCTTATGCTTTACGTCAACAGCGACCAATTACTATTCCACTCCTAAAAAGTCTTCTTCAATCTAATAAGGATCTTTTTGATGACAAGTAAAAACCTGGCTTTATTTGACCTTGACCACACACTTTTACCCATTGATAGTGATCATGAATGGGTTGAGTTTTTGATCCGCCATCAGTTAGCCGGCGATCCTCATGAAGTAAAGCGTAAAAATGATGAAATTTATGCAAAATATGCTGCAGGTAACCTAACAATTGAAGAGTCAGCCAACTTTATGTTGAGTTTTCTCACCTTACATAATCAGTTTGATTTAGCTCGTTATCATGAACAGTATATGCATGAAGTCATTCGACCCAACATTAAACAACAGGCCCTAGATTTGGTTAACCAACACTTGGAAGCTGGTGATTTATGCTGTTTGGTGAGTGCTACCAATTCATGGGTTATTGGTCCAATCGGTCGTGCTTTCGCTTTTGAACACATCATTGGCACAGTACCAGAAATAAAGAATGGTCAATTTACAGGTCAATTTACTGGTGTTGCCAGTTATAAAGAAGGTAAAATTACACGAACTGTTACTTGGTTAGAAAGTTTAGGACTTAATTTTGATAGTTTTGAAAAATCCTATTTCTACAGTGACTCGATTAATGATGTTCCTCTTTTAGAACATGTCACACATCCAATAGCCACCAACCCTCAAGCATCATTGCGTCAATATGCACAGGATAAGACTTGGACGATTTTAGATTTATTTTAATTAACGACTATTCATGTTAAAAGAAACCATCCACAAGTATGTAGGAAAATTATTTTCCTCTGGCAAAACTAAAGCACCAAAGGCTAAAGTCTATACCTTACCAGACCATAAGATTGACCTACGTCTAGTCTCTAGGAATGCTATCAAAGTCTGTGAAGTCTTACAAGAAAAAGGCTATGAAGCCTATATTGTAGGTGGTGCAGTCCGTGACTTAATTTTAGGTTATGAACCTAAAGACTTTGATGTAGCAACAAATGCAACGCCCGAAGAGGTTAAAAAAGCATTTCGTCGCGCTCGTATCATTGGTCGACGCTTTCGATTAGTACATGTTGTGTTTGGTAATGAAATTATCGAAACATCTACTTTTAGAGCACCAGGTGAGCAAACACGCGATGAGCATGGCAGAATTCTCAACGATAATATCTTTGGGAATCTACAAACAGATTCGTTACGTCGTGACTTTACCTTAAATGCTCTTTATTACAACCCTATCAAGCAAGAAGTTATTGACTATCATAACGGTGTCGGTGATATTCGCAAGAAAATCATTCGTATTATAGGTGATCCAGAAACACGTTATCGCGAAGACCCCGTTCGAATGCTACGTGCTATTAGATTTGCGGCAAAACTTGATGCTACTATCGAAAAAAATACTCAAGCTAGCATTAAGCCGTTAGCCTCACTAATCTCTAATGTGCCTGACTCTCGCTTATTTGATGAAACACTTAAGCTACTCACTTGTGGAAACGCCTTAAACTGCCTGAAAAAACTACGAGAAGAAGGCTTAGACAAAGGGATTATTCCCCTTTTAGATATGGTGTTAGAGCAAAAAGGAAGCCGACAATTTATTGAGTTGGCACTTGATCGCACCGACCATCGAGTGCGCAGTAATCGCCCCGTGAGTGCGAGTTTTTTATATGCAGCGATCTTATGGCCACTAGTTCAACGCTACTACCAAAAAAATATGGCATCAGGCCATATGCTGCCCGTACCTGCATTAGTAGCTGCGTCAAATCAAGTCTTAGACGAGCAGGTACAACGACTTGCTTTACAACAGCGTCATAAATCTGAAATACGTGAAATTTGGTTAATGCAACCACGTTTTAATAAGCGCGCACCTAAATATATTTGGCGTATGATTGAGCAACCCTATTTTCGTGCTGCATGCGACTTTTTACAAATTCGAGCAGCCGCACATGAGTTTGATAGCGTCTTGGCTCAATGGTGGATGGATTTAGCCAATGCACCAGACTCAGAAAAAGCTCATATGATTAATGAGCTATTAAAAACATCATCCTCAAGGAATAACCATCGTCAAAAATCCGATAAGAAACCGTTTATAGACTCTCTTGCTATAGAAGGAACACCCCCTACTCGTAAGCGAAAAACCCGTCGTCGCTCTACAAAAAAGAAATGGGCAAACGAATCAAGTACATCACCGGTATCATCCAATGACTAAGACAATGAATAACGCTTATATTGCACTAGGCTCTAATTTGGGAGAATCTAGCAATTACCTTGGAAAAGCATTACACGACTTATCTACTACGCCAGATATTTTAAGTATAAATTGTTCTTCTTTTTATCGTAGCTCACCAGTAGATAGTCATGGGCCAGACTATGTGAATGCAGTTGCTCAACTTAGCACCACCTTATCATCACAACAATTGCTAGCTTTACTACAATCTGTTGAATTAAAGTATGGCAGAGAGCGTCCTTATAAAAATGCACCTAGGACATTAGATTTAGATATTTTATTATTTAACAACGAAGTTAGTAATACGACCACCCTAACCATACCTCACCCACGTATGCATCTAAGAGCATTTGTATTAGTGCCTCTAAAAGAAATCGCTCCAGAGATAACCTTACCTCAAGGAGCGATTGATGATCTGATTGGTGCCGCCTATGCTAATGGTCAAACACTAACAAAAATGCCTTAAAGTATCAAGAGGTCTAACATTACCTAAACTAACCTCCCACTTCACTTATACCTTAACTTTATTTTTTATTAATCATCATGACGGTGACGTCGATGATGACGTCTTTCATAATAACGCTCTCTCTCCATCATTCGCCGTAAGTAATAATGCCGATTTAACAACCGCCGTTGTGCATAAAAAGGATAATCATCATAGTAGTTATGATAGAAACGACTACTAGGAAATTCATAGTTAATTCCAAAAGATCCTCCCGTACCATAATAAACAGAGGCTCTCGGTACTACAGCAATAGTTGGCTCAGCAATAACAGCTCCACCGGTACTATACACAACATCATCTGAATATGCACCATAACCATCACGATTTACCACACAAGCTGATAAACTCACTGAGGCTAATATCACCAAAAATAGACGTTTCATTTCACCTAACTCCTAAATAAGATGAAAATACAGGCGTTATACCTTATGTATGGATTGTCGGTGATAACTCAATCATATTCAATATTCTTGAAATACATGGACATATTTTTATGACACTAAATAAAAAATGATTGTTAAGGCCTCCTTCTTATACAAAAATCTTAGCCATTCGCAAGCTTTTTTGTGTTAATTTCACAACAAATAATTATCCTTGTTTATGCATTTTGATAAAAAACTAGACATAATTTAGTAATCAGCGTATAGTTATATTCTTCACACAACGCACTCGTGGTGAAATAGGTAGACACAAGAGACTTAAAATCTCTCGGGCATTGCGCCCGTGCCGGTTCGATTCCGGCCGAGTGCACCACTCTTTGGAGTATTGTTGCGTGATGGAAGCTTGGCAGAGCGGTTGAATGCACCGGTCTTGAAAACCGGCGAGGGTTTGTAGCCCTCCGTGAGTTCGAATCTCACAGCTTCCGCCAATCAAAATAGTCGTCGGGGCATAGCGCAGCCTGGTAGCGCATCTGGTTTGGGACCAGAGGGTCGTAAGTTCGAATCTTACTGTCCCGACCACTAATCGATTTCTTTAAATTCCCCCATTATTGCACACGCTTAATCCTATCAATTATTTATAATAAAAACTAATTAAACAGTTAAAATCTCACAAACTATCCATAAATCAAAAATAGGAAAAACTTTAGAGTTCCCGTAGCATTAACAACAAGAGTGACAAACTCTCTGATTCATTTTTTGCCTGAACGACTATTCTTTTTACTTATGTTTTGAATTAAGGTTTGAATACCCGTCTGCTGTATTATTTTAAAGCAATAAGCAATTGGTAATTCCAAGCCATCCATTGGGGCTCTTTCATCACGAATAGTATACATAGTCGTGTGAGCAATCGCTTTTTTAATTGCCTTTTGCATTGGCAACATAACTTCTTCAAGACTAAATTCAATGTTTTTTTGGACAAGAGCATTTGCCCACGCATATCCAGTCTTCTGCAAGTAGGGGTCTTTCTGTTGAGCAAGACAAGATGCATTAGCAAATGCATTTAAATCATTGATGAGATCTTGTTGAGTAGCAATATCACTCGTGGGTTGTGCCCAAACGCTTAAAGGCAGACTTAATATTAGCGTAACGATAGTTTTTTTCAACATGATTTTTCCCTAGTTAAACTCAAAAAATATGCTTTTTTGTGTACGCACAGTTGGGTTGCTTGGTTTTATATAATGCGAGAACCATCAACCGCCTTTAACGTGCGAGCACCAATTTTGAGTTAATGTGTTTCACGTAAAGTTTATATAAAAAACAGCCTTTTTAGACGGTTAAGTTTTAATGATTAACACTATATTAATTTGGTTTTTTACCTAATCGACTATACTTTTTACTTAACTCTCGAATTAACGCTTGAACATTAGGTTGATGAATAACATCAAAACAATAAGCAATTGGTAAGGCCTGACTTTTAAGCGGTGGCTGCTCAGAAGGAACGGAATACATAGGTGTATTAGCAATTGCCTTTTCAATAGTGGCTTTCATTGGCAAAATAACAGTCTCAAGATTAAACTCCATATTTCCCTCTGCAAGTGAGTTTGCCCAGATATACCCAGCATTCTGCAAGTAAGCATCCTTCTGTCTTATAAGGCAAGACGCATTAGCTAAAGCATTTAAATCATGGATAAGCTCTTGTTGAGCAATAGCTCCTCCCTTAGGTTGTGCCCAGACACTTAAAGGGAGACTCAAAATTAGCGTGATGATAGTTTTTTTTAACATGATTTTTCCCTAGTTAAACTCAAAAAATATGCTTTTTTGAGTGCGTATTGAAGGATTGTCCAAGTTGATATAACGTGAAAAATCATCATGACTCGGCTCTCAATAAGTCTGACCATTAAATAGGGCTATATGACCAGTAGCATTTCTCCAGTTTACTTTGAACACAATAATACCACGCTTACCTTTGATCTCACTGTCAAATGGTATAGTTGTATCAGGTTTACTAGATTTTCCAAGTCTTTTTGCAAGATACTTTCCTAGTTCTTCTACGTTATAAATAATATGAGAACCATCAGCTGTCTTTAACGTGCGAGCACCAACTGAGGCTGCAACAGCCGCATTAATTGGCCAACCACCTCGATTGAAGGCAATACTCAATCGACTGGCACAAGTGTTACCGTTTGCACCAAAACCTTTTGCATAGATATTTCTTTCTGCTTGTCCACCCTGCCAAGTAAATAAATCCTTCATCGTTGGATATTTCATATGATCTGGAAACTCATTCCAGATTCTCATAAAATTAGGTTTACTCATGCCATTCCTCCTAAAAAACTAGATAGACGTTACTAGTGTAATCGCTAATGTATTTCAGTATTATTTTATTGAGTAAGAATAATTATTATTTACATTTAGTATTTAATGATCACCGAAATTACTAATTCAGCATTGACGTAGGACAACAAAAGCTTGTAAACAATCGTTACTTAATTTTTGATGCGTTACTGATACCCTTTCTATAAATTTACTTAAAAATTCAATAGCAAGGTTAAAAATTGGCTTAGCGAACATATTTAAAAAACTTTAACGCATCAATTTATTTAAATAAAAACTAAATTTTTAAAAAATATTAATTCAAAAAAAAAATAATAATAATAAATATTGAAAGCGAAGTAACCAACTTTCCTTTCTGATAAACCTATGTCTTGCAATACGTCTTGCAATATGTCTTGCCGAGCAAATGTTACATTTTAAGCTTTTGATTTTTTTAGTAAAATTTGAGTTTTCCAAAATTTTTGCGGGAGTGATTTCACGTAAAAGCGGGAGTGATTTCACGTGGATTTAATATTTTTAAGTTGCTGATTTAAGTCTGAAAATTTACTAAATATGCTATTAAATTTGACTAGGATTTATTTGATTTTTAATATTAAATAGTATATAGTGTATAGTGTATAGTGTATAGTGTATAGCAACGATGCACATTATTTAAACTATGATTAAATCTTTTAAACACAAAGGATTACAAAAGTTTTTTGATACAGGTTCTATAAAAGGAATTAATGCCAAGCATGCTGTACGATTAAAAACACAACTTCAAATCCTTAATATAATGAAAAATATAGAAGATGCCAATGTTCCTAGTTGGAACCTGCATTCTTTGAGTGGTGAATCAAAAGATCATTGGTCATTAAAGGTTAATGGTAACTGGAGAATTACTTTTAAATTTGATGGTGAAGATGTGTATATTGTTGATTATCAGGACTATCACTAGGAGTTTTTAAAATGGCTAGAATGTATGATCCACCTCATCCCGGATTGCTTCTTAAAGAATATTTAGAAAATCTTACTGTGACAGAGGTTGCTAAGGGATTAGGGGTTACTCGTTCTGCGTTATCACGGATTGTTAATGGAAAGACTGGTATTTCCCCTGAAATGGCTCTTAGGTTAGAAGAGGCATTTGGAGCAACGAAAGCAGAAACATGGCTTAAAATGCAACTTGATTATGATTTGTGGCAAGCGGAGCAGAAACATAATAAATCTATAGTGCGACCTTTTCACAATACATTGTTACCTACTATGACGTAACAGCTTTTCTTGTCCAAATTTAAAAAACTAAATTAAACCACCTAAAGCGGTTATAAGGCGTTAGTATGAATAGGTATGTAGCCTCAAAATTATCTGTTTAATAATCTTAAAAAACTCAACCAATATTTGCTATTACTCTAAAATAAGCCTTCTATTCAATTTTTGATGTGTTACTGATACCTTTTAATACCTTAGCTTAAAAATTCAATAGCAAGGCTATAAATGCTTTTAATGAACAGATTTTAAATAAATTTCAACGCATTAAAATTCAGAAAACTAATTATTTTTAAGAATGAGATTAATTTTAGATAATTAATTATATTGCTTTATGGTATCAATAATGATACCATTTTAGGTATTATATAGTTATTAACTATCTCATGGGTACAACAAAAAAGATAATAGAAAAAATGCAGAATGAACCTGCTAATATTAGGTTTTCTGAATTAAAAAGGGTTTGTACTGAATTCTTTGGTAATCCTCGTTCAAGTGGATCAAGTCACCTGATTTTTAAAACACCTTGGCAAGGCAATCCGAGAATTAATATTCAGAATGACAATGGTAAGGCTAAAATCTATCAAGTTAAGCAAGTCTTACTAGATCATTAGATAAAATTAGGAGTTATTAAGTAATGGAACACTATACTTACAGAATTTCATGGTCAGTAGAAGATCAAGAATATGTTGGTCTGTGTGCTGAGTTTCCATCGTTATCTTGGTTGGCAAAAACTCCATCTGACGCACTAACTGGTATTATGACAGTAGTCAATGAAGTTGTTCAAGATATGAAAGCCAATAATGAATCAATACCTGAAGCGATTGCCGATCGAAATTATAGTGGCGAATTTAGAATACGTATTCCACCAATGGTACATCGTAATCTTGCTATTGCGGCTGCTGAGCAAGGCGTTAGTATGAATAGGTATGTAGCCTCAAAATTATCTGTTTAATAATCTTAAAAAAACTCAACCAATATTTGCTATTACTCTAAAATAAGCCCTCTATTCAATTTTAAATTCCAATTTTAAACCCCTTTCCTATAAATTCACTTAAAAAATTCAATAGTGAGGCTATAAATGCTTTTAATGAACAGATTTTAAATAAATTTCAACGCATTAATTCAATTAAAAACTAAAAACTTAAATTCTATTTTTTTTTGAAAAAATTTCTAATTCAAGCATTCAATAAAAATCACGTATTTTTTTTATGAAGAAGAAGGTGGCTCTCTATTGAATAAAAGTGACTTAATAATAAAAGATAAAAAGTAAATGAATAAAACATAAAAAAAGAAAACATAATTAAATTAAAAAAAAAGAATACTTCCTCTTTCATAAATATATTGTCTTGTATACTGTCTTGCCGAGCAAATTGTTTACATTTTTAATTTTTTGAATTTTTTTAATTAAAATTTAGTAGTTTTTCCAAAATTTTTGCGGGAGTGT
>NZ_AYSV01000005.1 GCF_000506865.1 Pelistega indica
TTATGGTATCCTCCCGGCATTCACCGCCCATTTGCCTTTTGAACGCCTAAGAGGAATTGGAATCGTAAAATCGAATGGTCTGAGTTAAAAGAATTTGCTTTTGAACAATCTTATTGATACCTCTCTAGAAACACCTCTTTTTGGCTCTGATATTGACGGTCAAGTCATTCAAGCTGCACAATCGAACCTAAGCAGAGCCAAACTTCCCTCATCAAGTATTCAATTTAGATTAAAAAATGCCTTACAAGCCACGGCACCATGTGCACAAGCTGGCTTTTTAATCACTAACCCTCCCTATGGTGAACGGTTAGGCGCAGAAGATGAGGCTTTTTGGCGAGAGTGGTCTTCGGTATTAAAAAACAATTTTTCTGGCTGGCAAGTCCATGTCATTACTAACGATATGGACTTTCCAAAAAAATTAAGATTAAAACCAAACCGTCGAACTCCTATCTTCAATGGAGATATTGAATGTCGTTTATTCGGTTTTGAGATGGTTAGTGATAGTTATAGACAAAAATAAATGAATACACCATTTTTACCTAGACCACGTCGATTAAAAATTTTTGCTAGCCAAATGTATGAAGGTATGCTATTGCTAGCATTAGTCTTTGTCACTTCATATATTTTCGATAGTCTGACCCAAAGAACAGATCCACATTACCTATATTGGATTAGTCAAACGGTGTTATTTGTCGTCATTGGTGCCTATTTTGTGCTTTCTTGGTATAGAAAGAGCCAAACGTTGCCAATGAAAACATGGGGAATTAAATTAGTGAATCGGGATCAATCCCCCCCCACAATCAAACAACTGATTATTCGTTATATTACGGCATGGATTTTTCCATTAATTGGCGCCTTTTTGGTTCATTTATTGTCAGATTATCTGGGTTGGAAATCAATTACCATGCTAATTGTCTTTGCCCCATTCCTAAATTTCATTTATTCTTGGTTTGATGGACAAGGCTTATTTTTACATGATCGTTTGTCTAAGACCTTACTTATTGATACCAAGCCAAAAGAATAAAAAATGTTGATTAATCAAACCAGTCGTTAACTTAACCTTTTTTAGCCTTAAAGCTCTGGTAATCTGTGCGTATTACTCATATAATAGAGTGAGAAAAATATAGCTTTTTGAACAATTTATGTCGGCAAAAAACTTAAATCAATACGCGTCATTATTTAATACCTATGAATGGTATGTCCCAAATAACTTTAATATTGCCAATGCTTGCTGCCATCGATGGGCTGATAGTCCTCATGAGGCTAGACAAGCAGCAATTTACTTTGAAGACCAAGTGGGACAATTAACTAGCCTTTCTTATGGGCAGTTATCAGAGCGAGTTAATCGACTAGCAAACGGTTTTATGAGAATGGGTATTCATCCTCAAGATAGAATCGCTATTGCACTACAACACTCCTCTGAAACTGCTATTACTATTTTAGCAGCGATAACTGTTGGGGCTATTGCTGTACCTCTCAAAGCTGGTTTGACTAATACAGAATACGATAAGCGTCTAATTGATTGTAGTGCCAAATTTGTCATTGTTGATAAACATACGATTGCCCCAGTGACAAATGCCATTGACCATAACCCTATTCTTCGCCAAAGTCTCAAACAGATTATTGGCATTAATACTGAAGATGAGCGTGTTATTCCTTGGCGTACGTTATTAGCTCGACAGCCAAATCAATTCACTGCCCATACAGCGAGTGTAGATACTCCTGCTATTATGTTGTACCCTGACACTCCGAATGATGAGCCGTTAAAAGCTACCCTTATTACACATCAAGCATTAGTTGGTTCATTACCTGGTTTTGTGGCTTCTCAAAATTGGTTTCCCAAAAAACATGATATTTTCTATACGACGTTTGACTGGAGTACTCCATTAGGATTATTAGGTGGATTATTACCTACTCTTTATTTTGGTCGGACTATCGTAGGTTGCCCAAGTGGGCGAACAATCCCACGTCTGTTCACATTATTGGATCACTATCCAATTACCAATATATTAACGTCAAGTGCTGAGTTATTACGCATTAAAGAGTACAAAGATTCGCTGAATGAATTTGAGTTGGCTGTTCGTTGTATTACTTGCCCTGATAATGAAGTTACACCAGAACTAACTGACTGGGTGAAAAATCGTTTTAATGCAAGTCTCAATAGTATTTGCATGCCATTAGGCTTTTCTTACATCATTGCTGAATCAACTGAAAAATGGCCTAGTCAGCCAGGCAGCATGGGTATGGCAATTCCTGGGCACTTATTAGCTATTATTAAAGAAAATGGCGAGAGAGCAGCAACCAACGAAGTTGGTTATTTATGTGTTAATGCACAAGATAAAAATGGGGACAATGACCCTGCTCTATCTCTTTCTTTTTGGTCACAAGCACACATACAATCTGTTGCAGCTTTTGCGCAAAATTGGTATAACACTGGAATACGTGCTCGTCTAGATAGTGACGGTTATTTCTGGCGAGCTTCACATAACCCTCAAATGGCGGACTAATCAATAAATTGCCATTTGAAATTTCTGATAAAGAGAATTTACTATGGCAATTTATCAACTAGGCGATTTAATACCATCCATTGACCCAAGTGCCTACATTTTTGAAAATGCAGTAATTATCGGTAACGTAACACTAAAGGCTAATGTTAGTATTTGGCCTAATGTAGCTATTCGTGGTGATAACGATAGTATTGTGATTGATGAAAATAGTAATGTCCAAGAAGGAGCAATCCTCCACCTTGATGTGGGTACGCCTCTCTATATTGGAAAGAACGTGACTATTGGCCATCAAGCAATGATTCATGGCTGTACTATCGGAGAAGGTAGTCTTATTGGTATGCAGGCTGTGATTTTGAACAATGCCGTTATAGGCAAAAACTGTATTATTGGTGCCGGAGCCATTATTCCTGAAGGAAAAGTAATTCCCGATAACTCTCTTGTTATTGGGGTAGCAAAAATTGTTCGAACCCTAACAGATGAGGATTTAAAAAGAGCACATGAAGGCACTGAGCACTATGTCCATCAAGGTAAAAATTATCACGATAACTTAAAAAAGATTGGTTAAACTCTTGTGATAATTATCCTCATCCCCATATAGGATGATATGAAAGACACTCTTAAAAAATACCTATTTGAAGATCGCAGCTTGCGTATCCAAACCGTGAATCTTAGCCAAACTTGGCAAGAGACACTTGCTCATCAAACTTATCACCCAGTATTACGTAATTTACTGGGTGAACTCAGTGCGGCTGCCGTACTATTAGCTTCTAATATTAAGTTTGATGGTTCCCTCGTTTTACAATTACAAGGCGATGGTCCAATTGCTCTTATTGTGGTGGAATGTAATCAACACTTGCAATTACGAGCAACTATTAAAACCCGTCAAGAATTCGTTATAAAAGACACCGATAATCTACAATCCTTATTAAATGCTAATAAGCAAGGAAGATTTATTGTTGTATTAGACCCTAATAATCGCCAAGAAGGTCAGCAAGCTTATCAAGGCATTGTCCCTCTTACAGGTGATACCGTTGCTGATGTCCTCTCTCTGTATATGAAAAGCTCTGAGCAATTAGAAACACATCTTTATTTAGCTGCAAATGAAAACAAGGCGACGGGACTTCTTTTACAAAAACTTCCTTATACAGGAGGACAATCGATCGACCAAGAGGTGGCAGATAACTCTTGGGAGCGAGCAACAATGTTGACACAAACGACTAAGCCTGAAGAACAGCTAAGTATCGATGAAGATACTCTCATTCACCGTTTATTTTGGGAAGAATCTCTTATCGCCTACCCTGCTCAAGACGTTTCATGGTTTTGTAGCTGTAGTAGAGAGCGTGTAGCGGATATGCTGAAAATGCTAGGTGCAGATGAAGTAGAAAGTATCCTAGCAGAACAAAATAAAATTACTGTAGCTTGTGATTTTTGTGGTAAACCATATGTTTTTGATACTATCGATAGTGCAAAATTATTTTTGCCAGATCAATCAGCTAATGAAAGTCTACAAAAACACTAATTGACCTTGTTATCGCTTAAATAGCATTGATAAACATACCCAAAGGCATAAATATTTCCCCATCAATAGATTTACGAGAATATGAAGCCTCCTTATTACAACGGCATCTTAGCTGTATGTAATTCCCACAATTTCATTCTATTATTTATTCTGGCATACTCATTTATCCCTATAGTTAAAAGGATTGGGTATGCCAAATTTCTTATTCTATACTCATCGTGGTATAACATCTATTGTAGTTTTTGCTCATCGGTATTCCAGTACTTTTAATTGGTCTAGGTGCTTATGAGTTAATGCGTTGGCATAATACACGTCATATTCTTGATTTAGCATTGTTTGACGCAGCGAGACAAGCTTCTTTGGCTTATGCTCAACCGGAGGTTTTAGAACAAACATTTGAGCAATCACTAAATCCTTTATTTATCTCTCATACTACTAAAACCCCCACTAAGATTACACGATACAGGCAAGCCTATTTTGATGATATCCACAAACAAACCAATTTAGCTCCTTGGCAAATCACTATTCACACACCAACCCAGCAGCATTTTATCGATTTCCAACGTAAAGATTTACCAATCGCTTTGCAAAAAGGATTAATAGGCATAGACAATAATTATCAAAAAGAGCAAGACACTCAAAAAGGCCTTGGTAAGCTTTCAGGACAACGAATCTTTGATGCAAACACTTTATCCCTATCACTTATTTATCCTTATAAGCCTATTGTGCCAGGGATATCCTATATATTTAAACAATTTTCTTCTACGCACAATTATGCCAATCAATTATTGAAAAAAGGTTTTTTACCGATCCGACACTCTGTCAAACTCACTATGCAATCACACCCATTGCGTTGGCCTAGTTTACAAAATGGTAAGGTGATTAACTTAGCCTATACGGACCAAATACCTTCAAATCATTCACAGCAACTCTCCCCATCTCCTCTTACTAACTGCCATGGAATCTGGTGTACAAAACATTCTTTACTATCTAAACAAAATGAGTCCAAGCACTTACCTTCTAATCAACCATCATCTTCTCCAATACCTGAATATCCTCCTTCTGTTCTTATTGAACCCTCAAATAACTCAGAAAACAGCATAAAATACCCCATAATATCAAAACAAAATGGTAATCAAATAGAAAATACATTATCATTAGGCTACTCTGAGGATCACACAGAACATCATCCTTTGTGTGGTATTAGCCTATGTTGTTCTGAATAAGTGTAAAATAACCAATATTACGTAATACTTGATGTATTGGTCATCATCATTGAGTCCCTCTTGGATGTTAACCTTACGAAAAAACATCCTATGCACTGTTCTAAACAACAATAACAACAGACTTATCGTACCTATAATGAATAAACCTACTTTATCAAACGAGTCATCATCAATTCATTGTGCAAGTTGTAGCCTAAGAGCTTTATGCATGCCATGTGGCATGACTACTCATGAAATTGAACAGCTAGCAACTCTAGTGAAAGATCGTATACGTATTGAGAAAGGCGAGTATTTATTCCGATTAGGTCAAAAAGCGGAGGCTATTTATAGTATTCGCACAGGATCTATCAAAACACAGTTAGATAACCATCAAAACCATAAACAAATCACTGGCTTTTTCTTGCCCGGAGAAGTGCTAGGTCTAGATGCATTATCAAATGACACGTACTTATCCAATGCTATTGCATTAGAAGATACAGAAGTATGTGTTATGAAAAATCATAATCTTGATCAAATTTCTCGGCATGTTCCTATATTACAGAATCAGATTCGACAATTACTTAATAGTGAAATCTCTCGCTCACACCAACTATTATTGTGCTTAGGCTCTTTAAAAGCAGAACAACGAATTGCTACCTTTTTATTAGACTTTTCTGGACGATTCGCTCACTTAGGCTATTCTTCACATGAATTTAATTTGCGTATGAATCGTGAGGACATTGGTAATTTTCTTGGCTTAACGCTAGAAACAACAAGTCGGATTCTTTCAAAATTCCAAAAAGAAGGGTTCATAGCAATACAACAAAAAACAGTCCGAATTCTTAATAGAGATGCCCTTAAAGATATAGTAAATACTGCTCATTAGCCTTACAAATAGCTTTCTTTATTTTTTATCACTACTTTATCTACAGCAAAAAAACCTTATCACGACTGATAAGGACTCAGACTATTAACAAGTTTTATTTTTAACATGCAGGTTTGCAAGATTAGTCACCACAACATAAGTGTCAGTATAAAAACCTGGACGTCGAAAATAATATATCTACGTATCAACAACAAAAAGCCCTTATCACTCGATAAGGGCCTCTTATTTAAATAACACCATCGCCAATCAGCTATTTTTTCTCTTGTGCCTCTTGTGTTGAATAAAACACATTAGGAATTTCATGAGCTTCACGACTGACGAACTTTCCTTGTGTATAAGCATGAACAGGTATTTCTGCATCAATATTTTTATTATATGCAAGATAAATAGTCAAAATACATCCTAGAATGGTCAATAGTGGACCAGCCATCAGAATCCATGGCCAAGGCTCTTTATACCACGGACCTGTATCTCTATCTTGTGACTGTTGCTTATTCATGTAGTATATCCTTCTTTATTAATTTGGTACATAGAAGCTACTTTCTTCATCTGCATCAATTTCACCATGCTCTTGAGTATCCGCTTTCGCCCAAATATCAATTTTATAGATTTCCCCACGTTTTAAATCACTTAATGGTGCTTGAACAACTAACGGAATCCATTTATTGCTAAAAGGAGCAATGTCAATGGTATTTGATTGCGAGCTTTCTAGGATAACTCTAGCATTCTTCATACCATCCCCATTCACACCTACAGTAAATTTTTCTGCTTTTTCTGTCATATTGATGACTTGAATTTGGTATACGTTTTCAATCAAATCACCGGGAATTTCACGACCTAATGCACCACGGTCTCGAACAACATCTAATTTAAGAGGTGTACGTAAACTCAATGATGTCACCAACCCTAGAACTAATATAGCTAATAAGGTTAAATATACATAAATACGAGGTCTAAATAACCGTTTACGAACCTGTTTATTATCTAAACCATTCAACATACCATATTCAGAGGTATATCGAATTAATCCACGGGGATAATTCATTTTATCCATTACATCATCACAGGCATCCACACAGGCACCACAACCAATACACATATATTGCAAGCCGTTACGAATATCAATCCCTGTCGGACAAACCTGTACACAGATGGTACAGTCAATACAGTCCCCTAATCCTTCTGCTTTGGGGTCTACTTTTTTAGAACGTTTACCTCTAGGTTCTCCACGTGTTTTATCATAAGTTACAACATAGGTATCTTTATCCACCATTACACTTTGGAAACGTGCATATGGACACATAAATTTACAGACAGACTCACGTAAAACACCAGCCATCAAATAAGTCATGAATCCATAGAAAATAAACCAGAACCATTGGGCTGTTGTTAAATCACCATTTAAGGTGTCAAAAAATACTTGACGAATCGGTGAGAAATAGCCAATAAAGGTAAATCCCGTCCAGATAGCAATTAAAATCCACAATAGTTGTTTTGTTGTTTTGATACGGATTTTGCGAAAATCCCAAGGAGCACTATCTAAACGCATGCGTTGGACACGATCACCTTCTGTGAAACGCTCCACCCACATAAAAATTTCTGTATATACCGTCTGAGGACAGGCATACCCACAGAATAAACGTCCTGCCAATGCGGTAAATAGAAATAACGCATATGCAGAAACGATAAGAATAATAGCAAGATAAAAAATATCTTGGGGCCATAATACAAGCCCAAAGAAATAAAACTTACGTGCACTTAAGTCCAGTAAGAATGCCTGACGACCATTCCACTGGAGCCAAGGTAAACCATAGTAAATAAGCTGAGTAAAGAGAACCATAAAAATTCGCCAATTAGCAAATCTTCCCTTAACCGATCTCGAATAAATTTTAGCCGTCGCTTCACTAACTAAGCGATCACTTTCTTCATCAGAAATACGTAATGTTTGTTCAGGTTGCCATGCAGGAATCTCTTCATCCTCCATCTCTGGCTTTTGATTCTCAGTACTCATTTATATACTATCCTTTTACTTTGTTAACATACTTATTTTTTGTTGTTTGATAAGCCCCAAACATAAGCAGCTAACATTTTAATTTGCTCAGGTGTTAAGTTGTTTTTCTGAGCAGGCATTACACCACTACGCCCTTCTAGAATTGTTTTTACAATTACTTCTCTAGAAGAACTATTTAACCAAATAGAGTCTGTTAGGTTAGGTGCACCAAGCATTTGATTACCTTTAGCATCTGCTCCGTGGCAGGCTACACAGATTTGATTAAATTTCACTTGGCCTAATGGCGCCAATGTTGCATCATGACTTAAACCAGATAAAGAACGTACATAGTTCGCAATTTGTACTGCTTCTTCAGGTTTAACTACAGCGCCTAATGGTGCCATCATACCATGACGACCTTCGGTGATTGTTTGTAAAATTGTTTCTGGCTCACCACCCCATAACCAATCATTATCAGTTAAGTTAGGGAAGTTTGGTGCACCTTTGGCATCAGAGCCGTGGCATTGTGCACAGTTATTTAAGAATAAACGTTCACCTAAAGCACGTGCGTCTGGATTAGCCGCTAATTGCTCAATCGACTGACCATCGAACTTAGCATAAATTGGCTTTAATTTTTCCAAACGATTATCGCGCTCTTGGTTTGCTTGAGCTGTAGATGTAAAGCCTAGTTTACCAGGATTAGTACCCAAAGCTGGGTACAAAAACATAATGGCTAAACCAACTACACATAGCCCCAAATACATGATTGTCCACCATGTTGGTACTGGGTAGTTATACTCAGTAATACCGTCCCATTCATGACCAGTATCAGTCATATCTGGAGACTTACCTAAGAATGAACGTTGTGTGAACAAAAGCCACAAGCAAAAGGCTACACCACCTAATGCAATAGCGGTGATCCAGTAACTCCAACCGCTACTAAAGAAATCACTCATGATTTACCTCTCAATTTTTATGATCCAAATCTTCTTCATCTGGTAGGGAGAACGGCAACTGTGCCGCCTCTTCGTTGTCACGAACACGGTATTTGGACCATGCCCACCAAACGATACCAAAAAATACTGCCATCGAGACAATGGTCATGAAACCATTCAAGAAAGCCATTTTTTTTTGATCTCCTATTGTTTGTTTTTGATTTCTTGCTCACGTAGTGCAGTCACATAACCGACACCAAGACTTTGCAAGTAAGCAATCACTGCATCTTCCTCAGTTTTACCTTTAATCATATTAGGAGCATCTGCGATTTCTTTTTCAGAATACATTGGCTCACCTTGATGGAACTGATTAAGTTTGTTTAAGGCAATCATACGATTTTGGATATTAGTATTGGATGCATCTTTATGTTGTAACCAGTAATATGCTGGCATATTTGATTGCTTCACAACCATACGTGGATCACGAATGTGGATACGGTGCCAATCGTCTGAATAACGACCACCAACACGAGCCAAATCTGGACCCATACGGCGAGAACCCCATAAGAATGGGTAATCATAAACACTTTCACCAGCAACTGAATAAGGACCATAACGTTGTACATCAGAAGCTAATACACGTACTTGTTGGCTATGGCAACCTACGCAACCTTCTTTGATGAACACATCACGACCAACCAACTGCAATGCATTTAAGGGTTTAACGCCTGGTGCTGCTTTTGTTGTAGAGTGTTGATAAAACAATGGAACAATTTGAACCAATCCAGCAAATGACACTACCAAAATTGATAGAAAAATCAAGATACTAAGATTTTTTTCGATTGTTGCATGTGAGAAAAACTTTTTATTACTAGCCATTATTATTCTCCTTAAACCGCTGTAGGAGTATTTAGCTCTTCACGATCAACATGTGGAGCTGGAACAACAGGGTTTACCACTTTATGACCCTTGATAGTCATAATGACGTTAATGAACATTAATAAGATACCTGTTAGGAATAAAGATCCTCCTAGGAAACGAATCATTAACAATGGCTTTTTAGCTTCAAGTGCTTGAACGAAAGCATAAGTCAATGTACCGTCGTCTTCTACAGAACGCCACATTAAGCCTTCCATTACACCCGCTACCCACATAGAGGCAATATAAAGTACAACACCAATAGTAGCAATCCAGAAGTGAATCTCAACTAAACCTTTACTTGCCATTTCTGTACGACCCCATAAGCGAGGAATAGTATAGTACAAGCTACCAAAGGTAATCATTGCAACCCAACCTAACGCGCCAGAGTGTACGTGAGCGACAGTCCATTCAGTATAGTGTGATAAGGCATTTACTGTACGGATTGACATCATAGATCCCTCAAATGTTGACATACCATAGAATGATAAAGCCACCACCATGAATTTTAAGATAGGATCTTGACGAAGTTTATGCCATGCACCAGATAAAGTCATGATACCGTTAATCATACCACCCCATGATGGAGCAAGTAAGATTAATGAGAATGCCATACCTAGACTTTGAGTCCAGTCAGGTAATGATGTATAAAGTAAGTGATGAGGACCAGCCCACATATAAGTGAACGCTAATGCCCAGAAGTGAACGATTGATAAACGATATGAGAATACTGGACGACCAGCTTGCTTAGGCACATAGTAATACATCATACCCAAGAAACTTGTTGTTAGGAAGAATCCTACCGCATTATGCCCATACCACCATTGAACCATTGCATCTTGTACACCTGCATATGCTGAGTAAGATTTAAACCACTCACCAGCTACAGGCATCTCTAAGTTATTAAAGATATGCAACATTGCAATCGTTAAAATGAAAGAACCATAGAACCAATTCGCTACATAGATATGCTTAACTTTACGTTTGAAGATTGTGCCGAAGAACACAATCGCATAAGCCACCCAAACCAATGTAATTAGAATATCAATTGGCCATTCCAATTCAGCATATTCTTTGGTACTTGTGAAACCAGCTGGTAATGTAATTGCTGCAGCAACAATCACTACTTGCCATCCCCAGAAAGTAAACGCTGCTAAACCGCTCGCGAATAAACGAGTATGACAGGTACGTTGTACTACGTAGTATGATGTAGCAAATAAAGCACTACCACCAAATGCGAAAATAACCGCATTTGTATGTAATGGACGTAAACGACCATAGCTTAAAAAGTCAACAAAGCTTAATTGTGGCCATACTAATTGTGCGGCGATAAACACCCCAACTAGCATACCTACAATACCCCAGACCACAGCCATAATCGCGAATTGCCGAACTACCTTATAGTTAAAGGTTTCGGTATCGTTAGCGCTTAAAGTACGCATAGGATCTTCCTCTTATAAAAAAACAACTATTTCCCTCTAATTTGTATCATCTTGCCTTTTGTTTTATCTAACGCAAGTTTGAAACTGACAAGATTTTACAAAAAATTTCATTCAAATAAGTAATTTACCTAGGTTTACTGCAAAATATCTTCAATAACAAACTACTCATCCGAATTTATTGAGTCGTTGTCCTCTAAAATAGACCTCGCATTTTTTTGAACATTGTCATATTGCCCAGAAAATACAGCCCAATAAAGAACAGCGCCAATAATAATAATAAAGAAAATTGAAAAAAGTATTAAAAGAAAAAAGGCATCCATTAGTTCACCATTTCCAATACCATATGCATTTCAGTTTCTTTAATTAATCTTTTATAGAGACGGTAAGCATTCCACGCCACAGCTAAAGAGGAAATCAACATTGTAATTGCCGCTAACCATGGTGCAACAATACCTGCCATCGCCAATGGGGTCATTAGCAAATGCCACACCAATGAACCATATAAATTTTGATTTGCGCAATGCACCGTTTCTTGAATAATTTTTTCTTTTTGGTCATTGCTGTAAGAGGGATTACTTAGAAAAACAGCTTGAGCAGCTGATGAAGCCGTTGGTACGGCCATAGCCATCGCACAAGGACAACTCATCACAAATAAAGCTACCAACACAGCAATTGAGTGAGATTGATCAATATAGAGATACCATACGACAGCCGTTACTATCGCCAATATGATTTGTGCAACAATAAACACAAACGCAACCTTATCCGCTTTTTTGCTAAGTACTTGGCGAGTTTGCTCTAATAATGGATCCACATTGCTAGGAGAAAATTTAGCCGATTGAATGGCCGTATACTCTAAATACCTAGCTGTCAATAAAAAAGCGACAAACATAGCAATAGACTCATAATAAACTTCTCCACGATGAGTCCAGGTAGCAATAACGCTAGGTACAAAGGAAACAATAATCCCTAGAGCGACTGGTGTGTTCATATTTATCCAAGATCCATTTATACTTCTTTCAAATAGACCTGCCCAGACTGGCTTAGCACAGTACAGAATGAGTGGTATACTTAGCGCCAAACTAATCCAGTTCATGACCACAATGGCCACATCCAACGTCGCCAAGCTTTCACTATGCAAAAAATCACTTCGCATATAACCAGGAAAAGCGAACATCATCACTTGCATCATAATAAGCCAAGCGAATCCCAAGCGTGCTAACAATTGTCTACGCTTCATACGCTCATCTTGTGGCAAATCGGATGGTATAGCAAAAATGGATACTGGTTTCATTTTCAATTAATACCATATCTAATAAATATGGATATCCCTATATTATAAAGCAGGCAACTCGAACTAGGGTAAATTATTACAAAGAAAACTTTGATATTTATCTAGTTTTTAACTCTTACTTGATAAAAACACTCGGTTTTAAAGGCCATTATTAGAAAATAGCCTCTATTACGCGATTTTAATAAATACCTAAAGACAAATAACGATTTCCCCTATCACAGATAATAAAGACTATCGTAGCATTTTGTACACGTTCAGCCACTCTTAATGCTGCTACTAGTGCTCCACCAGACGAAATACCAGCAAAAATTCCTTCTTCTTTGGCTAATCTACTTGCCATTTGTTCCGCTTCTGCTTGTCCAATCAATTCATAAGCATCAATTAATTCAGGCTTAAATATCTCTGGCTGATAATCGTCAGACCATTTTCTAATCCCGGGTATCGATGCTCCTGGTGACGGTTGTGCCCCTATAACTTGAATAGAAGAGCGTTGTTGCTTTAAGTAAGTCGCCACACCCGTAATTGTTCCCGTCGTACCCATAGCAGAAATAAAATGACTGACTTGCCCTTCAGTTTGTTGCCAAATTTCTGGACCTGTCCCTTTAATATGAGCCAGAGGATTGGCAAGATTGGCGAATTGATTGAGGACTACGCCTTGACCCTCTTCTTGCATTTTTAATGCAAGATCTCTCGCATGCTCCATCCCACCTTCAGAAGCTTTAGTTAAAATTAGCTCGGCACCATAAACTTTCATAGAGACTCGACGCTCAACTGACAGGTTATCTGGCATAATCAAAATCATATGGTAACCCTTAATTGCTGCTGCCATAGCTAACGCAATACCTGTATTACCACTAGTTGCTTCTATAAGCGTATCACCAGGTTTAATTTTTCCAGAACGCTCCGCCTCTTCAATCATAGATAGTGCAGGACGATCTTTCACTGAACCCGCGGGATTATTACCTTCTAACTTTGCTAAGATAATGTTGTTATTTTTTTGGCAAATATCTGCCGCAATTCGTTGCAAACGAACCAATGGTGTAGCACCAATAGTATCCGCAACTGTTGGATAAGATTTCATAGTTATTATTCACGTTTTTTAGGTCTGACCATCATTGTATCAAGTTTATTTCTTGAAGAAGACGTCATATCTAGAATAGTTACATGTTTATAAATCTGTTCACTTTTTTTAACTGCTGCAGAGGAGGAATTGTAAAGTTGCCGAGGCTCAGATTCTTGCATCCTCTTTTCAGACTCTACTTGTAAACCTTGCTTAACTAGTTTATCAAGTTTCTTCTTACCTAAGCCCTTAATCCGTCTACCTACATCTTCTATGCTGATAAATGCACCATTCTTTTGTCTTTCCTCAACGATTAACGTAGCCGTCTTCTCACCAACACCTTTAAGCTCAAGCAACTCTTCCTTATTAGCCTGATTAATATTAATGGCAAAACTCATTTGAATAAATGAAAAAAACGCTATCAAAACTATCATTATTTTATTCATATTCTCCACTCCAAAAAGCACAGAATAAACAATGAATATTGATAAGAAAAGAATCCTAGATAAACGTATCTATCCGTACAAATACGTAACTTTCCACACTAAGCAAGTGATTGAACTAACGATAGTGGAATACTAACTCCCACACGCTCCCCTTCATGAAAATAGTCGGCTTCAGAAATATTTAAACAATCAACTACTAATAATATGTCATGGCAATTAACTCGATAACGAACAATATTACCTAAAATATGACGTGATATTACTGTGCCATTGATAGCTTGCGGTAACCTAGACAAACTAATAATTTCTGGCCGTATAGCCAACGATGTTGTAATAGTTTCTGCGAATAATCGATTGGCTTGCTCTTGTGTAAGTATATTGTAATGACCGATAAATCCTGCCACAAATTGATTTTTAGGAGCCAAATAAAGCTCTATAGCTTTAGTATTTTGAACAATCTCTCCTTTATCCATCAACACAATCCTATCAGAGAGAGACAAAGCTTCCTCCTGATCATGAGTCACAAAAATAGTCGTAAGCTTTAATTGCTGTTGAATATGACGAATTTGCTCGCGTAAATGCTTACGAATTTTTGCATCCAAGGCAGATAAAGGTTCATCCAATAACAGCAAATCTGGCTCAACCACTAATGCTCTCGCCAAAGCAACTCGCTGGCATTGACCACCTGATAATTGATGTGGATATCGTTGAGCAAAATCAGTAAGCTCAACTAATTCAAGCATATGGGTAACTTTTTGATGAATAATTTTTTTATCCAACTGGCGCATTTTTAAACCAAAAGCAATATTCTCAAATGCAGTCATATTAGGAAATAATGCATAGTTTTGAAAAACCATAGCAATATTTCGCTTCTGTGGTGGCATATGGGTAATTTCTTTTTGGTTTAAAACGATTTTGCCCCCACTAATCTCTGTTAATCCTGCGATACAACGTAATAATGTCGACTTACCACACCCACTAGGCCCTAATAAAGTAACTAACTCTCCTTTATCCGCCTGAAAATTAATTCCTGCAAAAATAGTCTGTTTATCATAAGACTTCTCAAGTTGGTTTACGGACAAAAATGACATTACTTTCCTTTTAAATTATCTTTATTAATATAATTCGCTATCCATGTAGCAATCAAAATAAGTGCAAAATATGACATTACAATAGCACTCGAGTAATGCCCACTCATATTTCTAGAGTTATACAAATACACTTGCAACGTTTCAAATTGACTACCTACCAACATATTGGCAAAAATAAACTCACCAATTAAAAATGAAAACGATAAAAAAATGGCTGACAAGATGCCTTTTTTTAGATTAGGTAAAATAATTAAAAAAACGGCCTTCGTTACGCTACTTCCTAATAGAACAGCAGTATCAATTAGGTCATGCAAATTAATCGCTTGAATATTATTCTCAATAGCACGATAAATAAATGGAAGTGCAATCGTAAAATAACACCCAATTAAAATCCAAGGTGTTCCTGTCAACGTTAAGGGATCATCTGCATAGAGCTGTAACAACCCCACCGAAGAGACAATTGGAGGTACGGCAAATGGTAATACAATAGCAAACTGCATCAGTAGTTTTAATTTAGGGAAATAATAATTAACCACAAAAACCACTGGAAAAATTAGTACGATAGCAATAACTACGGCCGCAAAACAAATGATCAGTGATCTCACAAAAGACCAAACGAATCGCAAATCAGCCCACAATTGACCATACCATTTTAAGGTTAAACCATCTGGTAATACAGTAGTATTCCAACTGGAAGAAATAGAATATAAAAACGTTCCTGCTATGGGTAAAGCCAAAATAAAAAATAATAATAACAACACACTATAATGATAAACAAGAGCAGATTTTTTCATTGACAATCTCCCCTACTAAGCTTTATTAACATAATGATATCTTTTCGCAATGTAACGTTGAGCAATCACAATTAACATCATCATCGCAATTAAATAAACGGACAAAGCACTCGCCATATATGGATTCAATGAAACATCTCCAGAGACCAAAGCACCAATCCGAATAGGCATCACATTAAAATTACCACTGGTCAGTGCGTAAATAGTGGCATACGCACCCAAAGCATTTGCAAACAAAATCACCAACGTTCCCAATAGTGCAGGACTCAACATTGGAATTACAATATAGCGCCAATACGCTAGATGACTTGCACCCATCAACATTGCTGCCTCTTGCCATTCCTTTTTAATGGCATCAAAAGCTGGATATAACAGCAATACAGCAAGAGGAATTTGGAAATAGGTATAAATAATAATAATGCCTGTTTGCGAATAGAGATTGATAATATCAACACCAAAATGCTTTAAGATTAAATTAAATGCACCATTTGCACCGATTAAAATAATGAATGCAAAAGACAATGGAATACCGGCAAAATTACTAGCAACAGTATTGAACGATATCAAAAAATGATGGAGTTTAGAAAACTTCAATGTGGTTAATGAATAAGTACCAATAATCGCAATAACTAAACCAAAAAGACTCGACCACCATGTAATTTTTATAGAATAAATCATGGACTGTACATAGAATTTAGAACTAATAATATCCACATAATTCTGAATACCCCAGCCTATATCTTCTACATAAAAACTATTCACTGCGACCCATAGTAACGGTGCAAATTCAAACAATAAGAAAAAGACTGCAAATGGAATTAAGGCAAGTAAAGCTATTTTTTTATTATTCATTTCTCATCAATAAGCATTTGCTGAGCTACTGGCTTATCATGTGGTACACCTAAAAGTTGGCATACCGTTCCGCACAACTCGGTTTGTAAAATACTGGCTTGAGTTAATGAAAAACAATTCCCAAAAGCAAATAAAGGAACTAAGCACTCATCATCATCAAGTCCGCCATGCGATCCTTCATCACTCATACCATGATCAGATGTTACTAAAACTTGATACCCTTCTTCTAGCCATGTGGGTAAGTAATGTGACAAATAATCATCCGCTCTTCTTGCTGAATTTCTATAGGCTTTACTATCCTTACCGAAACGGTGCCCTGCATCATCAATATTCATTGGATGAATTAATAGAAAATCAGGTTGTTTAGTACGTCTTAAATGCTCTGCATCAGCAAATAAATGATTATCTGGATAGTGATCTTCGTAATAAAAGTGACCATACTGGATAGGTAAACTTTCATCTTCGACATGCCTATCTACTAATGGATTAAAAGGCGTACGATTATATAATTCACTTATCCATGCATAGGCAGCCGCCGCTGTTTTTAACCCAGCTTCATGTGCATAATGGAAAATACTTTTTTGTGTAGATAATCGAGTCACTTGATTATTCACAATACCACTCTCTACTGGTTTTTTACCAGTCAGAATACACTCATATAAAGGCCTAGAAATTGATGGTAATTCACAACGTAGCTGATATAAGCACCCCTTTTTCTCGTTGCATTCAGCTTGTAAATATCCCATCATGTCTGCAGCTACGCGATAGGTTAAACCATCTAAGATAACTAATATTACTTTTTGATGTTTCATCACACACTAACAGAATAAATAATACGGTTAAGATTAAATCTCTCAACCGTATAAAAATATATTGTTATTTTTCAACTATCATTATTTCATATTAATAATGACATGCTCTTGCCAAAGTTGTGGTAATTTTTTAGATGATACTTCCCATGCTGCTGCATCTTTGATTGGTTGTGCTTTGGCATATTGTCTGATCAGCTAGGAATAAGTTTTTGTTTGAATCATCCTTCTGGATTAATTTTAATTTTTCAGCACGAATTGGA
>NZ_AYSV01000006.1 GCF_000506865.1 Pelistega indica
TCAGCTMAGCTCAATGGCCATGACCCTTATGCTTACCTTAAGGATGTGTTGGAACGATTGCCGACACAGAAAGCGAAGGACATTGCTGAGCTTCTGCCTCATCGTTGGCAAGCGCCAAACGACACCAAGAATTAACACAATGCCCCGACAAAATCGGGGCATTGAACGTTTAAAAACGGAAGTCAATCGGAGTTCACCGGACGCTTACAATGTAACTATTTTGTCATCGATGAGCATAAAAAAATACCTAAATCAATGAACGTTGATTTAGGTATTAGGGGGAGGTTTCAAGGGGAAATAGTTTCTCGCACTGTCCAGCTTCGCTAGCTGATATATGAATACCGACCTCTAATCATAGAAGTACAGTGCTTACCAGACCACTAGTCTTGTTTTAATACTTAGTGATTCTCTTTGGCGTGATTAATTGTATATTTAGGGATTTCAATTACCACATCTTCGTCTGCCATTAGGGCTTGGCAAGATAGGCGTGAAGTGGGCTTGAGTCCCCATGCTTTATCTAATAGATCTTCTTCATCATCTGTAGCTTCTTCCAGTGAGTCAAAGCCCTCTTTGACGACCACATGACAAGTTGTACAGGCGCATGACATTTCACAAGCATGCTCTATCTCAATGCCATTATCCAATAAGGCCCGGATAATTGGCTCACCTTGTTTGACGTTTTCAATCACTTTACCTTCTGGTGCTAATGTTTCTTGAGGTAATACGGTAATTTTTGGCATTTTTCTCTCTTTATCTCTATTCAAGAATTCCCTTTCTACTTTTACATATAGGAAAGGGATTTTCCTTTTTTATATCTGATCCACTGTTTTACCTGCAAGGGCTAGGCGTATACTTCTATCCATACGTCGTGCGGCAAACTCGTCTGTTTGATGAGAAAATGCCGCCACTTTACTACGGATAAGATTTACGTCTTGTGACTGTGCTATCGTTTTCAATTCGGCTAAACCTTGTTCGATATCAGCCAATTCTTGAGGGTTTAATAAATCTTTATCCGCTGCCAATGCAGATTGTACTGACTCAATCAACTGTTGTGCATTGACTTGTTCTTCACGAAGCATTCGCTGTTGAGCATCGTAATCTGATTGTTGCATACCCTCTGCTAGCATCTGTGCAATGGCATCATCGCTTAAACCGTAGCTAGGTTTAACGGTAATAGATGCTTCTACACCCGTGCTCATTTCTCTTGCCGTGACACTAAGTAAACCATCGGCATCTACTTGGAATGTTACTCTAATTCTTGCCGCACCAGCTACCATGGGAGGAATGCCACGTAACTCAAATCTTGCCAAAGAACGGTTTGCATCGACTAACTCACGCTCTCCCTGCAACACATGAATGCTCATGGCAGTTTGTCCATCTTTGAACGTTGTAAATTCTTGCGCTCTAGAAACTGGAATCGTACTATTACGATCAATAATCCGTTCAACTAGCCCTCCCATTGTTTCAATGCCTAAAGACAAGGGAGTAACATCTAATAATAGCCAATCTTCATCACTACTTTGGTTACCCACTAGTTTATTTGCTTGTAGTGCTGCACCCAATGCCACTACTTGTTCAGGATCAAGATTAGTCAATGGTTTAGTCGCAAAGAACTCTTGGACACGCTGTTGTACAATCGGCATCCGTGTTGCACCACCGACCATAACCACACCTTTAATGTCTGTCGGTTTCAGTTGTGCATCTTTTAACGCTTGTTTTGCTCGCTCTAGCGTGCGATTCACTAAGTCAGTAGCAATATTATCGAAATGAGTTCTTGGATAATTTAAATCCAAATGTAAACCATCTGACAAGGTTACTTGGAAATAGGCTTTAGGCTGTGTACTTAAGCGCTCACGCACAGTTTTGGCAATTGACAATAATAAGCGCTTATCTTGGATACTTAAATGGCTAGTATCATGATGCTTCATCACATCATTAACGATTAATTCATCAAAGTCATCACCACCAAGTTGTGTATCGCCTCCAGTTGCAATAACTTCAAATACACCTTTGCTTAATTTCAAAATTGAAATATCAAATGTACCACCACCTAAATCATATACCGCATAAACACCCTCAGCAGCATTATCTAAGCCATACGCAATAGCCGCTGCTGTTGGCTCATTTAATAATCGTAAAACATTTAGACCAGCTAAACGTGCCGCATCTCTTGTCGCTTGGCGTTGTGCATCATCAAAATAAGCTGGCACGGTAATCACGGCACCATTAATATCTTGACCTAAAGCATCTTCAGCACGTTGGCGTAATTTCGCTAAAATTTGAGCAGAAACTTCTACAGGACTCACGTCCCCTTGAGTAGTTTTGATAGCTACGCTACCTGCATTTTTTTCTAATCGATAGGGAACATTTAATGCAACCGCTTCCTCATAAGAGCGTCCCATCAAGCGTTTGATAGATAGCAAGGTATTGTAAGGATCACGGTTTTGTGCACGCACAGCAGGTAATCCAATATGGACAGTACCATCTTTAAGGTATCTAACTGCCGAGGGAAGTAATGCCTTGCCCTCTTCATCTTTAATAATTTCGGCAATACTGCTACGTACAGTTGCTACCAAAGAATGTGTTGTACCAAGGTCAATCCCAATCGCCACTTTACGTTGATGTGGTGCGGGTGATGCGCCTGGTTCTGAAATTTGCAAAAGTGCCATAAATTCTTTATCGTTTTAGGTCTTATTACTTAGCACAGTGTACTAAGCAAGTAATGATTTAATTTCGTTCTGTATTTTAGCGACAAACATCAGCTGACGGACTTTTTCTGCGGCTAACGCAAAATCTTTTTTATGATCTAACAGCTCCGTTAAACATCCCTCTAGCGTCTGTGCTTCCTGTTCAATAGCATTCAACAACACTAGCATCTGTTCAGGTTTACCCCTCACTTCATCTAACTGCTCACGCCATTGCATTTGCTTGATTAAAAAAGCTGAATCCATGCGAGTATTATTCTCTGCATCTACCGTATAATCCGCTAACTCACACAAATAAGCAGCCCGTTTAACGGGATTCTTTAAGGTATCATATGCCTGATTGATGCGCGATGCCCATTGCATAGCCACCCTTTTTTCTGCTGCACTAGCTGTAGCAAAACGGTCAGGGTGTACTCTGGCAGAGGCTTGTCGCCATGCTTGTTCTAATTGCGTTAAGTCTAATGCAAAATTAGCTGGTAAACCTAACAAACTAAAATACGTATCCACGACAAGAATCCTTAGTGTTTAAACAGAGAAAGACTCACCACAACCGCAGCTGGCTTTTTCTTTAGGGTTAGCGAATTTAAATCCTTCATTTAACCCCTCTCGCACAAAGTCCAGCTGAGTACCGTCAATATACGGTAAGCTCTTTGGATCAACATAGACTTTGACGCCAAAGCTTTCATATACAATATCGTGCTGATCAGCTTCATCAACATATTCAAGTTTATATGCCATACCTGAACAACCTGAGGTACGTACACCAACTCGCAAACCCAAGCCTTTGCCACGCTTAGTGATATTGCGTTGAATATGCTGTGCAGCTTTTTCGGTTAATGTAACTGCCATAATAATGTCCAATTATGCCTTTTTGTTTTTATAATCCGCTACAGCGGCTTTAATTGCATCTTCTGCAAGAATAGAACAGTGAATTTTTACAGGAGGTAATGCTAACTCTTCAGCAATTTGAGAGTTACGAATCTCTAATGCTTGATCCAATGTCTTACCTTTTACCCATTCAGTCACTAATGAACTAGAGGCAATAGCAGAGCCACAGCCATAGGTTTTAAAACGTGCGTCTTCAATAACTCCGTTATCATTAACTTTAATTTGTAATTTCATCACGTCACCACAGGCAGGTGCACCAACCATACCTGTGCCAACAGTTTCATCATTTTCAAATGAACCAACGTTACGAGGATTTTCGTAATGATCCAATACTTTATCACTATATGCCATGATTGAATTCCTTTATAAATACGTAATTAGTGTGCTGCCCATTGAACGCTATTTAGGTCGATACCTGCTTGTGCCATTTCCCATAATGGCGACATATCCCGCAACTTACCTACACGTGCTTTAATTAACTCAACAGCAAAATCAATTTCTTCTTCTGTCGTAAAACGACCAATGGTAAAACGAATTGAGCTATGTGCTAACTCATCATTACGTCCTAACGCACGAAGCACATAAGAAGGCTCTAAACTCGCTGACGTACAGGCTGAACCACTAGAGACAGCTAATTCTTTAATTGCCATGATTAATGATTCACCTTCCACATAATTAAAACTAATATTTAGATTATGTGGCACACGGTGCTCAATATCACCATTTACATATGTTTCATCAATTTCTGTAAGGCCAGCCAATAAACGGTCACGTAATGCCTTAATACGAACATTTTCTTCGTGCATGGTCGCTTTTGCTAAAGCAAAGGCCTTGCCCATTCCTACAATCTGGTGAGTTGGTAAGGTACCTGAACGGAAGCCACGCTCATGACCACCACCATGCATTTGTGCCTCAATACGTACACGAGGTTTGCGGCGGATATAAAGTGCACCGATACCTTTTGGACCATATGTTTTATGCGCAGAAAAAGACATTAAATCTACTTTTAATTTGCTTAGATCAATATCTACTTTGCCTGTTGCTTGAGCCGCATCACAATGGAAAAGAATGCCTTTTTCACGTGTGATATTACCAATCGCTTCAATATCCTGAATCACACCAATTTCATTATTTACCATCATCACTGATACTAATATTGTATCTGGACGAATCGCTGCTTTAAGAACATCTAAATCTAATAGACCATTTTCTTGCACATCAAGATAAGTTACTTCAAAACCTTGACGCTCTAACTCACGCATAGTGTCCAATACGGCTTTATGCTCTGTACGAACCGTGATTAAATGCTTACCCTTTTCTTGGATAAAAATGAGCTGCTCCCTTAAGAGCCAAGTTATTTGATTCTGTTGCGCCTGATGTCCACACAATTTCACGTGGGTCAGCATTCACAAGGTCAGCCACTTGTGCTCTTGCATTTTCTACTGCCTCTTCTGCTTCCCATCCAAAGGCATGGCTACGTGACGCTGGGTTACCAAATTTTTCGAATAACCATGGTACCATTGCATCAACGACCTGAGGATCAACAGGTGTGGTCGCTGAATAATCTAAATAAATAGGTTGAGTTGTCATGTCAAAAACTCCAAACTTCTACATTAATACTGAACTTAACGCGTCTGTCTTGCGTTGAATATGCACGGGATTAGTCTCGTTATTATGTTGGACTTGACGCATTCTTTGTTGGTCAACAAGTTCTTGCAAAGTGACTGAATCCAAATAATCGACCATACGACGATTTAAGTTACTCCAAAGATCGTGTGTCATACAATGACCACTCTCTCTACCATCTCTACCTGTTGTACAGGGTGTTTTATTACCACATGCAGTGGCATCTAGTGGCTCATCTACCGCAAAAATAATATCCGCAATAGTGATATCACGCGCATACTTTGCTAAGGTATAACCACCACCCGGGCCACGCACGCTTTCTACAAGCTCGTGACGGCGAAGTTTACCAAACAACTGTTCGAGATATGAGAGAGAAATATTTTGACGCTGGCTAATAGCCGCTAATGTAACTGGGCCCGCATGATGACGCAAACCTAAATCAATCATTGCCGTGACCGCAAAACGACCTTTTGTAGTTAATCTCATAGCATTTTCCTTGCATAACCAAGTAATTTACTCAAGTATAACAAAAATCCGAGTAAATTACTAGGGATTTATGCAAAAATGCAATATGATTGAAATATAAAGACTTTTTACGACAGTCTTTACCTCTTTCTTAAGAGAGTTAATGTGCTAGGAGGAATATCAACAATAGTATAAGACTAGCCTTATGCTATTTGATATTGAGTCACGCGCTTACTCAAGACTTCAAACATCCCTTGGCAAGCATCCTCTAAATAATCCAACATTTTAAAGAAGCCATCAACACCACCATAAAATGGATCTGGCACTGTCGCCTCTTCATAGTCATTCGCGTAACGCATCAATAGCATTAATTTATGATGCTCTTGACGAGGCGCTAACTGTTGAAGATATGACAAACACTCCCAATCCATAGCGAGAATAAGGTCATATTCTTTAATATCTTGGAGCGTAATCTGGCGTGCACGAATATCGCTAATATCATAGCCGTGCTTGCGCGTCACAAACTGAGCTCTGCCGTCGGGAGCTTCACCAATGTGATAATCATGTGTTCCTGCTGAGTCTATTTGAATGCTATTTTGCAACCCAGCCTCTTGGACTAAATGACGCAAAACGCCCACTGCACTCGGTGAGCGACAAATATTACCCATGCAAACGAAAAGTACTTTTGTATCCATAGTGGTGATAGTTTGAACTAAAACGAGTTATTTATCAAGTTTTTCCTAAAATAAACTATTAGCTTTTTTCAAGAACTGTTAAGAAATCTAAATCTTGTTTTGTTAATTGGTGGTTAGCCTTGGCTTTTTCAATCAAATCAGGTCGATATTTTATAGTTAAAGCAAGTGATTGTTCTCTTCGCCATTGAGCTATTTTTTTATGATGCCCTGACAACAATACCTCTGGCACAGGTATTTGTTGATAAATCTCAGGTCGTGTATAGTGAGGACTATCTAACAAGCCTGACTGTGACTCATGAAAAGAGTCTTGCAAAGCAGACTCATGCGTATTTAAGACACCCGGTAGCAATCTCACAATACTATCTACCACTGCTAATGCGGCAATTTCACCACCTGAAAGCACAAAATCACCAAGTGATAACTGAGCATCAACACAAGTATCAATAAAGCGCTGATCAATTCCTTCGTAACGTCCACAGATTAAAATAAACCCACTTGAGTTCATCATAACCTGTGCTTGGCTTTGTTTGAATACTGCACCAACAGGACTTAGTAAATACACGGGATGATTAAGACCTTGAGCTGATAAATCATGTTTTATTGCTTCTAGCGTTTTTTGCAAAGGTTCAGCCAGCATCACCATGCCCGGACCACCACCATAAGGTCTATCATCTACAGTATGATGAACATCATGTGTAAAATCACGAGGATTCCATGTCTTTAATTGCCAAAGACCCTTTTGATGCGCCCTTCCCGTTACCCCTAAATCTGTTACTGTCTTGAACATTTCAGGGAACAAGGTGATGATATCAACTCTCACCCTAGCCTCTTAAAAATCAACAGGCCAATCGGCAAAAATAGTACGCTTAGCCAAATCTACCTCAGGAACAGTTTGTTTAACAAAGGGAATTAATACTTCAATGGGTTTACCTTTGGCATTAAGCATAGGCTCATACTGTTGCCCTAATATTTGTTGCTGACGTTGTACATGTAAAACACCATGAGCACCATTATCAGAGACTTCGGTTACCACACCAATTAACCCAGCTGGATCTGTCTGCAAACTATATACACTACAACCGATTAAGTCTACCCAATAAAATTCATCATCATCGGTACTAGGAAAATCAGCACGCGAAATATAAACCGTTGTACCTTTTAGTGCTTGAGCTTGATCTCTATCTGCGATTCCTCGCAAACGTGCCACGACAGAACTACCTTGTGCACGACTACGTACAAGATTAGCATTACGCATAGACTCCAAAGGCTTACCCTTAAGATCTGCACGCATCAGCCACCATGTATCTACATCTAATAGAATCGTCTCTTGTTCAGAAAAAGGAATGACTTTAATCATACCTTGAACACCATAGGCATCACTAATTCTACCGACTTCAACTAAATCATCTGGTATTTGCTCACTCATGGGTACTCTTTTTTCGCTATGTTAAGTCACAAGAAAAACGACCGCTAGCACATCAATTGCCACCGGCCGCCATTACTAAACTGACAAGAGCAGTTTATACAAACACAAACCCAATAAATTAAGCTGGTTTGAATTCTTTTAATAAACGAGCAACTGCATCAGAAACCTGAGCACCGTTTGATTTCCAGTATTCAACACGATCAACAGCAATACGTAAATTTTCTGCTGACTCACTACCTACTGGGTTGTAAAAACCAACACGCTCAATAAAGCGACCGTCACGACGATTGCGTGAATCAGCTGCTACGATATTATAAAATGGACGTTTTTTAGAGCCACCACGGGCTAAACGAATCACCACCATGGGGGTTATTCCTCTTTAAAAAGTTAGTTAAATAATTCAATAAACGTATAATTTTATAAGTTTTTACTAAATAAATCAATACTTAGCGTAAAGAAATATAAAAAACACGCTATTTTACAACAATGCACTTAGCGCTTTTTAATAAAGTGCCAAGTGGTTTTATCATCAATCAATACTTGCAACAAGATCTCGTGCCCAGTTTGTTTTGCAAATGCTTTAAAGTCGCTAACCGCACTTTTATCTGTCGTGGCAACTTTTAACACCTGCGAACTTTCTAAACCTTGTAAGGCTTTTTTAGTTCGCAATAACGGCAAAGGACAAACCAATCCTGTTGCATCAATGGCTAAATCTTCCTGAGGAAAATCGCTCATCTTCTACACCTATACCATTTAAAGCTTAGCATCAATCCATGCAGGAACAGCTGCTAATGCATCAGGCAGTGCATCTAACTGGACACCACCACCCATTGCCATATCTGGACGACCGCCGCCTTTGCCCCCTAATTTTTCAGAGATAAAGGCAACTAACTCTCCCGCTTTAACTTGGGCTGTTTTATCATTAGTTACGCCAACAGCTACACTAGCCTTACCATCAACCTCAGCTGCTAATACCACAATGCCTGATTGCAAACGGTCTTTCAACTGAGGAACGATATCACGTAAGAATTTAGTATCGGCATCTTTCAAGCTAGTCACTAATACTTTAGTGCCTTTGATATCTTTAGCTTGAGAAGCCAAATCACTCGCTAATGCTACCGCTAATTTTTCTTTGGTATGCTCTAGCTCTTTTTCTAATTGACGTGTTTGTTCTTGTGCCAGTTTACTACGTTCATATAGATCAGCTGGAGGAGCTTTCAATAAAGCAGCCGTTTTGTTTACACTATCGTTAAGTTGATGAACCCACTGTAATGCATTCAATCCAGTTACCGCCTCTACACGACGAATACCAGAGGCAATACCTCCCTCTGATACTATCTTAAATAGGCCAATATCACCAGTACGTTTAACATGTACACCACCACAAAGCTCACGAGAGAAACCAATATCTAATACACGAACTTCATCGCCATACTTCTCACCAAACAATGCCATCGCTCCACCAGCAACAGCATCATCAAACGACATCATTTGTGCATGAACCTCTGTATTGGCTAATACTTCAGCATTCACAATTGCCTCAACTTCAGCAATTTGCGCTGGAGTCACAGGAGCATCATGAGAAAAGTCAAAACGTGTTTTTTCGGCATCAACCAATGAGCCTTTTTGTTGAACATGACCACCTAATACTTGACGTAATGCTTTATGCATCAAGTGAGTTGCTGAGTGGTTACGTGTAATACTTTGGCGACGTTGTACATTCACATGAGCTTGTACCTTATCACCTACTTTGATTTGACCTAAAGTTACTGTACCGTAGTGACCAAAAACATTAGCTGTAATCTTTTGTGTATCGTGTACCTCAACAGCATTACCATAGCCAGTTAACGCACCAGCATCACCCACTTGACCACCTGATTCAGCATAGAATGGTGTCTGATCAAGGACTAACACAACCTCTTGACCTTCGGCTGCTTCTGCAACAGATACCCCTTCTACATAGATAGCTAAAATTTTTGATTCTGTTTCTAAGCTAACATATCCTTGGAAATCTGTATGCTGACCTGAGTAACTTAAGGATTGATGCGTTTTAAACTTACCACTTGCACGTGCTGTTTCACGTTGGTGTTCCATTGCCGCTTCAAATCCTTTCTCATCCACTTCAACTCCACGTTCACGACAAATATCAGCCGTTAAGTCAAATGGGAAACCATAAGTATCGTACAAAGTAAAGACTGTTTTACCGTCAAGTACACCACCTTTTTTCAAACCCTCTAAGTTTTCTTCTAGGATTTTCATACCCTTTTCTAGCGTAGCTTGGAAGCGTTCTTCTTCTAGCTTAAGAACGGCAACGACACGCTCTTGTTGCTCAGCCAATTCCGGATAAGCTTCACCCATTTGAACAACAAGATCAGCTACTAATTTATTAAAGAAAGGCTTTGTCTGCCCTAACTGATAACCATGACGTAAAGCGCGACGAATAATACGGCGCAACACATAACCACGTCCTTCATTACCGGGAATCACACCATCCACTATCATAAAACTACATGCACGGGTATGGTCTGCGATGACTTTTAGTGAGTTATTACTTAAATCACTCGTGTTTGTCTCACGTGCAGCTGCTTTAATAAGATTTTGGAATAAATCAATCTCATAGTTAGAATGAACATGCTGTAAAACAGCCGCGATACGCTCTAACCCCATGCCGGTATCTACACAAGGATGAGGCAATGGATGCAATACACCCTCTTTGTCTCGTTCAAATTGCATAAATACTAAGTTCCAAATCTCAATATAACGATCGCCATCCTCTTCAGGTGATCCTGGAGGGCCTCCCCAGACATCTGGACCATGATCATAGAAAATTTCAGAACAAGGACCACAAGGACCAGTATCAGCCATTTGCCAGAAATTGTCTGATGCATAACGTGCGCCTTTATTGTCACCAATACGAATAATTCTTTCGGCAGGCACGCCAATCTTATCTTTCCAAATGTTGTACGCTTCGTCATCTTCAAAGTACACAGTGACCCAAAGCTTCTCTTTCGGCAACATATATACAGTCGTCAATAACTCCCATGCATAACTAATTGCACTCTCTTTGAAATAATCACCAAAACTAAAGTTACCTAACATCTCAAAGAACGTATGGTGACGTGCTGTATAACCCACATTTTCTAAGTCATTGTGCTTACCACCCGCTCGCAACGAACGCTGCGCTGTTGTGGCACGTTTATATGGGCGAGTATCTTTGCCAGTAAAAACATCTTTGAATTGAACCATACCAGAGTTGGTAAACAATAGCGTAGGATCATTAGCTGGAATTAATGAAGATGATTTAACAATCGTATGATCTTTAGATTGGAAAAAGTTTAAAAACTTTGAGCGAATTTCTGCTGTTTTCATCGTTATTTAAGAGAAAGGAAAAATAAGATAACCGTTTATTATAAGCGAATTAGCCATAATAGATAAAAACTAAGGCTTGTGCCACAAAAATACCTCCTTATCTCCTCTCTTTAATAATAATTGTGCAAAGTGTCCCTTAACCACTACATAAGGATAATTGCGATAGACATTTTGCACGGTTTGTTGCTGCGTCTTAGGATCTATACTTAATATGGCTGGCACTGTTTGCGTAGGCCAAAGCTCAACCCATACTTCATCCTGTGTACTAAACACTTGCATAGGAAGCAGTGCTTCATCTCCCTGCATTTGCCATGCAAACGAATATTGATTAACCGAGCGAGGACTAAACTCCCAATCAGGTATTGCCTTTTTTTAAGTAACCAGTCTGCTTGTGTCGTACAACCTACCATTACGGGGAAAACAATCATAGCAAAGACATTTTTTAAGCGATTAGGCAATAAAAACATATAAATTTCTCCTTATAAATAGTTGAGTTTTTAAATCAACCCAATTATTTTCAGAGAAAATACCATCCGATTTCTATTGACAAAACTACGGACGGATAACGTTGTCCACCCTTAATCAAGACAAAAAACTGCACGTCAAAATTACAGTTAAGAGATTACAGACTATCTGACCACCAGCTAGAAGTTAGTTTTCGGTATGCAGCTTTTATGCAATTAAACTCTCGTAAGGAATCTGTAAGCCGTGATGTAAGTTTTTAATCATCGTTAAACTTAAGGGGCGCTTTCCATTCAAAACTTCTGAAATTTTACTTTTGGCTCCTAGATACGGTGCTAAATCATCACGTGTTAGATTCTCTTGTTCCATTTTAAACTTAATGGCGTCTATAGGATTGGCATGAGCAATCACATAATGCTTTGACTCATAAGACTCAATGAGCGCTAATAAAATATCTCTTTCATCTGCTTCTGGTGTACCATTATCTGCTTGAAAAACTTTTTCAAGCGCCATAAATGCAAGAGTTAAATCATCATCATTACGAATTGGCTTAATATTCATTGATTTCCTCTACATTAATTTCGTTATAGTCCTTATGAGTACCGATAAATTTAACCCAAACCACACCAATCTGATAAGCAATTTCTACGACTAATCGATACTTATTACCCGCTATATTAAAAACTACTCGATTGTGTCTACAGATACTCGCATTCGCAAAAGTAGCCTTCACATCTTGTGGTGATTTCCAATCAACCTTTAAAACAATATCATGCCACGCTTCCAGCGGACGTTGAGCATCTTTATACAGTCCCCAAAAATGGACTAAAGTACGCTTGGCTATCACTCGCATAATCACTCTAAACTATTGAAATTATTTTAATTCCCTTTTTGGGAATTTACAAGTATCTTATTTACTAATAAGAAAAAAAGAAAATCATCTCAATATATTGCCCAAAATGCGAGTTCTTTTCTATTGCCAAAACTACGGATGGATAACGTTATCCATCCGCACGAGTTTTATAATAATTATCCTTGTAACTTAGCAATATCGGCTGCCGATGTAAATGAGTCAGCAAAGAATTCTTCAGCAGGCAAACCCGCTGCGGCATAAGCGTCTCTTGCGCTCGAAATCACAATTGGCGCACCACACGCATAAACTTGATAGTCAGTTAAATCAGGAATATCTTCTAAGACAGCCACATGTACAAAGCCTGTACGCCCCGTCCAATTATCTTCTGGTAAGGCATCAGAAACAACAGGAATGAATGTAAAGTTCGGCAATAACGCTTCCCATGAACGGCACAAGTCCATCATATAAATATCAGTAGGACGACGACCTCCCCAATATAGCACGATAGGACGCGTAATACCTACTGCAATAACCTCTTCCATTATCGCTTTTAGTGGGGCAAATCCAGTACCACTCGCCAACAATACAATAGGTTTTTCAGAGTTTTTGCGCAAAAAGAATGATCCTAACGGTCCTTCTAATCGCAAAATCTCTCGTACTTTCATCGCTGTACTAGCACCAAATACATGATCGGTAAAAAGACCGCCCGGCATATGACGAATATGTAATTCTAAAGCGGCTCCTTCTTGGGGTCTTGTCGCTAAAGAATATGCCCGACGACTGCCATCTTTTAAAATAAATTCTACATATTGTCCTGCTTCATAGCGAAACACATCTGAAGCTGGTGTTTGTAATTTAAGCAGCATTACATCGTCAGAGAGTTTTTCCATTTCACTTACACGCACAGGAATCTTTTTTACTTGAATATCTGAAGACATACGTACTTCACGTGCTTGAATGACTAAATCCGATTCAGGTTTAGTCTCACAAAATAAACACATCCCTTGTGCACGCTCTTCTTCTGAAATAAGACGCTCAGTCCCAATTCCCGGCTCATAATCACCAGAAACTACCTTACCCTTGCAACTGGTACAAGAGCCTGTACGACAGCTATAAGGCAATACAATATCGTGCTCAAGTGCGGCATCTAAGATAGTTTGCCCCTCCTTCGCCGTAAATGTATGCTGAGTAGATTCAATAGTAATTTTATAAGTCATGATGGTGATTACACTCCAAATAAACAGTCTAAAGGTGCTGGAATAGCAGCACCCTCAGACAAACTGAGCCATTAGTTTTCAATAATTAATCTGTGGTCAAGCTTTCTTTGACAACCGTATCATTATTATAATGGCAATAATGTTGCTTGTTTAATGCGCAAATTTAATGCCTTACCTTTGCGAGCACGTTTACCCACAAATTCCTGCAAATCGCCCAAGGCAATTAAATCCTCAACATCCTTGTTCCGATAAACGCCAGTTGCCATAATACCTTGTTCAGTCACAGCCAGAATTTGGGCAAATGTATCTTTGGCATCAAACGTCATCAAAATAGTACCACGCCCGCCACCACTTAAGGCTTTCACTTCATTGACATCAATCATTAAGAAACGATTAGTTTTTGTCAACATACCAATATATTGAGTATTATCGGGCAATAGCACAGGTCTTAATATCTTAGCTTTATCTTCTAAATTAATAAATGCTTTACCTGCTTTTTGACGAGTACTCATATCACTGATACGAGCACTAAAACCTAGACCATTATCTTGACACAGTAACCAACGACTATTTTCTGTGCCAGCAATAATATGAGCTATATGAGTACCGCTTTCTAAATCAATCATAGCAGTAATAGGCTGACCATCTCCTCGTCCAGAAGGAAGATGAGAAACTGGTACTGAATACACACGACCGTTTGAACCAATACCAATTAGCGTATCCACGCTACGGCACTCATAGGAAGCATAATATTTATCACCCGATTTAAAACCAACTGCTGACATATCATGACCATGACCATGGCGTGCACGCAACCAGCCTTTTTCAGACACAATCACAGTAACTGGCTCATCCACAACCTTATTTTCCACAGCAGCACGCTCTGCCACCTCAATAATGGTACGACGCTCATCGCCAAATTTTTTCGCATCTTGTTCAATTTCTTTAATCATTAAACGTTTTAGCGAAGAAGGATTTTCCAATAAATCTTCTAATTTAGCTTGTTCTTGACGTTTTTCATCAAGCTCCTGCTCAATTTTAAAGCCTTCTAACTTGGCTAATTGACGCAAGCGCATTTCTAAAATATCTTCAGCCTGTAACTCAGATAACTGAAAACGTTGCATTAATGCTAGCTTTGGTTCATCTGACTCACGAATAGTCTGAATCACTTCATCTACATTAAGATAAACAATTTGACGTCCTTCTAAGATATGGATTCTAGCCATAATTTTATCTAAACGATGTTGTGATCGACGAGTCATTGTGTCGGTTCTAAATGACAACCATTCCACTAGAATTTCTCTTAATGAGCGCTGTTTTGGTCTACCATCAATACCGATACAAACCAGATTAATTGGAACGCTACATTCCATACTGGTACTAGCCAACAACGCATTTACAAACTCATGGCGGTCAACACGGGACGACTTTGGCTCAAATACTAAACGTACATCCGCTTCCATTCCTGACTCATCTTTTTGACTATCAAGCAAAGCTAACATTGCTGCTTTAGCTTGTTGTTGCTCCTGAGTTAGGGTTTTCTTACCTGCCTTAACTTTTGGATTCGTAATTTCTTCAATCTCTAACAACACTTTTTGGGCTGATGTATTAGGCGGTAATTCATTCACCACTAATTGCCATTGCCCTCTTGCTAATTCCTCAAACTCAAAACGAGCACGCATTTTTAGTGAACCACGACCTGTTGCATAAATTTGCTGAATCAGCTCTGGGGAAGAAATAATTTGTGCCCCACCACTAAAATCTGGGCCGGGAACCAATTGATAAAGTTCTTCATCACTAATTTGTGGCTTTTTCAATAAAGCAATACAAGCACTGGCGATTTCATTAAGGTTATGTGAGGGAATTTCAGTCGCCATCCCAACAGCAATCCCTGACGCACCATTTAATAGCATCATCGGTAGCCGTGCAGGCAACATTTGAGGCTCTTGTTCACTACCGTCATAATTAGGAATAAACGAAACTGTCCCCTCATCTAACTCATCTAGCAAAAGACTAGCAATTGGCGTTAAACGAGCTTCGGTATAGCGCATTGCCGCAGCACTATCGCCATCGCGAGAACCAAAGTTACCTTGACCATCAATTAATGGATAGCGAAGCGTAAAGTCCTGAGCCATACGGACCATTGCTTCATAAGCGGCTTGGTCACCATGTGGATGGTATTTACCCAATACATCACCTACTACGCGCGCAGACTTCACATGCTTGGCACCAGAGCGTAAGCCCATCTTATCCATAGCATATAAAATACGACGTTGCACAGGTTTTTGACCGTCACCTACTTCAGGTAAAGCACGCCCTTTTACTACTGAAACAGCATAATCTAGATAAGCTTTTTCAGCGTACAATCCTAAAGTAAGACTTGGCTCACCATTTTCTTCTACTGTAAATAAATTATTTTGTTCGCTCATCACACATCCAAATCTGCTAAGTTACCTTTTTCTTCTATCCAAGAACGACGTTGGTTAGATTCATTTTTACCCATTAACATATCAAACATAGCTAGCGTTTGTTCCTGATCTAATTGACCAAAGCCCACTCGTAATAAACGTCGCGTATCTGGATTTAAAGTGGTTTCTCTTAATTGTTCTGCACTCATTTCACCTAGCCCTTTGAAACGACTCACTGTTAGCGCAGACTCACGAATATTTTCAGTATTAATTAATTTATCTTGAATACTCGCCAATTCTTCAGCATCCAAACAATAAAATTTGCGTGCAGGTCGTTTACCTTGAGCCGAGACATCCACTCTAAATAATGGTGGCTGTGCGACATAGACAAAACCATTTTCTACGAGTTTGGGAAAATGACGATAAAATAACGTCAATAACAATACCTGAATATGCGAGCCATCCACATCCGCATCCGATAAAATGCAAATACGGCGATAACGCAACCCTGATAAATCTGGATTATCATTAGGGCCATGAGGATCTACACCAATCGCCACCGAAATATCATGAATTTCATTATTAGCAAATAGACGATCCTTATCCACCTCCCATGCATTAAGTACCTTACCTCGTAAAGGCAGGACGGCTTGGAACTCCTTATCACGTCCTTTTTTCGCTGATCCACCAGCAGAGTCTCCCTCAACAAGGAACACTTCGGTACGAGTGACATCACTTGACTCACAATCGGTTAACTTACCGGGTAAAACAGCCACCCCAGAGCTTTTTCTTTTTTCTACTTTTTGCGCTGACTTAGAACGAGCTTGAGCTTGTGCAATCGCAAACTCAGCCAGTTTCTTGCCGTAATCAACATGAAYTKAACC
>NZ_AYSV01000007.1 GCF_000506865.1 Pelistega indica
TTTGGTAAAGTTCTTCCAAGTTGTGACCGCAACCAAACGGAACGAACACCACTAGGTGATACAAATATTCCCTGTTTACGCAACTCATTGCTAATTCTTAGTTGACCATAGGCAGGATAATGAATCGCCATCTCTATCACCGCTAACTCAGTGGCTTCGTCCACTCTATTTTTAAGGTTAGGCACCCGTCTATTACGATCAATGAGTGCCTCTATACCGCCTTCTTCAACCAATTCTTTATAGCGATAAAATGTATCCCTCGATACGCCCATAATTTTGCATGCTTGCGACACATTTTTTAATTGCTCTGCTAAATTAAGCAGTCCTGCTTTATGTTTAATCACATTATTGGTAGTATGTAACATGAGAGTTTCCTTTTGTTTGTTTAAAAGATTCGCACCTCTTATTCAAACGGGAAACTCTCTTTTTTGCAACTCATTTGTCAGATTTGGTCTGAACTTCTACAAATAATAATTACTACAGCAGATACAATACCTAAACCAATCAAAACGTTTCGCTGTAAATGTAGAGAAGATATCGCCTGGATTTGCTCATTGCGATCGCCTTTCTGTGCATTAATGCTCTCTAGAGCGATTTTCTCGTTTGAGCGAATTCGTTCAAGTTCAATATCAAGCTCTTTTTCTTTGATAGCCTGAGTAACTTGTTGTGTTTTAATCAAATCTCGTACAGTTTCAACGAGTTGGGTTTGTGGCGGTCTATGGTCACTCATGTTTATTAGCGAATAGGAACAAGTTGAGGGGTTTTATACACAATATGAAAGCGACCATAGCCACTTCCACCAATCTTGGGTGGAATAAACGTAGTCCGCTCAATGTTGCTATTATTTGCCTCTTTTAAAAACTCTTTTGGGGAGAGATAACGCTCTTTCACTGGATATAGTGTTCGCATTGTGGTGACCTCCTATATTTACTTCAAAGTAAACAATATGGTTAGTTTAGCAAATATTTAAAATAAAAGTTATAAAAAATTTTAATTTTGACTTTTAACCAACCATTTTTGCGTTGAACGTACCTAAAAAAGTTTTGACTAATTAGAAAATATCTTCTGTAGCGTCTTCCGGTGCATAAACAACACCATCCTCATCAATTACTGGAGGAGGGTTTTTTAGTTCAGCAAGACGTTCTTTGTATTTACCTCTTAATATTTCTTTATGCCCTTCATCTGTTAAGTGCTTAGCATTATCCGCAATAGCATTTAATTCTTCGACAGTACCAGCTGTTTGGAATTGAGTCATCAACACCTGAAAATCAACAGCAGGGATCGTATTATTGGATTGTTCTTGAGTCTTATCTTCAATAGCTAAAGCGGCAGCTGCAGATGCTTTACGTGATTTTTTAGTAGGCTTTTCTTCGGATTTAACCTCGTCAACTTCACCCATATCACGTTCGCTAGGCATATCCATTGCTTCTTCTGCTGAATGAATGCCTTTTAAAACATCTGTAAATACATCACGTAAAGCAATGGATCTTGCTCTCATTTGCATCATTCGTTTAGGATAGGCTGTCCATGGACCTTGTTTACTTAATAAGCCTGCTTTTTTAGCATCTTCTTGAGTAAAACTTCTGACGACTTCATCTTCATTTTTTCGTTTTACTTTAACTGTACATCCAGTATCTGTTGGATTTTCATGAATATATTCCAGTAAACCACTACCACGAACTAAAGCAAGCATTGCATCTCCCCAGATGCTAGGTCGTCCATTGATTACAGCGATATTTTGCACGGCTTGCATTGGAGCTAGTCCAATTTCAGCCCCCCATTGCATAGCTACAAAGACGTTACCAGGATTACCTTGATATTCTTTAGGGACAATGGATGATTTGGCCAACATATCAGCCAATTGCATTGCTTCATTGATATTTGTAGGTTGTAAGCCTTTGCTTCCAGTTAGAATTAATTCTGACATAGTCTATCCTTTCATTAATTGATACGTAAGACACGAGCACCATGTTTGATACTTTGGAATTGCTCAATGTGTATAGGGGTAGGGTGAAGTGACAAGTAAGCCTCTTTCCAATTTGTCACGGTACTGTCTTTGTTTGATTTGTAAGTAGCGATTTTTTCGCCTTGATACGTGATGATTTCAGCATCTTCTAACATAGGAACGAGTCTGTCTCTAATAGATTGTTTTTCGTCCTCTAAAATCGCTAACTTACTATTAACTTCTTTTAGCTGATTAACTAATTCTGCAACATCTGTGCCTACAATAGTTTCTTTGCCAGGTGAGGATTTAGCCCACTTTAATTTGGCTTCGGCTTCATCGTGTGGATCTGGCGCAATACCGGTGAGAATATGTTTATACCACCATTCTTTTGCTCGTTTAAGTAAGGCGTTAAAAATCTCATCATCATATTCAATCGTATAGACTTTAAAACGCTGGCCACCAAATAACACAGCAAGGTCACAAGTATGTACACCAGTTATACCCATATACCACATGCATTGATACCAGTAGTTAATAGGTACTTCGTCGGTATTTTCCTCACCCCAATCATCACTATTAATTGATAAGGCATGGGCTGTTTTAATTTCGAGTAACTTATCTGCACCAATCAATTGATGGGTCTTATCACACCAACGTACTCTAGATCCTGGTTTAACGATAGCCCTGTCGATATTAGCTAAAGCGATTGGCACATCTTTATGCTGCATCATCGTATTAATACGTTGTACTTTAACGTCTTTGTCCTTAGCATAACGTTGTGCGACTAGGTTCTCAAACTCAATCCCCCAATACATACGCTCTTTAGAGTCTTCATCAAACTCTTTTTGTTCTGTAGACATCTTATCGTGCCAAAGTTCAAAGGCTGTTTTGTATGGGTTCTGTCCGACTAAACAAGCGATATCTGAGCCACCAATCCCTTTTTTTCTAGCTTGTAGCCATTCTTCTCAACTTAACATAAGTATTTAAGCTCCATAAATAAAACATTCAAGTAAAAACAGTGCGGCATAAATGCCATAAAAAAAGCTGATAGTAATCAAACCACCAGCTACTAAAATTAAGAAGTCTTTAAATGACGTGGGCCACATTGGATCGTTGTCGTAGCCATTATCAAAATCTGACGTTAGCCAGTTCCAAAATTTTTTCATTTTAAATATTCCTTTTTAACGAAATATTCCATCTCAGGGGTTAGGTCGTCATCGAATAGTTTTTCGATAAAACTGTATAGATCCTTTTGAATTTCAGGTAAGACGACATGGGCCACAAAGTAGTGAGCGTCTTTTGTTGATAAATTCCATAAATCACAGAATTGATCTGATCGTTTTTCTGATGCGTCGTTCAGAATAATATCTATCCAATCATTAATTGAGACACCTAGAAATTCGTTGTCATCATCCTCAATAGCGTCGGCCAGGGCTTCGAATATTTCATCGTATTGAATATCGATGGTGTAACCACAGCCGATTAAGTGCTTTTCTAGTAGATCATCGTAATATCTTGTTTCTGCGTCCATGGTGTGGGTTCCTTATAAGTGACCGACATAAATATTTGTGGTAGGGCTAGGTGTTAAAGGTGCTGGTCAGCCCCAGCTTTCTCACCACTAAAGCAGGTGACGCTTACTCGCATATAATTAAGGTGTCGAATCTTTTTATAAGCGAGGTATCTTATGGGTGATGTATTGCTGTGGGCTGGTACTCTTTTGGCTTTTTTAAGCTTCATTGCCAGCTGGTTATCAGAAGAGCAAAAAAAATTGGTAAACGATTCAGTAGGAACGTTTTTCCATAGGCTTTTGGGTAGTTTTCTTTTCCCAGTTATAAGAATTGCGTTTTTATGTGTTTACTGGGCTTTTCCAGTCGCTATAATGGTTTTTCTGATTCAGTCTAGAGCGAATCCTTCTTGGGAAGAAATTATTATGCTCATTCTTATACTGAATGCTTATCGTATTGAATTGGCGGAAATCTTTTCGTCAGATGCCAAGGAAGTTATGCATAAACAATACGAGGAATTAGAAAAACGATTAACGACGCTTGAAAATCAGTTGGCAGAGCAACAAAGCCATCAAAAAACCAATAATTAAAGTTTTCTCATCAAACCGTGAATAGTCGAAAAATAACCACCAAATCTGTGAGATAAGTAAATAACCTGTTATACAGCTTTGGGCAATAATTAAAAAACGGAAGAGTAGGTTATTCATGGTAGACACTCATCATACCTTTTGATTATTAAAAACACTTAAAAACTCTCGCCAGAAAGCTCTTAAGTGTTAACGGTTAGCTACTCCGTGAGACTTAACCACGCTTCTAACCTACACTACCTAATCACATTCCTGTTTTCAGCCCTATCATTGTCCCGTTCTGGGTGGCTCCGATAGTCCGACAATCTTGTGCCGTTCGTTATGGTTATAATATTAACCAAAAAGGTTATAAAAGTAAATATAAAAATAACCAATATGGATTATTTATTTTGTAAATAAATGTAATGTAGCAACAAAACATAGAAATATTAGTAATTGAAAACTTGAAAATATAATCTGTAGCTTATATAATGAGTTAAATAGAACACAGGTAATAAAATGACTAATACGAAACAGTGGACGGTAATTTTTACGGATTGTTTTTCTGACTGGTTAAATGAGCAAGAAAATGGATTAAGAGAGACTGTTTTAATTCATTTGCTGAATTTAGAAAAATACGGTTTTTTATTAGGTAGGCCTTATGCAGATACCGTTAAAGAGTCCACTTACCCGAATATGAAAGAGCTTAGAGTGCAGTATCGAGGTCGTCCAATTAGAGCGTTTTATGCCTTTGACCCATTGCGTCAAGCGATTGTTTTGTGCGCAGGGGATAAAACAGGTAAAGAAAAACAGTTTTATAAGAAAATGATAAAAATAGCGGATCAAGAGTTTAAAAGTTATTTGGAAAATTTATAGGGGTTGTATGATGAAAACACTACAACAGGTTATTGCAGAACAATCAGCAGAAAGTCAAAAGCGCATTAAAGAAGGAGCTGAACAGTTAATACTAGAAACAGGGCTTGCGCTATTACGTGAAGAGATTTCGCTTTCTCAGAAAGAGTTAGCGAAACAATTAGGTATCTCCCAGCCTGCTATTACACAAATAGAGAAAAGGGGGGCTGAGCTTAAACTTAAAACGCTAAAACGTTATATTGAAGCGATGGGAGGGCAGTTAAGCCTTACTGTTACTATGCCAACAGGTGATAATCGTACGTTTAGTATTTAAGCTTTTTAAAGCTGAAACATGGCTAAAAATGCAATTGGATTATGACCTCTGGCAAGCAGAACAAAAACATAAAAAGTCTGTAGTGACTCCTTTTTATGCGGAGTCTGTTTTCGGAGCGTAAAAATGCTTAAGAAACAAATTCAAGAAGCCACAAAAGACTGGGATATTGATGCAATGCTGCAAGCCGTGGTGAGAGATGACCCAGAGATGGAACACCACCAAGAGAGCTTACGCCAAGCCTTATTAGAAGCCAAGAGTGGGCGTTTTGCTCGTAAAACCGTAGTTGAGGTGTCGCCTATCGCCCACACTCGTCATAAAGTAGGGCTATCACAAAGTAAGTTTGCTCAACGCCTAGGAATTTCCGTTAATACCTTAAAATCTTGGGAACAAGGACAACGCAATCCAAGCGGTGCTGCCTTTAAACTTATTCAGCTATTAGACAAGCACCCTGATTTAGTGATGGAGTTGGCTTAGCAATTTCTCTTTTACGGTGTGACAGTTACGGTGTAATCAACAACTCCTGCAGTAAAAAATAAAAATCGCTGGGGGGTATCGAGTTTTTAGTAAAAATTTAGTAAAATATTAGTATGATGTTGGCATTATATTAGTATTATGCTGGTATGTTTTTTACGAGATTCCTTATGCATCGTGTAGAGGCTGTAGATTTATTTTGTGGGGTGGGCGGCTTGACCGCAGGTTTACTGAAAGCTCATATCCAAGTTAAGGCTGGCTATGATATTGAGTCTGCCTGTCAATTTCCTTATGAAGCAAATAACGAGGGTGCAGCCTTTATCTGCAAAGATGTACAGCAAGTAACCAAAGAAGAAATAGAAGCCCACTATAGTGAAGGAGCTATTCGCTTGTTAGCAGGATGCGCGCCATGTCAGCCGTTTTCTACCTATAACCAGGGGAAAGATATGAAAAGTGATAAAAAGTGGCCTTTGCTGTATGCTTTTGCTAGATTAATTAGAGAGGTTAAGCCTGAGCTAGTGACGATGGAAAATGTTCCTGATGTGACTAAACATGAGGTATATCATGATTTTGTCAAAAACTTAGAAGAACAAGGTTATCAGGTATGGGCACAAGCTGTACTGTGTGCCGATTATGGTGTACCTCAAATGCGCCGACGACATGTGTTACTGGCATCGCGTATTGGTAAGGTTGAGCTTATTGCTCCTACACACAAGGATAAACATGTGACTGTTAGAGACGCTATTGGTAACTTGCCTAACATTGAAGCAGGACAGACACATCCTTCTGACTTACTGCATCGTAGTGCAGCGCTTAGTGAATTAAATTTAAAGCGTATCAAAGTCTCTGTTCCAGGAGGGTCTTGGAAAGATTGGCCAGAAGAGTTAGTTGCCAACTGCCATAAAAAGTCATCAGGAAAAACGTATGGTGGTGTCTATGGACGTATGGAATGGGACAAGCCTGCACCGACAATGACAACGCTGTGTATTGGTTTTGGTAATGGTCGGTTCGGTCATCCTGAACAAGATAGAGCCATATCTTTGAGAGAGGCTGCAATTTTTCAGAGTTTCCCTAGAGATTATCAGTTTTTCGATGTTACGAAGTCGCAGCCCAACAATACCGCGATTAGTCGCATGATTGGTAATGCCGTTCCTGTGAGGCTGGGAGAAGTAGTTGGTATCAGCTTTGCAAGAAGCCTTTTTCATTAATATGTGATTCTACTGAGTCAATGAAAGACTCCATGTAGTCGAAGATAACTTGTTTTGTGTGATTTAGCCTATCTATTTGGCAATTCCTTCCTAACTCCATAAATGACAACTCTCCATGTGCCAATTTATTCCTGAAATCTCTGACTTCTTTCATGAATGACATTTTCTTCTCCGAGAATGCATAATCCTTGTACCTGTGTAAATTCTCCGATATCTTTCTTGATGTTTTAAAATTTATGCAAAGTCGGTCACAGAGCTTATGAATTGCTTCATTGTCAAAGTTTCCTCCTCCTCCCTTTGATATTTTTAAGTCATCTATTTGAGAATGAATTGTCTTGAATTCGTTTATGATTCTTGTTATTATTCTCTCCACATTGATACTTTGATCGTTAGGTAAAATTTTTTGTACGACCCACTCCTTCTGAATGGTTTCCGTAAACTCAAGGATAGATTTTTGTTCGGTTTTAATTTTTTTACTCAGTGCTTCTAAGCATTGAGTTACTACTGCTTCAACATAATTGTATAGTAGCAAGTATGCAGTCGCTGTCAACATATGAAGATGTTGACTTTCTAAATTAAAAGTGGCTGGGTTCTCTGAAGTTTCATTTGAAAATATTGTGGGAAGTCCTCGTTTATTGTGTTGGTGCATAAAATCAAGCAAATCAAAGAAAGCGTTTATTTCTGTTTCTCTGTTTGACATCAAGTTTCGTACAGATTTCATTTTACGTATTTCTCTTTGAACTTATCTCTAGCATAATGCAGCCTTGCCCACAACTTACTCTTAGTATTTGCTCCATCGCTCCCCGCAATTTGTATAAACTCTTCACTCTCAAATACGTCAACGCAATCTTGATGAGTGATTTTGTCTAATATTTTAGGGTGTTCTTTGTATGTGATATAAACTGATATTGCCATTCCCTCAAATCGGGTGCGAGAAGCTACTCCTTTTCCTCCTTTCCTAAATCCTATAGGATATTTTTGTTGGAAAAAGTCCATGATAGTTTTAAAGTCATTTTTGTACTTATCTGCTAGATTAGGGGTGTTCTGTAAAATTTCGTTCATCTTATCTGTGTAGTCAAATGTGAATTTCCTAACTTCGTTCTTATATTCTTCCAAACCGTCAGCATATGCAAAAAATCGGGTGATGAACTCTTCTCTTTCTGCTTTTTGTTGTTTTTGGATTGAGATACCCGCTAATTTATTAAATGTTTTATCCTGTGCTAATTCCTCAACAAGAGAATAAAAAGGTCCTTGTAATAATCCCCTTCTAATTTCCGCAGGTTCTGCAATTACGCTGCCCGTATTTAATCGCTCAAACAAATCAAGACGAGCTTCCTTGTCTGTTTTATTGCTAAGAATTACCCCTCTAATAGGTCTGTTTTTAAATATTTTTCTCCTACTTTCGTAAAGATCCGTATATTTACAACCATTCAAATCCGTTAGCTTTTCTAGCTTTTTTAAGGTCAATTCCCCTTCTATAAACTCTCGAAGGGTTGTTAATCGTTGTGCGCCATCTATAACATCCATATTCCCTGTTTTATGATCTTGCCAGAAAAATAAGAAAGGAATAGGCAAACCAATGAGTACCGATTCAATGAACTTACTTTTACGAGGAATATCCCATATATTCTTTCGTTGGTACTCAGGGATTGTAATTTCCCCAACCTTGACCTTTTGAACCAGAAGTTCAATACTGTAGTCCGTGATGTAATAGTCAATAGCTTTCTCATGGAAGTCTATTTGCTTTTCTATTTTATCCTTGTCTACAGTATTTCGGTTTTTTCTTTTTCTCATATTCCATCCTTTCTTACTTTCATATAAAAATTAAGTCGCATCTTTCAACGCAAAATATCGTCGTACTTTTCCACAAATCATTAACGTATGTTGGTTTTTAGCACTAACGGTTTTTTCTTTATAAGCAGGAGAAGGATTGTCACTGATGATACGGATAATACCGTCCTCTTTAATTAGTCTTTTGGTTTTTAATTCTTCATCATCCAGAATGATATAAATACCATCGCCATCATATCGATTGCATGAAATATCGACAAACAATAAATCCCCATCGTTAATAGTTGGGTACATTGAAACGCCTTTATTGTTAATGATTCTGATATTTTTAGGCTCGATAGTTTTTAGATATTCTCTTGCCCAGTCTTCCAGTACTAGCATTTTACTAATCGCAGGGACGTAATCAACCACGCTACCAGGACCAGCGCTAGAGCGAATATCGTAATACTCAAGTTCTATATAACCATCTTTAACAGATTCATCATAAGAATGATCTTGGTCTAGCCATCCGAAAGGCTTGCTCATGGCGGTTTCTAGTTTGCGAGCCGTTGCCTCACCAATACCTTTTGATTTGCCTGTGGCGTTATCAATTCGTTGTTTTGTAAGCGTGTTGATATAGCTAGGCGCAACACCGATCAATTCAGCAAGTTTGGCTTGGTTGCCTGCTTCTGAAATTAGGGCTCGTAAGTTCTCTAAGCGGATTTCATTTTTAAGTTTCATGTGAATATTCTAACCAAAAAGGTTACTATTTAAATTATATAAAATGGTTTACTTTAAAAACCAAAAAGGTTAATATTATAAAAATCAAAACCCTAAGGATAAAAAATGACTTTGTTAGAGTTTGTGAAGCAAAAACGAGGAAAAATCAAAGAAATTGCTCAGGCAATAAATATCAAACCAATTGCTATTAGTCGTTGGGCTTTAGGTCGTCGCCAAGTGCCAGCAGAGCGTTGTCCTGACATCGAAAAAGCCACAAACGGATTGGTACGGTGTGAGGATCTAAGACCTGATGTGGATTGGTCTATTCTCCGTACATCAACTAAATAAAGGTTGATCATGGCGAGAAGAGAGAAGTGTACAGAAGACATAAAGATCCATTTGGGTGAGAAGCTTAAAGCGGCTTTAAAAGAGCTGGCTGCCTTAGAGGGTGAAGAGGCTCTGAGTACATACATAAGAAAGATCCTGCGAAAACACGTTTATGGTCAGCTTAATCCAAATCGTGACTTATTGGCAGGGTCTGTCAGGGACAACTAGGGGCGATAAATGAATTTAAATTTGGTGGTGGGTTTATGATAAAAAATCCATGGTTTAGGTTGTATGCAGAATTTGCCAATGATCCAAAAGTACAGATGATGAGCGAAGCCATGCAAAGAAGATTAGTGATGCTTTTTTGCTTGCAATGTTCTGGTGAGCTTGTAACGTTACATGAAACGTTACAAGTAACGGATGGTGCGTTACATGAAACAAATTTAACGTTACATGAAACAAAATTGGATGAAAAAATAGCCTTCGTTTTACGAATTTCTGATGAAGAATTGAGGAAAACAAAAGCTCTTTTTATTGAAAAAGGCTTTATTGATGAGGGCTGGAAAATTCTTAATTGGAATAAGAGACAATATGTCTCAGATTCAAGCCTGGAGCGAGTTAGAAGACATCGTGAACGTAAAAAAATAGTGACTGATAATGCTGAAAAAAATAACATTGTTACAGAAGTAAAAAAGAAACGAGCATGTAACGTTACAGTAACGCCCCCAGATACAGATACAGATACAGATATAAAAGAAAAAACAAACAAAAAAGAAAAGTCCATGAATGGGAAAGATGGGCTGTCTGTTTTTGTTTCAAAAAATGAGCAGGTTGAGAACGAAACCGAAAGAATTGAACTACCAACAGAAGTCAAAGCTAGAGCAGCCATTACGACCTATTGCCGAAGTGAAGGGATTGATGCTGTTGGACATCAAGGGCTTGATGACCTTATCGCTAAAGGGGCGTCTATGCAGCATTTTGTCGATGCTGTGCCGATAGCAAAGCAGAATGGCAAAAGCTCTTGGGCGTACGTTTTGGGTGTTGTTCGGAGAATATTGAACGAACAGAAAAACGTCACATCGCAACAACCTAAAGCACAACAATTCAAAAAATTTGATGCGTTAGCCGCAGCAAACAATGGGTTTCGGAACACTAAAAACATAACCGACTGTAATTTTATTGACGTAACAGACGTTATCCATCAGGAGCAACAAAATGACAATCAACATGTTTCAATTTCACTCTAAGCTTAATTGCCGACTTATTGACCATTTGTTTAACCGTTTGGCAATGATGTACGGTAAAAAATGGCTTGATATGTTCATGACAGAAGAGTCTATCAACGGTTGGAAAAACGTTTGGGCGGAAATGATAAACACCAGAGGGCTAACGTTAGAGATGATTAAACGAGGATTAAACAACTGCATTGATATGTACGACTGGCCGCCCACATTACCGCAGTTTGTAAAAGCTTGCGAAACATTATCACGTGATGAAACTGTTACACCTAATGAGCCTAAGCTTTCATTGCCTGTAAACAGAGCAGCAATGCCTAAAGAGCTAAAGGACTTAAAAAATGTCCTAATGGAAAATCTAAGCGTACATTAATCATATGAAATTGATTTTTAATTTCCCCGATAGTGCATTAATGCCTAACCGTAAAAACGGCAGACACTGGGCAACGTATCAAAAGGCTAAAGAGAAAGCAAGAATAGAGGGTTTTTACGTAGCAAAGGAAGCAAACAAACGGATTAAATACCCATTCTTAAATGTGCCGTTAAGCATTATGTTTTATTTTCCAACCAAACATAAAAGAGATTTGGACAACTTACTATCAGCAATGAAATATCACTTAGACGGTATTGCAAAAGCGTTAGAAATAGACGATACGCAGTTTTATCCGATAGTGATAAGTAAAGATATTGACCCAAACAAAAAGGGTTTTGTAGAGGTGATTATCGATGCTGACAGCTGAAGACTTGCTGATTAACTGGGCTCGAGGGGAGCTTATCAACGGTGAGGATCCAAGACCAAAGGAGCCATCCTTTTGTGCGTCTGCTGAACGATATTATAGACCGACAAAAGAAGAGTGGAATGGGGTGTTAGAGCCTGGTGTAGAAAAGGAAATTAAGCTAGACGATGAAAACCAATCTCACACACCAGTTAATTGGCCACATCATCACCTTGTGTCCAGTTTCGTCAAGCGTCAGCATTGGGTCGTCAAAATCATTATTTGTCGCGAGTGGGTTGATAGATTTTTAACTTATCGTGGGCTAAACCGAACAGCACGTCGAATAGCCATCAGTAAACAAACAGGCGTACCAGTACGAACTGTTGAATTTATGATTGAGAATGTCAGAAAGGAGTTAACTGTAGAGATGAGAGGGAAGATTTGAAATATGCCGATGAAGTGATTGAATTACTTAGTAGCTATCCGCATAAAACTTTTCGGGTGAAAACGATTGTGAACTATATCAATCCTAAAAAGCGAGAGCGACGTAGTACCACACGTCAGGTGCAGCGGGTGTTAGAGAGCCTAGCCGAGATGGGCAATATTGAGGTTAAAGTCCGAGATAAGCTCGGAGGCGGGGCAGAGTACAAATGGAGTTGATTTTTTTTAATGATGAGGTTATGATGAAAATACTACATCAAACAATTGTAGTCGGGCTTGGCGGCCTGAATACTTTCACAAGGCACACAATGCCACTCTAAACATATTCTGTTTAAGTGGTTTTTGTTTGTGCGCTCCTATGGGGGCGAACGTATGGGACATCGTAAGATGTGCTGTTACCTTGTGAGCAGTCCGCCAACCTGTACGTTCTTGCCCCTCCCTCTTCTTGGCGGAAGACGGGGCGAGGTTTTAAAACTTCACAAGGAGCCTTGTTATGCAAGCATTAACATTCAATCAAACTTCATTTGATGTCATTGACCAAGACAACCAAATTTGGGTTAAATCAGCACAACTCGCCCAAGCGTTGGGATATTCAGACGAGCGTTCTGTTTCTAAGATTTATACACGTAATCAAGACGAATTTACAGACAAAATGGCTCAGGTGGTCAATTTGACCACCTCAGGAAATTATCAAACCACCACCCGAATTTTTAGCCTACGAGGCGCACATTTAATTGCGATGTTCGCCCGTACAAAAATCGCCAAAGAATTTCGTAAATTGGTATTAGATGTGTTGGAAAACCACACACAAGAGACACAACCATCACCGCAACAGATTACCTATACAACCCCGATGCGCAACATTAGTGTGTCCGTTGAAGATATCCTTGATTTGGAGAGTTTGCAGAAAATGGCGTTTAACATGTCCGAGACACTCGCCTTACTCGAAAAACCACTACGTGCTATTGGCTCCAATAATTATGCCGCACATTGCTATGACGCTCGAGTACATTACAAAGTCAATATGGAGAGCTTTTATGACATCGTCGCACGGATGTTTCTTGCGGCAGACATTACGCCGGGTGACTTTCATACAGCAGCCGAGGCTATCCACGCACGAGAGTTCCGCAAGGAATTGGAAAAACGATTAAAAGATGACGACCAATGGCGCGCTACGTTGAATCCATCTGATCCGTTAAAACTAGGAACAGGGAAGACGACGCAAGGCGTGTTGGTAGCGGTGTGAACTATACGTCTTACAGTCTAATCAAACAATACAGTATGGGAAAGAAGAAAGGACGTAAAATTGGGTAATGATGAGTCCTCGTTGATTAGTTGTTCCTGAACAATGTAGATTTTAAAAGACTTACCTTGTAAAATCTATGGTTAAGGTTTTACTAGATTGTTTGCCTGAGTTAGTAGGTGAAAAACTAACCCCAAATATTGATTACGCCAATAATCAATATTTACCAAGAGCTCAAAGGATTCATCTCCTTTGGGCTTTGACTCTTCTAAGTTCTGCATATTCTAAACTTACTCCAAAGTGGTCTGCTAATGTTTGAATAGAAGCTGTCTTATTTTTAACTAATTCAAGGAGGAGAGCGATATTATGAAAAAAGTACTACTTTCGACTTTATTACTCGTGTTTTCAAACCAAGCTATTTCTGATGAAATTAAGTACCTGCCGTCGGAACGTGAATTGGCTTTAACTAAAATTTTATTGAGTGATGACTTATTAAGTTATATGGACGGTGGCGAAACTGCTTTTGGAGATTTCTATAAGAAAGATAAAAGGTTTGATTATTCTTTTGAGACCGATGCTGAAGAAATTCTTAAAACTTACGACCAGAATGAAATACGAGGAGATAAAAAATATAAAGGTAAAAATATTTTTGTATCAGGCATTGTTGAAAAGATAAGCAGCGATTTTAAAGATGAACCCGTTGTATCATTCAAATCAAAAGAAAAATATACTGTTAACAAGGTGCAAGCCTCGTTCAGACCTGATGAACTTGATAAAGTAGTTGATTTAAATAAAGGCCAAAAAATCTCGCTTTTGTGTGTGGGGGGTGGAGAAGTAGCAGGTTCCCCTGTGTTAAAAGATTGTTATTTTTTTGATAAAAAAGATGAAGAAAAATTAATTAAAGAAGCTGTTGATGAATATATGCAACAGATTAATAAACTCGTAGAAGATGACGTAAGTAATGTTCCAGAACAGCTAAGGGAAGTGGTTTTTGCAAGCGCAGTTTTTTATAAAGCCACAGGAGGGTTGAACGCTTGTAAAACAGAAGTTAATGAGAAATGTTTTAATGCGTCTACGAAATCTTTAACAAAAGAAAAACATAGAAAAATAGCAAAAGAAAATGGATGATTTAGCTAAATACTTACAGATTACCCCACCAATGGATTGACGAAAGTGAAGCTGATTAAAATAAAAAAAACAATTCAAAATCAAAAGGTTATTAAAAAAGTGCGACATTTGCTTCTTGAAAAGCGCGACAGAAAGTGCGACAATTTGGGCTGGTATAATTGCGTCTACAGAAAACGTAAGCGAAATTGACCACGAGTGAAGAGAAGGAAGTTAGCCCCGGGAAGTCATGTTCTCGGGGTTTTTATTTGGGTGAGCAAGAATGAATAATCTACAAATTCGAGTGAGTGATGTTCATCTTCTCGTTGAGCAGGCTCGTGAATTATTACTTAAAGCGTTTCCTGAGCTTAGCCTTGACCGCATCGACAGCTTGTTGCTTCGCTTGTTCAAGGACGGAGCTGTAAGTCCCTTTAGCACCACAAGAAGCGCAGGTGAGGATATCACTTCCTTTGAGTTGGTTTTGACGCTGAATGTTGTCGGGATATTGGAATTTTGTAGAACCGTAACGGCACTTGATGCTAACGATTGATGACATATAACCCCCCTATGTTAGTGTTTGGCTGTTTTGCTGGATGGATAACACACATACATTGATTATAAACAAAGGAGTTTAACCATGGCTAAAAGTGAGGTTAAGACCACGCTTAGTCGTGGTTTAACGCCTAAACAGGAAAAGTTTTGTCAGGCTTATATCGAAACTGGTAATGCGAGTGAAGCTTATAGGCTTGCTTATAATGCGTCAAAAATGAGAGCAAACACTGTTAATGTAAAAGCTACTGAACTTTTAAAAAACGGTAAGGTGTCGGTAAGGGTCAATGCACTCAAGCAAGAACATCTAGAACGTCATAAGCTAACAGTTGATGACCTTATTGCTGAACTTGAAGAAGCTCGACAAGCAGCACTGAAGGCTGAAACACCACAATCATCAGGGGCCGTTAGTGCAACGATGGGCAAGGCAAAACTGCTTGGATTAGACAAGCAAGTTATCGACTTACAAAGTGGGGGTAAGCCTTTGCCTACCTCTATTCATGTGAGTTTTGGGAATGAGTCAACTTAATATCCAGTTTCCGCCCAAATTTAAACCTCTTTTTGAGGACTTATGGCGGTTTATTGTGTTTTATGGCGGTCGTGGTAGTGGCAAGAGCTTTAATATTGCACGAGCTTTGGTGTTAAAAGCATTTACCCAACCAGTGAGGGTGCTTTGCTGTCGTGAAATCCAAAACTCAATCGCCGACTCGGTAATTCAGATGTTAGCAGATCAGATTGAGATGTTAGGGTTACAAGCCTTTTTCGATGTGCAAAAAACACAGATTGTCGGGCGAAATGGGAGCCGTTTTACATTCTCAGGTCTACGATCCAATATTACTTCAATTAAATCCATGACGGGGATTAACTACGTATGGGTTGAGGAAGCGGAAAGCGTAACAAAAGAGAGTTGGGATGTACTTATTCCGACTATTCGAGAGGATGATTCACAGATTATAGTGAGTTTCAACCCTAAGAATATCTTGGATGATACTTATCAACGATTTGTTGTTAATCCGCCTGAGCGTTGTGCATCAGTCATGGTGAATTGGCAAGATAACCCGTATTTTCCAGTTGAATTACTAGAAGATATGCGACAAATGCGTGAGCGTGATTACGATTTGTACTTACACGTTTACGAGGGGCAACCAATCGCTGATAGCGACCAAGCGATTATCAAACCGCAGTGGATTAACGCTTCAGTCAATGCTCACATCAAATTAGGTTTTACAGCTGAAGGTAAAAAGGTAGTCGGCTTTGATGTGGCAGACGAGGGCAAAGACAGTAATGCGGTTTGCTTTGCGCATGGGTCAGTGGTGATGGACTTAGAGGAATGGGCACAGGGAGATGTGATTTTCAGTGCAGATAAAGCACATCAATATGCCCTAGATAAGCGAGCAGACCAAGTGACCTATGACTCTATCGGTGTAGGTGCTGGTGTCAAAGCACGTTTTGCTAGAACAGCAAAAATGAAGGTAATAGGGTTTAATGCTGGCGGTGAAGTATTACGCAAAGACTCAGAGTATGAGGCAGGCAAGAAGAATGGTGATATGTTCAGCAACATCAAGGCGCAAGCGTGGTGGGCAGTGAGAGACCGTTTTTTTAAAACCTATCGTGCTGTTAGATTTGGGGATACATACCCAGTGGATGAATTGATTAGTTTAGATAGTTCAATACCTAATTTAGATTATTTAAAAGCAGAGCTTTCTAGGCCGCGAGTTGATTACGACAATAATGGCAGAGTAAAAGTTGAAAGTAAAAAGGACATGAAAAAACGAGGCATCCCCTCACCAAACAGAGCGGATGCTTTAATTATGTGCTTTGCACCTACGGCAGGCGGAAATAGTCTCTGGGATGTTTTATAGGATAATAAAAAAATGGCAAATACTCGAAAAAAGGGACATATCCCCACAAGGCACTTAAATGATGGTATTGCTATGCTACACCGTCAAATTGGCGGGCGTATTGAAGAGGCAAAGTTTATAAAAACTCGCTCGCTGACGGACAATATCAAAGAGCTGGAATATTTGTGGGAACAGAATTGGATTGTCCAAAAAATTTGCTCCAAGAAAGCTAATGATATGACGCGTAAATGGCGTAAAGTACAGTCTAATGATTTAGATGCACAAAGTATGACGGCTTTTGAGGATATTGAAAGACGCTTAAAATTACAGACTACGTTAAATGAGGCATTAACCTGGTCTCTTCTTTATGGTGGTGTAGCACTACTGGTTGTTACTGAGCGTAATCCTACCTTGCCTCTTGATGCGTCGCAAGCTATCCAAAAACTAGTGATATTAATGCCTTCCGATGTGTCAGGAGAGGGGAGCCTTAATGATGATGTGTTATCAAGTAATTTTAAGCATTACGACTATTACACCATTAAGGGTAAAGTAAGGGTGCATCACTCACGACTCATTATTATTAATGCGATTGACCGTCCCTTGTCTGAACAAAAGATTTTTGGATTATCGGCAATTGAGCCTGTCTATACTGTCCTCAAGCGCTACGAGACGATGGGCGCTAATGTTGGTGACTTGATTACTGAGTGTAAGGTAGATGTCTTTAAAATGGATGGATTAACGAATGCCCTTAGTTCTGGTCGTGAGAATGATATTGCTCAAGCCATGAGTCATATTCAGGCGATTAAGTCGTCAACCAATAGTTTATTACTTGATAAAGAGAATGAATATGAGCAAAAGGAATTAACCTTTGGTGGATTGCGTGATTTGCTTGTCGAGTTTCGAAGTGAAGTTGCCGGTGCAGCAGATATGCCTTTGACGATTTTGTTTGGACAGAGTGCGGCAGGTTTCGCCAGCGGAGCCGAAGATATTCAAAACTACCATGAGGGCATTCATTCGTTACAGGAATCTATTTTACGTCCTGTGTTTGATGTGATAGATCCACTGATTCTTTATCAAGTATCAGGTGAAGTACCTACAGATTGGTGGTTTGATTTTAATCCACTTTCAGAACTGACAGCAGAACAAAAGGCTACGGTGCTTAATACCTTTGCAATCGCTGCTAATGCATTAGTACAGGCAGGTATTGTTACAGAGCATCAAGTAGCGAGCGAGCTTAAAGAGTCTGGATTATTTAGCAAGATTACTGATGATGACCTTAATATGCTAGAAGAGGATGCAGATGGACATCAATTTACAAGAGGTGGTGCTGAACCAGAGGAAGGTGGGGAAGCGTTTACCGAAGAGGTTCAAGTATAGAAAGGTTAGTAAACGAACGGAACTTTGGTACACCACGCAACTAAGATCCTTTGTCAAACAGATGCGTGATGACATTGAAAAAGCACTGCAACTATCTAGCGGTGCTTTTTTTATGGATAGTGCTGACAAAGGCATAGAGGCGTTTTCTGTACGTACTTTTTTGACTTATCTAAATCAGTATGAAAACCAAGAATGGACGGAGAAGGTAGCTAATAATCTAGCCCAACAGTTTGCTGCTCGAGCTAACCAGCAGAATCAACAAGAAGTTGCAGATAACATCAAGCGACAGATAGGTGTAGATATTGAACAGTTTGTGTTTGGTGGTGGTAAGGTAGCACAGCGGTTAGAGGGATTGACACTAGCTAATGTGCAGTTAATCAAGTCTATCCCTACGCAATATCTTGATAAAGTACAGTCAGCGGTGACTCGTGGGTTAGCGTCTGGTAAGTTAACTAAAGAGATTGCCGCAGAGATTAAAGAGATTGGTGGCGTAACGGATAGCCGAGCAAGGTTAATCGCCCGTGACCAGTCCTCAAAAGCGAATAGCGCACTCACACAGGCACGTCACGAAGAACTAGGCATTACTAAGTATCGTTGGAGTACCTCAGGTGATGAGCGAGTCCGTGAATCGCATATGGCGAATGACGGCAAGATATTCTCATACGATGATCCACCACCAACAGGACATCCTGGAGATGAAATTAACTGTCGGTGTGTAGCAATCGCTATATTCGATGGGGTGAATGATACGCCTGATGTGAGAGGGGAACGGAGTAGTGAAGTAGCAGCTCTTGTAAGTAAAGGCGCATACGCTGCAATTTTAAGTCATACTCGTCAACTAAGTGGTTTTGCTAGGAAAGAGTATGGATTATCATTCGTTGAAACGGAGTATTTGGTGGCTTATACAAATACGCTACATAGGGATTTGAATATAGCGTTACGCACAGGCACCGCTACTGCACAACAAAAACTAGTTGCAAGTAAACTGGATAAAGCTCTAGATAAAATGCCTAAATATCAAGGTGTAACTTATAGGGATATTCGTATTCCTAAAAAGGAGCTAAAAGCTTTCTTGGATAGCTATCAAATCGGTAGTATAATCAAAGAGAGACAATTCACTAGTACATCAAAAATAGATGCGCTTAAGGATTTTAAAGGAAATATTCGCTTTATAATCAGAGGGAAAAATGGTAGGGATATTGAAAAAATATCTATGTTCCCTCAGGAGCGAGAGGTACTGTTCCAATCTGAGAAACGATTCATTGTGAAGAAGGTTCACAAACCATCTTGGTTTTCTTTTAAAAACGTGATTACCATTGAGCTGATGGAGATTGAATAATGGCAATAGAAAGTGTTCTAGATTTACCTATTGAGAGACAACGAGAGCTAGCTAAGCTAGAGGGATATTCTTCAATTGAGCGATGGCAAGAAGAGACGCGTAACCAGTTCACTGAAAATGAGAAGTTATTAGCGGAGGCTGAGGCTTACAAACCAACAAAGGCAGAAATTGCTGAAAAAATTTACCATCTGCGAACTAATCCTTGCGCGATTGAGTTTTATCGTCGCATTACTCAGGACTACGACTTAACGGTAGAAGAGCAAATCAAGCACTTAGAAAGTCTAGAAACCGCTGACTAAAATAACTAAACCGACTAGCCATAGTCGGTTTTCTTTTTGGAAGAACACTATGCAACGAGACTGGGATTTAATCCGCAAAATACTCTTGAAGTTAGAGGAAAAAGCCGATGCACAAAGTTTCCTGAGTGATGATGAGTTCAGAGGTTATCATGCTGAGATGGTCTCATATCACTTCAAACTCTTGCTTAGTGCAGGGCTGATAGAAGCGATAGATTATTCCAGTGCGAGAGAGTTATGCTTTGGCGCACGGTCGCTTACGTGGGACGGTCACGAGTTCCTAGATAAGATACGTAATGATTCGACATGGAATAGTCTGAAAACATTGATTAAGAGCAAACGATTAGAACTGTCATTTGAAGTGATTAAGATTGCAGCGTCTGGTTTAGTAGCTCAAGTACTAAAGTAAACACTTAACCTTATAAAAAAATCAAACCCCGATAGAGTTCGTCGCTTTATCGGGGTTTTGTCATTTCCAACTTAGAATCAGTAAGAGGGTAAACGATGAGATTTAACGACAAAGCGAATTCAAGCATCAGCCAGCGAAAGATGACACGGGATGGTTATTTAGTTGTACCTGCGTCAATTTCTCGCATTGGGGTGTTTGATTACCTTGATACCGAGCTTTCGGTTGGCACGAAAGAGGAAATTAAAAAGGTAGCGCGTACAGAGCGCTCGTTATTCAGCGATGAGACGATTAAGAGTTTTGACGGTGCGCCGATTACGATTGGACACCCATCTGGCAGTGTACGTGCGGAGAACTGGAAACAACTCTCAGTAGGGAACATCCGTAATGTCAAGCGAGAGGGCGATGTCCTGACTGCTGAAGCGTGGATTTACGATGCGGACGCTATCAAGCTAGTTCAGGATGGGCAACTGGAGGAACTATCTTGCGGCTACGATTGTGATTTATTAGATAGTACGGATCCATGTGCTGATTTTGAAATGTCCCCAATGTTGGGAAACCACGTAGCGATTGTGGCCAAGGGTCGTTGCGGTGGATCTGTAAAACTGGCCGATAAGGAAATTAACATGAGTAAATCTGTGAACTTTCTAGATACCTTATTAGGTGCATTCGGCATTAAGTTGTCAGATGAACAGAAGCAAAAGGTTGAAGAGGAAGAGAAAAAAGAAGCTGGTGTACCGTCTGATGAGGGTAAGCCAGAGGACGGTACACCTGAGGAGAAAAAGTCTGACGATAAACCAGAAGACGACCCTGAGAGTGACGAAGAGAAGAAAAAACCAGTCAAAGATGCGGATATGGCCTCAGAGATTGCGGCTCTTCGTAAACAATTAGCCGATGAGAAAGCAGAGCGACATGCGGAAAAATTGCGTAGTGCAGTTTTAGCTGATGCGCAATCGTCATTCCCTACAATCAAAATTGTTGATAGCGATAATGCTCGATCTATTCGTGAAAAAGCCATTATTGAAAGTGGTTTATATGAGACTCAAGCACTTAAAACACTAAGTGATGAGGCAGTAACGGCAGTTTATGAGGTGGCTAAAAAGCACTCAGTAAAGGATGTGAATGCAGGTGTTGGTAAAGCAATAGTGACAGATTCAAAGCCAGAAGCAAACACGATGATTGATTTTAATAGCTTATATAACATTAAGGAGTCTAAATAATGACATATGCAACAATGGCAGCAATGGCCTCAGCTGGTGATGTGGGCAAAGGTGGTTTAGCAAACTCAAAAACAGTTGCTTACCAAAATGATGGCGAAACAGCATTGCGACCAGGTCTCTTTGTCGCGCTTTCAGAAAAAGGAGGTGTTCAGGCATTGGCGGCTTTAACTGATAAAGTAGCAGGCGTTGTGGTTCGCTCAATTGTTTATGGTGAAAAGAAAAAGGGCGAGACAGTAGATGTGATGCATATTGGTGTGGCCGATAGCATTTTTGTTGAAGTAACACCAGAGAAAACGGTTCAGTGTGGTAATACTGTACATATTACAGCGGTAGGTGAACACGCAGGTACCATTCAAGGCACAACCGAAGAAAGCGTTACTATCGAAACACCTTTTACAGTGATTAAAGTCGTAGGCAATATTGCCGAAATTACTCGTTTATAACCCTTTATAAAGAGAGATAAGAATGGATCATTTAAATATTCTACAAACAGCCCTAACTCAGGTAAGTAAAGACATTTCAATGACGAAATACCCTGAGATTGTATTTCCTCAATTCGTGTACGTAGATTCAAGTGCTGATCGATTAATGGATTTCCGACAACATTTAACAGGTGATGTGACAGGGGATTTAGACGACGGTATTATTGATATCAATACAACGGTATTTGACCAAGTGGATATTAAATTTGGTTCTCGTACTACTCCGTTATTCCCTTGGTTAAAAACAGTAAGTTGGACGTTACATCAGCTTGAGAAAGCAGCTAAATTTGGTGTTGCTATTGACACAAGCAAAATCAAGTCATTAAATTTGAATGCTCAACAGACATTGCAAAAAGTAGCCTTTATCGGTCATGCTCGTAAAGATGGCGTTAAAGGGCTTTTAAATAGTCCTGATGTTACCATTCAGGAAGCTAAGATTAAAAAAGCTATTAACACAATGACATACGATGAGGCAACTGCTACGTTCAAAGATATGTTTTTAGCTGTGTTTGACCAAACGAATCTTATTGCTGCACCAGATACCATTGCTATATCGTATGATGACTACGCTTATTTAGCGTTTTTGGAGAAAGACCATAAAGAGAAAACGGCGTTACAGTGGTTACAAGAACATTTATCTGGCGCTGCAGGTAAGGCTGTGAGCATTAAACCACTTCCCGGTGGTTTTGCTAAGTTGGCGACAGCAGGTTCGAGCAAAAAACGTGCGATTGCATACATCAATGATGCGGAACATGTGGTCTTTGATGTTCCTCAATCGCCTACTATTCTGACAGCAGAAAAAGTTGGTTTAGTCTCGTTCCAATCTGGTTTACAAATGGCTTTTGGTGGTGTGACGTTTAAAGAGCCACAATCTGCGATTTATGTAGATTACTAAGAGGTGAGTTATGCAGACAGTTGACGAATTTAAACTGCGATACCCTGAATTTAAAGATACCGACGCTAATGCAGTCGGTTTTTTTATGGAAGATGCTGATGCTGAAATAGATAAGGCTCGTTGGGGAAAGCTATTTAAACGAGGGCTGTTTGCACTAACAGCTCACTTGATTCAATTGGCTAATCAAGCGAAAGAGACTGGTGGAGCTGCAGCGAAAGATGTCGTATCAGAAACTGCTGGTTCTTTGTCTGTTGCCTATGCACCGACTGCTACAACAACTGATAGCTCGACCTATCACCTAACAGCTTACGGTCAAGAGTTCTTACGGCTACGTAAACTCGTTGGCATTGGTTTTATGGTGGTGTAAATGAGTGTATCAAACTTAATCAAAAGGCTAGAAGCATTTGCGACTAAAGCAGTTTATGTAGGAGTACCAAAGGAGAATAATCCTAAGGTGGACGGTGATTTTAGCATGAGCGATTTAGCAGCGGTGCATGAGTTTGGTAGTGAAGACGGACATATTCCGGAACGCTCATTTCTGAGGACTAGCGTTGTAAAAAACAAAGCGAAGTATTTCAGATTCTTTGGGGATAGGCTGATTACAGGCAATGACCCAGAAAAAGCGTTGAACGAGCTTGCTGAGTTGGCTAAAGGGGACGTGCAAGAAAACATTGTGAATGGTGATTTCAAAGCACTTGCTCCTGAAACCATTAAGCGAAAAGGCTCAACAAAACCGCTGATTGACACAGGCAAGCTCAGACAATCGATTACAGGAGTAGTACGTGATGAGAATTAATCAGCTCGGACGAATTTACTCCAGTAAGTTTAATCGTCAGTTTGAGGTTAAGCGGTTGTATGGAGAGCATACCGCATGGGGTTTTGATGGTGAATATGTGTCAGAAGTAATTACAGGCATTATCACACCGACTTCACCTAGCGATATGCAAGTCTTGCCAGAACAAGAGCGTTACCTACCAACGATTGTGGTTTTTACTAAGGACAGCTTAGCTATTGGGGATATCGTGGTTTTTAATGGTCACGATTACAAAGTTAAAACGAAAGAAGATTGGAGTGATTATGGATATTTCCACTACCTCGCGGTTCGATATAGCGAAACTGCGCACCCTGATTCAGGAGGTTTTGACATTACCTAAGGGCACGGTTGTACCTCAGTATCAACCAGAATTAAAGAGTAAAGCCTTTATTACGGTCAATATTGTTTCTCAACAAGAAATTGGAGCATCAAGGCTAGTCTTTGATGGTGCAAAAGAAACTGTTAAATCTAGTCTTATTTCGATGGTGTCAATTTCATGCTATGGGAAAAATGCGGTAGAAATGACCCTAAAGCTCAAAAGCATATTACAAGCTACCCGAGTGAGAGAGAGATTACGAGGTATTGGTGGAGCAATCATCAATATGTCAGATGTTCGCAATCTCACCTATGTTCTCGGAGCATCAGCTGAGGAGAGAGGGCAATTTGATGTTTATATTACTCACAGTCATGTCACAACCCTATCACTTGAACCAATTGAACTAGTAGATATTTATACAAACAACAGCATTCATCAACATATTACAAAGGATTGATTATGGCCTTATCCATTTCAAATATTGTCAATGTACAGCTACAAACAGTACCTAAATCAGCTACTCGACGTGATTTTGGTACGGTATTGCTTATGACCCCAGAGTCTGGTAACGCTTTTACTGACTCTAAAACACGTTATGTTTATGTTAACAGCCAAAATGAGGTAGAACAGTTATTTGGTACTCATTCTGAAACAGCACGAGCATCACAACCATTCTTTGCGCAAAAACCAAGAGCAAAACAGTTGGTTATTGGTGCATGGAATAAGGCACAACGCACTATCAATGCAACATCTAACCAATTGACAGGTGCTAGTTTAAATGACTCTTTAGAGGTTTTTAAACGAGTTATTCAAGGACAATTTTCAATACGTCTTGGTGGTGTCGAAAAGAAAATAACTAATCTTAACTTCTCAGAGGTTCAAGATTTCAATGGTATTGCGAGTTTGTTACAAACTGCTATTAATGAAGAGGGGTTAAAAAATTATACAGTAACTTATGACCAAACGGGTAATCGATTTATCGTATCATCTGCCGAATCAGGTGTAAGTGATGACACTATAGTCGGCTATGTATATGGTAATGCCGATAGTAACTATATTGGCGCTATGTTGAAGTTAGAGGATGGGCAGGCAACGCGTCAATTAGGGGTAGATTCAATCAATATTAGCGCAGAAACGCCAGCAGAAAGCTTAACTAATTTGCTTGACATCAATAATGCATGGTATGGCTTATGTTTTGCTGCTCAGTTGACAGATGGAGAAATTGAGGAAGTTGCTAAGTTTGCACAAATAAACGTTAAATTATTTGCCCTAAATGTTATTAAAAGTACTCAGCTAGAGTTTGAAACAGGCAATATTATAAAGAAACTCTTTGATGCACAGCTTGATCATACTTTGGCTGTTTACGACAAAGATGATCTATATGCAGCTCATTCTGCTATTGCTCGTTTACTGTCAGTAAATTTTGCAGCGCAAAACTCAACATTAACGCTGAAGTTTAAAACTCAACCGACGATTACCGCTGACCAGGTAACAGGTACAGAATACCAAAAAGCAAAACGACTTGGTATTAACGTGTACACCTATTTTGATGATGTACCGTTAATTGCTGAGGGGACGGTTATTGGTGGTAAGTTTGCAGATGAAATCGTGATTCTAGATTGGTTCCAAGATGCTGTCCAAAAAGAAGTGTTTGCTCGTCTGTATAAGTCGCCAACAAAATTACCTCTAACAGATAAAGGTAATGCTGTATTAATTGATGCTGTTATTTCTGTATGTCTAGAGGGTATTAATAATGGTGCTTTTGCTCCTGGAAAATGGACTGGGGATAGTTTCGGTGAATTAGAGACTGGAGACCACTTGGACGAGGGCTACTATGTATGGGCAGCACCAATGGATACGCTTAGTGATTCCGATCGTGAACAACGTCGTGCGACACCCATTCAAACGGCGGTTAAGTTAGCGGGTGCAATCCACTTCTCTGACGTAATCATTAACTTTAATCGATAGAGGGAAATTATGAAGATTTTTGACCCAAAAGAAGTACTGGTGCTATTGAATGGTCGTGAGATTAGCGACTGGGGTGACGGTGGAGACCAAATTAAGGTGGTGAATAACTCGCCTAACGGACAGATGGTGATTGGCAATAATGGCAAAGGTGTATTTGTTGCTAACCCAGACGAATCAGGTACATTGACGCTTAAGCTTAAACAGCACTCAGCGGATAACAAGTATCTAAGTCGTCTACATCAACAACAAAAACGCTCAATTAAGACGTTTGTGCCTTTTACCTTAACCGTTAAAGACTTAATTAATGAGGATTTAGTAGTAGCGACTAAAGGTTATTTCACCACAGCTAAAGAAATGACTCGTGGTAATGCACATAACCCACATACTTGGGAAATTGTCTTTGAGCAAATGACCATTACTCATGAAGAAGGAGTTAACCCATGACAGAAACGCATGCAATTGAGCTAGACAATGTTACTTATACGATGACACCAGCTAATGCTATGGCATCGTGGTCAGCCCTTAAAATCGCTTTAGGTTTATTGAGTACGGTTGATTTTTCGAGCACCAATGTAGCGTCTGAAGATGATGAGTCGTTGAACGATGAGGATAAGGCAAAAGCTAATCAGCAACGTCTTGGCTTAACTATTATTACTTCATTAGCTAGTAACTTAGGTCATCCTGCGGTTAAGCAAATGGAGGATATTGTGTTGAGGCACACCAGTGCTCAGATTGATGGTGGTAAACCATATCGTCTAAGTAATGATCTAGATAGTCATTTTAATAAATATCGCAGTCACCTGATTACGGTACTTATTACGGGACTGAAATATCAGTTTGGCGATTTTTTCTCAGGTGGGGGTGGATTACTGATCAATATTCTGCCCTCATCAATGGTGAAGTAGATAACCAGTCAAGCAGTAATGTTGACTGGTTTATTTTTACGCCAATTATCAGGCATTACTGCTCACTGCATGAGTTAAGGACAGTTTATTCCTTGGGGGATTTGCTGTCATTTCATGAAGTGATTATTGAAATTCTACATACGGAGCGAAAAGCCCATGATTCTAGAAGAACTACTCGTTAAAGTCGGTGTTAAGACAGATACAAGAGAGCTAAGTAAACTTGAACTGTCACTTAAAAATTTACCTGCCATTGCGGGTGTGGTGGGGGCAGTAGCAGCTGCCTCTATTGCTGGGCTTAGTGCTTTTGTGAGTATGAGTTTAAATGCGCTTGATTCTATCCACCAACTATCAAATGAAACAGGCGTTGCGGCGGATAAAATTTATCTGTTAGGCAAAGTGGCAGAACTTAACGGCTCATCTGTTGAAGCAGCAGAAGCCTCTTATAAAGGCTTATCTAAGGCGATTGGTGAAGCGGCTAACGGTATCGGCCTTGGAGCTAAAGCTTTTGAGAACTTTGGTATTAAAGCTAAAAATGCAGACGGCTCAGTACGTGATGCCTCTGAAGTCTTAGAGGATATTCGAGAGAAGATGCAAGGCTTAAGTAATCAACAACAAATTGCGATGTTGGCGAAGATTGGTATTGATGCATCATTAATTCAGACTTTACGTCTCACCAATGAAGAAATGGCTGAGGCGTTATCCAACGCAGAAGCTTTAAGCCTAGGGGTTGGTACACAGGAGAATGCAGCAACAGCAGCCGCTTTTCAAGACTCTCTTGCAGAGGTCGGTCAAATTGCAAAAGGGGTGGCAGAGTATTTTTCTCTTCGACTCGCTCCAGCACTTATGCGAATTATCGGATTATTTCGCGATTGGTTTATCGAAAATAACCAGTTAATCAGAAATGGATTAAGTATTTTTGCAGGAATTTTGGCTGGCGCGATTGATGTTATTAGTGCATTAGCAAATGTACTCAATACTATTATTGGAGGAACTATTGGCTGGAAAAATGCACTCTATGGTCTAGTGGCTGTCTTTGCAATTGTCAAAAAAGCATGATCATGGCTTTTATAACTAATCCTATTGCGTGGGTAGTGGCAGCGATAGTTGGATTAATCCTGCTGATTGATGATTTTATCGTTTATATGCAGGGAGGAGAAACAGCACTCGGTGATTTTTGGGAGCCTTTGGCTAAAGGGGTTGATAAGGTTATCGAGATCATTGATGAGCTAAGACCTATCATCGCTGAAATAGCGGAGTGGTTTAAGCCTATTGTTGACTTAATGGTTGAGCAGCTCAAGACAGCTTTTAACATTATCGGTAATCTATTTAACTTACTGGTTGGGATTTTTACACTAAACGGTGAGGTAATTTCAGAGTCTATCCAGGGACTGATAACAAATATTGTTTCGTTATTTACAAATGGCTTTGAAGGACTGACATACATCTTTAACGGATTATGGACATTTATCCAAGGCTTTTTTGCGCTTTTACTGGATGGCATTGAGTCTTGGTGGGATGATTTTCTTGCTTTATTCAATGTCGAAAGTATTGGTGAGCTTTTTGATAAGGTATGGGATTTTATTACAGCACCATATCGTAAAGCGTTTGATTGGGTGAAATCAAAATGGAATACCTTTAAATCAACGTTTACTTTCAATTGGCTAAAGTCTGCTTTTAATCAGGTTTGGAACTTGATTACAGAGCCATATCGTAAAGCGTTTGATACGGTCAAAAAAGCTTGGGGTATTTTTGCAGAATCAGGGTTTTCTTTTGAAGGTCTAGTTAATGCTTTTAGTTATGTGATAGAGGTTATTACAAAACCATTCAAAGATGCTTGGGATCTAGTTAAGCAAGAATGGAAAGTATTATCAAATAGTGGATTTTCTTTTGAAGAGTTAAGCAAAACATTTAGTAAAGTTATAGATGTTATCACCGCCCCATTTGATGCTGCTTTTGGATGGGTTAAGGAACAATACAACAAGTATATTCAGCCAATTATTGATTCTATTTCAAGCATAGAGTTACCAAGTTGGCTTGGTGGTGGGGGGAAAACGGTAGAGCAACATATTCAACAGGGGGGGAAAACAGTTATACGCCCTGATGGGTCATTGGCTATACCTATTACAGATAACGCCAAGGCTGGAGCGGTTAATAATACGACTAATAACAATACTCAAGTAAAAAATGATACTAGTGTAAATATTAATCTTACAACGACCAATACTACCAAGGGGGATGCTTTAATGATAGGCAATGAAGCAGCAACAGCAGTTCGTAACGTACAAAGCTCTATATTAGCTTAGGAGTAGTAATGTTTAATTTTGTGAGTGTTTCTAATCACGCTATTGGTGAGATTGTGTTGGATGTGATAACAAGTGAGGAGCATGAATCTGAACTTGTTATCACAGAAAATCCAATTGAAAGTGGTGCACAAATTGCAGACCATGCTTATTTAAACCCTAAGGTAGTGACGATTATAGGAACAATGGTTGACCACAATCATCAATCACCTTTGGGTGTTTTAGGTAATTTCCCTTTTTTGCGTGGGGAAATGGATTTTCTCAATCAATTGCCCTTGCCTGTGAACGTCGCTAACTATACTGCTAATGCATTAGGTAAATTAGCAGGGGTAGCGGGTCGTTTTGGTGCAGTAGCAGGCACTCTTAATCAAGTGCGAGCATTGGCGCCATGGATGCCTTGACTTTAATTTGACAGATTTATTGGGGGGGAGCGGTGATAGCCGAGTGCAAAAATGCTATGCCGATTTAGTACAGTCTCAAAAGTCTGGTGAGCCTATTGAAATAAATACTGGTGTGAGTTTGTACAAGAACATGCTCATTCAGAAAGTAGCCGTATCTCAGGATAAGCTAGGCAGTGCAGTTTTTACAATCACAGCTCGTGAAATTTTTATTGTCGATACGGCTTACGTAAAGACAGAGGGGAGTGCTAATGGTAGCAAAGGCTCTGCTACTAAAAACAAAGGTCCTAGTGGAAGTAGTAAAAGTGGACGAGCTGCAACCCAATCAGCCAGTAAGACGCAAGTCGGAAGTACTCAAGCGACAAATACTCTTAAATCTATTTTAAATGAGTTGGTTAGGCTCTAGTGGAAGGAGGCAGAAATAATGTATTTAGTGCCTATTTTAGTAGGAGTTTCTTACCAAGAGCAAGTTCTGGACTTTGAAGGGATGAAAATCAGAATAACGTTGAAATATAACAGTGTTTGTCGATTTTGGACGATGGATGTTTTTGAGATTAGATCAAAACAAATGCTTGCTCAAGGGTTAAGTTTGGTATGTGGTATTCCTCTGTTGAATAGAACCTTACAGTCATTCGAGATGTTTGTATCAGATGAGTCAGGAGAGAACCTAGATCCGATTGAACTATCAGACTTGGGCTCCAGAAACCTTTTATTTATTGATTTAAAAGAAAGATTATGAAGCAATACGGAAGACGCTGGCAAGTGGAAATCATCGGTGATGAGAATACCTTGATAGTAGATAAATTGCGGGTAGGGTTTGAGGTGGATAAAACCATTAACGAAAAACCCAATCCTGCTTTTATTCGAATTTGGAATTTAAATCGAGACCACCTTAACCAGTTATTAAGCAAGGAATATAAGCGTATTGTCTTGTCGGCAGGCTATCAAGAATTACGTCCTATCTATAGTGGTGACATTACAAAAGTAAAGGTTATGCGCGAGGGTGTGGACTTTGTACTTGAGATAGAGAGTGCTGATGGTTTTAAAGATTACACCACAGCTAGGTCTAGTGTAACGTTAAAAGCAGGCGCTACTGACGAAGAAATTATCGCAGAAGTACAAAAGACTATGCCGAATGTTAAGCGGGGGGCATTGGATTTTCCGAACAAGCGAAAACTTCCTCGAGGTCGAGTGCTTAACGGTGACTCTCGGGCTATCTTAAGAAAGATTGCTGTGAATAATAAAGCAGACTGGTCTATTCAAGATGGGGAGCTTATTTTTCTACCTAGAGATAAGGTGCTAGATACCGAAGCTGTTCTTTTATCGCAAGATACTGGTTTGATTGATTCACCAGAACAGACGGATGATGGCTTAGAGTTGACCTGTTTGCTTAACCCATTATTACAAATCGGCGGAATGGTGCGCTTAGAGTCTATTCTTGAGTTTTTTAATGGTGAGTATAAGATTGTTAAACTGGCTCATACAGGAAATAGTATGGATAGTGAGTGGCACAGTAAGATGACTGTGGTTGGTGGTAAGTTCCAAAAAATGGAAGATAAAGGGAGTAAGAAAAAATGAGTGATTATAGTTACCACAATGCAACAGTCGAATCAGCGGTTGACGCACAGACTGAAAAAGCGATTAAAGATATCCATACATCATTGCCTGCCAAGGTAATTGATTTCAATTCTACTTTACAAACAGTCACTTTAGCTGCACAAGTAAAGCAGATTTTGATAGATGGAAAAACGGTTCAAATCCCTCCATTGATGGATGTGCCTGTGAACTTTCCTCGAGGAGGTGGATTTGCAGTAACTTTTCCATTACAAGCAGGTGATGAAGGTATTGCTATTTTTAGTGAACGCTGCATTGATGGATGGCATACTTCAGGTAAAGCTACAGAACCATTGGATTACCGCTTTTGTGACTTATCTGATGCTATGTTTATCCCAGGTATTTGCTCACGCCCTAATACGATTAAAGGATTTTTTACTGATGGGTTGTCATTACAGACATTAGATGGCAGCACATTTATCAGGATTACAAATGGAAAAATTCTTATCAAGGGGGAAATAGAACAGAACGGAGGTTTTGTAAGTAGTGCAGACGTAGTAGCGAGTGGCATTTCTTTAACAAACCATGTTCATGGGGGGGTGTCATCTGGTGGCTCTAAAACATCAGGTCCACAATAGGGAGTTTTCATGAGAGTTAGACGGTTAGACAGTAATCATGATTGGACTTTTGGTTCAGGCTATTCAAATTATGCACAAGACTCAGAAGCTATTGCTCAAGCTGTTAAAACACGCCTTTGGTCATTTAAGGGTGATTGGTTTTTAGATTTAGAACATGGAATTCCTTGGTTTGAACAGATGGAGAGGGTGGATTTAAAACGCTTAGAAGTTCCATTGATGGCGTATATTCTAGAGACGGATGGCGTTAAGCAAATAGATAGTTTCACCATGACACACGATAGTGAAAACAGGAAATTATTGATAGAGGTGTCTTATACAGATATTTTTGAATGAAAAAAATTCAATTAATAACCGTTAGTTATAAACATACTAACGGTTTTTTTATTTGGTGAGTGATATGGCAACAGTAACAAAGTATGGAATTGTCACAGAAAGACTTGATGAGATTATTCAAAAATTTAGTGATGGTTTTAGAGCAATTTATGGGCAAGCTATAAATATTGACCCAGACAGCCCAGATGGTCAAATGATTGGATTAATTTCACAAATTAAAGTTGATTTTGAGGAACTTTTAGAAAATGTCTATAAACAGCTTGACCCCTACCGAGCGACAGGCGTTTGGTTGGAGCAACGTGCGGCTTACTCTGGGATTGTACGAAGAGAAGCGAAGAATAGCTATTTGTACTCCGTTATTTTGACTGGGGATCCGTACACGGATATCCCTGCTGGATTGGTCTTGGTTGACGAAAACAAGAATAGATGGACGCTCGTTAAAGCAACACAGCTTAATTCTTTAGGTTCTGCACGAGGTGATTTTCGTAGCGAAGAACTGGGGGCATTCTTTGTGAAAGAGGGTGATAGCTTAGAAATTGAAACGGTAATCGTTGGTTTAAATAAAGCGGTGGCGTTTCAAAATGCGGTATTAGGCCAAGAAGAAGAGACGGATGTTGAATTAAGACAGCGTCTTTTTTTATCGCATGCACAAAATGCCGTAAACAGCTGCGAGGCTATCCGAGCAAAGTTGCATGGCTTACGTGATGTTGAACAGGTGCTTGTTCTAGAAAACACCAGCAATGATACAGATAGCCAAGGCGTTGAGGGGCATTCCATCAATGCCATTATTATTGGTGGTGATGATAATGCCATCGCTGAGGTCATTTACGAAAACAAAGGTGCAGGAGCTGGCTTACAAGGTGCAGTAGAAGTTAATCTACTCACAGAAAAAGGCAACAGACTGATTAAGTTTGATAGAGCTACTGTTATGGATATATATATTAAAGTTGTCATTGTACGAGAAACTGACTTTACTCAAGTTGATACGGATCAATTAAAAGCAGAGTTGGCCAACCTGAAGTTTGATATTGGACAAGACGTTGCATTAAGTCGATTGTACTCACCTATTAATAAAATTGATGGATTTTGGGTGCGAGAGCTTAAGGTAGGCAAGACAGCGGAGAGTCTGGGGACGAGTAATTTGTTTATTGGTATCAGGGAAGTGGCTCGGGTACTTGAGGGTAAGCGTAATTATGCTTACTTAGATGTGGTCGGTGTACCTACGATATGTTATGGACATACACAAGGTGTAAATCTTGGCGACTACATGAATGATGAGGAGTGCTTAACATTATTAAGAAATGATTTGAACGTGTATTACAAGGCCGTTGTTGATAGTGTGACTGTACACATGAGTGAAGTACAGACTGCAGCATTGGTCAGTTTTGTTTATAACGTTGGAATTAGTGCATTTAAGAAATCTACATTACTTAAAAAATTAAATGCTGGAGATAGGATAGGGGCTTGTGATGAATTAAGGCGGTGGGTGAACGCAGGAGGGAAACCTTGGAAAGGCTTAATCAATCGCAGAGAAGTAGAACGTTGGATGTGTCAGCTTTAATTTCTTTAAAACATATTAATGGCGTTCAATAAATGTTCTCATTAATAATACATAAAAGAAAACCAAAACTGCGGGAACAGCTTTGGTTTAGAGATTAACCTTCAAATAAATGAATATGATGGAGACCATCACAAGTGAATTTTAACATAGATTTAAAGGTGGAAAAAGTGCTAGAAAAGTATGAGAAATCCTCAAGAGTACGCACATTAATCAATAGGTTGGTATTTATATTATTTCTGTTTGTTTTTGGAACATTTATTTCGGCTATTCGATGGTGGTGATATGTATAAAAAATATCTAATCGGATCAGGAGCAGTCATTTTGACTGCTTCTTTTTGTTTATACGTATGGGCAGTATCAATATGGAATCGGTAAGAAAGACGCAGAGACGGCTCAATATTTAGCTGATTTAGAACAGTTTAAAAATCAGGTAAAGCAGTTACAGTCGGTATCTGCTCATATCTCGCTGACATCTGAACGTCTAAATTCATTAACTAACGATATTATTAAGGATTACAATTATGAAGTTATTCAAAATCCTCTGTCTGCTGATTGTTTTATGTCTAATGGCAGGATGCGCCTCATCAACGACATCATTAAGGAGAGCACCACTACCCGTCAATCTAGCGCAGGGGTGCCCAGAAATCCAATCATTAAGCAGTAATTCATGGGACGCACTCGCACAGTCTTATATTCAATTAGTACGTGATTATACAGACTGTGCAATGCGCCATGAGGCGGTGGTTAGAATGTGGGGTGAGTAGTAAGTTATCTCATCAACGCTTCTTTCATGCAAGGGAAGATGTGATGCATTCTATCCCACGGTTCTGTATAGCCGTAGATTGGGCTATGCTTTTTACCTTCTGGTGGGCATTGAGCAAGAATTTTTTCAAATAAAGGCAGTCTTTCTAATAGACTGTAGAAGTTCAGACTTCATCTGACAGTTCCCCGTTTGACAAGCGGTGTCTGTCAGATTAGATTTAGCTCATGCTTTTTGCTGTTCCAAATCTGTTTACCATCAATCAATGTTTCTATGGGTGTTCGCCCACAGCACATCTTTCCTTGATGAGTTCGTTCATTATTATAGAAATCAAGCCATTCGTCTAGGTCTTTTTGCAAACTATCTAAATCAGCATAGAGTTTTTTGCGGAACGTTACTTGATAAAACTCCTGCAAAATGGTCTTATGGAAGCGCTCGCAAATACCATTGGTTTGAGGTGATCGAGCCTTAGTCTTTGTATGCTCAATTTCATTAATAACTAGATAAAGCTCATAATCATGATGCTCTACCTTACCGCAGAACTCTGTTCCTCTATCTGTCAGAATGCGTAATACAGGTAAATCATGCTCTGCATAAAAAGGTAATACACGATCATTAAGTAAGTCTGCAGAAGTAATAGGGGTTTTAGAGGTGTATAGCTTACAATGCGCTACTTTACTGTAAGTATCGACATATGTTTGCTGATAAATACGTCCTACCCCTTTTAAATGCCCCACATAAAAGGTATCTTGTGAACCCAAATAGCCAGGATGCGCGGTTTCAATCTCACCCATGGCTTGCTCTTCATCTTTCTTGCGTTCAAGAGCTTGTATTTGTTGCTCATTCAGAATAATTCCTTCTTGCTGTACTTTCGCCTCTAAGGCGTTTAGACGTTTGGTAAAGTTCTCCAAGTTGTGCCGCAACCAAACGGAACGAACACCACTAGGTGATACAAATATTCCCTGTTTACGCAACTCATTGCTAATTCTTAGTTGACCATAGGCAGGATAATGAATCGCCATCTCTATCACCGCTAACTCAGTGGCTTCGTCCACTCTATTTTTAAGGTTAGGCACCCGTCTATKACGMTSAATCTGA
>NZ_AYSV01000008.1 GCF_000506865.1 Pelistega indica
CGTGGTGAGAAATAATTTTTCCTCTTGGTGTAAGCAACATAAACAGAGTCAGAATAAATCCACTTTGACGTATCTCTAGGAACTCTGAGGAGTCACCTGTTTGACTTTGGATATCCAATAATGATTGCAACCAACGATGAGTTTGCTTTTGCAAATCACTCAAGGTCATATCATCGCTCTTATATAGCCAATGAGAAGCCACACCTTCTTCTGCAATATGGTCCATATGTATAGTACGAATTTGGAACTCAATAGGCGTACCGTAAGGACCTACAAGTGTTGTATGTAGAGACTGGTAACCATTGATTTTTGGTATAGCAATATAGTCTTTGAACTTTCCCGGAACAGGGCGATAAAGTTGATGTAATACACCTAGCACGATATAGCATTCTGTGAGGGTATTTACAATAATTCTAAATCCATAAATATCCAATACATCTGAAAATGATTTTTTTTGTTCTTTCATTTTCTTATGGATGCTATAGAGTGTTTTTTCACGGCTGGCAATTTTGCCCTCAATACCATAGGCTGGGAGGGCTGCACGGATATTATCGGTAATCTTGCCTAAGAGATTACGACGAGTGCCATGGGCATTTTCTAGTGCTTTTTTTAGTACACGATAACGATTGGGATAATACGCAGCGAAAGCTAAATCTTCAAACTCACGGACGAGATTGTTTAAACCTAAACGATTGGCGATAGGAGCATAAATCTCTAATGTTTCATTAGCGACCCTTCTTGCTTTAGTAGCATCCACGCCGTCCAGCGTGCGCATATTATGCAAGCGATCTGCTAATTTCACCAAAATAACACGAACATCTTTAGCTGTGGCTAGCAACATTTTGCGAAAGCTTTCGGCTTGTTGCTCGGCTTTGCTTGCAAAATTAATACGCTCTAACTTGGTTAAGCCATCGACTAAATCAGCGACATCTTCGTTAAAACGTTCAGCTATTTCAGATTTTTTGATATCTTGATCTTCAATGACATCATGCAATAGCGCTGCCATCAACGCATTAGGGTCTAGTTTCCAATGGGCACAAATTTCGGTAACGGCGACAGGGTGAGTAATGTAAGGATCACCACTAGAGCGCATTTGCCCAGTGTGTGCTTTTTCAGCAAATAAAAAAGCCTCACGAATTTGTGCAACATCCGTAGAGGGGAGGTAAGTTTTTATTTGCGACAATACCCCATCAAATAAATCACCTTTTGGAGATGGGGTAGGGGTTGGATTAGTTAACGATTGTGCTGCAGGTTTTTTCTGCTTACGTTTAAAAGGTGACTTCTGACGTAAGGCATTAAGAAATGATGATGACACACCTTTGAGACCCATCAGCACATCTCCCTATTAAGTAGGTACTTTGCTTAACATTTCTAAGCCAGTTTTGCCTTCGGCAATTTCGCGTAAAGCAATTACAGTAGGTTTGTCATTATTGACTTCTACGCGAGGTTGATGACCTTGTGCTAATTCACGAGCACGGTAAGTGGCGACTAATGTTAAATCAAAACGATTAGGGATTTTTTCTAAACTATCTTCTACAGTAATACGAGCCATGATAAAAACCTAAAATATTATTTTGGGGTATAAGAAATTCCCAATTCAGCAAAAAGTTTGTGATGCTTTACCGCTTGACTTGGATAACGTAATCCAGCTGTTGAAACAATTTGTTCTAATTGTGTTAAAGCAGTATCAAATGAGTCATTAATAATAACATATTCGAACTCATCTGCGTGGGCAATTTCACTACTTGCAGCTAATAATCGGCGAGAAATGACGGTGTCTGAATCTTGACCACGATTTTTCAGGCGATTTTCAAGTTCTTCAATAGAGGGGGGGGAGGATAAAAATATCAATAATATCCGGAAATTGTTTACGTACTTGACGTGCACCTTGCCAATCAATTTCTAGCAAAATATTTTCACCATTTCTGATTTTTTCCTCTACGAATGGACGAGGTGTACCATAAAAATTACCATGTACTTCCGCCCATTCTAAGAGGTTATTATGCTCACGCCATTTAGAAAATTCTTCCACTGAAACAAAATGATATTCACGACCATGCTCTTCACCAGGACGAGCTGGTCTAGTCGTACATGATATGGATAAATGGATGTCAGGATATTTTTTTAATAATGCATTGACCAAACTGGATTTTCCCGCACCACTAGGAGCAGATATCATAAATACATTACCAGGATATTTCATAGTTAGCCTTTCTTACAGCAAAAAGAGACTCTTATCATAGCAAAAAAGTATTCAACCGTGATAAAAATTAGTCTTTTTGCTATGCTAGCCTAGAGTGCATCACTCGCATAGTCAGCTAAGCGAGAACGTTCGCCTTTTTGCAATGTAATATGTCCTGAATGTGGCCAGCCTTTAAAACGATCCACAACGTAGGTAATACCAGAACTGCCCTCGGTTAAATAAGGGGTATCAATTTGTGCAATATTACCCATACAAACGATTTTTGTCCCCGGACCTGCACGAGTGATAAGGGTTTTCATTTGTTTAGGTGTTAAGTTTTGTGCTTCATCAATAATCACAAATTTATTTAAAAAAGTTCGTCCACGCATAAAGTTCATTGATTTTACTTTGATATGCGATTGGATAATTTCCTTACTAAGACTGCGTTCCCATTGAATGGAGCTATCTTGGCGTGCACGTGTATTTAAAAACTCTAAGTTATCCTCTAAGGCGCCCATCCATGGTTGCATTTTTTCTTCTTCTGTTCCCGGTAAGAAACCAATATCTTCACCGACCGATACGGTAGCACGGGTCATAATAATTTCTGTGTAACGCTTGGTTTCTAATACTTGGGTAAGCCCAGCCGCTAAGGCCAATAATGTTTTACCTGTACCGGCTTGACCTAATAAAGTAACAAAATCAATATCAGGATTCATCAGTAAATTGAGGGCAAAATTTTGCTCACGATTACGTGCACTAACGCCCCAAACATTATTTTTAGGATGCGTATAATCACGGATTGTTGCTAGTACAGCGGTTTTGCCACTGACTTCTTTTACTTGAGTGTAAAGAGGGCTATCGCCTTCAAAATACACAAACTCATTCACACTAAAATCCGCTACATGAGGGCCTTTAATGCGATAAAAAGTCGTACCAGCTTGTGTCCACGACTCCATATCTTTGCTATGTTTTACCCAAAAATTATCGGGTAAAAGAATATTGCCCTCATAGATTAAATCAGAGTCTTCAACCGTGTGGTCATTTAAATAGTCTTCAGCACTTAAGCCAAGAGCACGTGCTTTAAGACGCATATTGATGTCTTTAGACACAAGCGTTACTTGGCGTTGTGGAAATTGATTTTGCAAGCTTTGTACCACGGTGAGGATCATATTGTCTGCTTTTCCAGAGGGCAGGGCAATGCTTAAAGGATCATCAAGTTTTTCAGTTTGAAACCAGAGGCGACCAGTAGCTTCTTTATTGCCTAAACTATTTAAAGCTAGCCCTTCGGAGAGGTTTGTTGACTCTGTACATAGATCATCTAGTGTACGGCTGACTTGGCGTGCATTACGTGCGACTTCTGTCATACCCTTTTTATTATGGTCTAACTCTTCTAGTGCCATCATGGGTAAGTAAATATCATGTTCCTCAAAGCGGAATAATGAGGTTGGGTCATGCAATAGCACATTGGTATCTAATACAAAGAGTTTAGTGGCTCCAGTGCCTTGTGAGCTAGCTTTTTTATGGTGACGATTAGCCGGTTTTGTCGCTTTTTTCTCAGATGCTTTAGTGGTAGTAGTAGAAGCCGTTGATGCAACAGAGGGTTTATTAGGCGCTGTTGCTGTACTTACGGTTGTATTGTTTGCTACTGTTGTGGGTTTCACCCCCTCAGTCAGGTTTGCCTTAGTGCGTAAAGGAGTTTGTCCAGTCGTCGATGGTGTTAACTCTGCTTTAGGTTCTTTGGATACATCAACTTTACTCGCTAGAGTAGTGGGCATTTTTGGTAAAGGCATATCAATTTCCTGAGGGTTAGATTTAAGGGGGATTAGTTAAGGCCACGGATAAAGGCTAAAACAGTCTCAACATGCTGTGGCACTTTAACGCCACGCCATTCTTGTTGCAGAATACCATTTTCATCAATCACAAACGTTGAGCGCTCTATACCTCGCACTTGTTTACCGTACATATTTTTAAGCTTCATCACACCAAATAATTCACATAATGTTTCATCTGGGTCTGAAATCAAGGCGAAAGGCAAGTCTTGTTTAGTACTAAAGTTGTCATGTGATTTAAGAGAGTCGCGGGAAACACCAACCACAGCTGTATTGAGTTGAGAAAATTCTTCAATGCTATCTCTAAAGTTTTGTGCTTCTGTCGTGCAACCAGGCGTGCTATCTTTAGGGTAAAAATACAATACTAGTTTTTTTTCTGCGAAATCTTTGAGTGATAAGGTTCCTTGGTTACTTTCAGCATTCCAGTCGGGTACTTTTTTTCCAATTTCAATTTGACTCATATGAATATCCTTTTCTTAAAATAATTAGTCAATTAATAAAGCAATAGCCACTTTTCTGCCTTCTGACATAAGTACATTATATGTTCGAGCAGCGGCTTTTGAGTCCATAGTCTCAATACCTATACGTGCGTGCATAAGAGGGGCAAGAATACTAGGTGAAATAAATGCCTGACGCTTACCAGTACCAATAATAATAACCTCTGGTGCATCAATATAATTGACTTGGGGAGTATCGTTGAGAAAGTCTAAAGCAGATGTGCTAGCTTTGACTAGGCCAGCCGCTGTTTCGATATGTTCAAGAGTAATCTCTGTAAAGTGATTCACAGACCACTCTGATATTTCTGCCGTRGGGCTTAAAATAGATAGGATGGTGATAGCGTGTATCATTGACTTCGATATAATCTTCACCATAACCAGTAACGGTATTTAGGGCTGTTCGCGGTTCTCGATGTAATTGCACATAAACTCCAATGTTTTTATTATCTTAATATCCTAATATGACAGGTTTGTTATAGTTTAATATTATAAGAAAAAAATAAAGCAAAATAAATTCTGCGGAAATTCAAAATACCTTGCATTTCAAGCCTAAAATAAGCTATTTTTATAAGTTTATAATTTTAATTTTCTTAAGGTATGATCATGAGAAATTTCCCTCGCATTCAGCGTTTACCACCCTATGTATTTAATATTACTGGTGAGTTGAAAATGGCCGCGCGACGACGTGGGGAAGATATTATCGATATGTCTATGGGTAATCCAGATGGCTCTACACCAGAACATATCGTTAAAAAAATGGTCGAAGCCACATTACGACCAGATACTCACGGTTATTCCGTTTCTAAAGGTATTCCTCGTTTACGTAAAGCGATTACTGATTGGTACTTGCGTCGTTATGATGTTGCCTTTGATCCCGACTCAGAAGCGATTGTAACAATTGGTTCAAAAGAGGCTTAGCACACTTAATGCTAGCTACATTGGATGAAGGGGATACTGTGCTAGTGCCAAATCCAAGTTATCCAATTCATATTTATGGCGCCGTTATTGCGGGAGCTAATGTGCGTTCAATCCCTATGGGACCAAATATTGATTTCTTTGCCGAAATTGAATCAGCTATTCACAATACATTCCCTAAACCTAAAATGTTGATTATTGGCTTCCCAAGCAATCCAACAGCACAATGTGTTGAGTTAGAGTTTTTTGAGCGTATTGTTAAGCTCGCTAGGGAAGAAAATATTATTGTTGTGCATGACCTTGCTTATGCAGATATTACTTTTGATGGTTATGTAGCACCTTCTATTATGCAGGTGCCCGGTGCCAAGGATGTGGCTGTTGAGTTTTTTACGATGAGTAAAAGCTATAATATGGCGGGTTGGCGTGTTGGTTTTATGGTAGGTAACGCAGAAATTGTTAATGCCTTAGCTCGTATTAAGTCTTACCATGATTATGGTACGTTTACGCCTATCCAAGTAGCATCAATAGCGGCATTAGAAGGTCCACAAGATTGTGTACATGAAGTTACTCAAGAGTATCAAAAACGTCGTGATGTGCTTGTCAAAGGTTTGCATGAAATAGGTTGGATGGTTGATATCCCTAAAGCTTCTATGTATATCTGGGCAAAAATCCCAGAACAATATGCACATATGAAGTCATTGGAATTCTCTAAAAAATTATTAGCCCAAGCAAAAGTGGCTGTTTCACCGGGCATTGGTTTTGGTGAATTAGGTGATGATTATGTTCGTTTTGCTTTGATTGAAAACGAGCAGCGTACTAAGCAAGCATTACGTGGTATCAAGGAAATGTTTAAAAAGGATGGCTATCTGAAATGAGTCAGTTAAATCCCCTTAAGGTTGGTTTATTAGGTTTTGGTGTTGTGGGGAGTGGTACTTGGAATGTATTGACTCGTAATGCTGAAGAAATTGCACGTCGTGCAGGGCGTCATATTGAAATTGTTAGAATTGCTACAAGAACGCCTGCTAAAGCTATCAATGTTGTTGGTGCCGCAGTGCCAGTTGATAATGATTTAATGACTGTTGTTAATGATCCTGATATTGATATCGTGGTTGAGTTAATCGGTGGCACGACTCTAGCAAAAGAGCTTGTGCTTAAAGCGATTGAAAATGGTAAACATGTGGTCACAGCCAATAAAGCATTATTGGCAATGCATGGGAATGAGATTTTTGCCGCCGCTAGCAATAAAAAAGTGATTGTTGCCTTTGAGGCAGCGGTTGCTGGGGGTATTCCGATTATTAAGTCTGTTCGTGAAGGATTAACAGCTAATCGTATCCAATGGTTGGCTGGTATTATTAATGGTACGACAAACTTTATTCTGACAGAAATGCGAGAGAAGGGGTTGCCATTTGCGGATGTACTTAAAAAAGCTCAAGAGTTAGGCTATGCAGAAGCAGATCCTACATTTGATATTGAAGGTGTTGATGCCGCTCATAAATTAGCCATTTTGGCTTCGATTGCTTTTGGTATTCCTGTGCAGTTTGACAAAGTCTATGTTGAGGGTATCAGTCATTTAGCACAAGAAGATGTAGTGGCAGCAGATCGTCTCGGTTACCGTATCAAATTACTAGGTTTAGCTATTCGACGTGAAAAGGGTATTGAGTTAAGAGTTCATCCTTGTTTAGTACCTAAAAATAAGCTTATTGCTAATGTTGAAGGGGCAATGAATGCGGTAGTGGTTAAAGGGGATGCTATTGGCGAGACGCTTTACTATGGTGCCGGAGCTGGCTCAGAACCAACAGCCTCAGCGGTGGTAGCAGATTTGGTTGATGTGACACGTTTACATACGGCTGACCCAGAAAATCGTGTCCCGCATTTGGCATTCCAAGCAGATGCTTTAGCTGATTATCCGATTTTACCGATAGAAGAAGTTATTTCCTCTTATTATTTACGACTAGGTGTAGAGGATAGACCTGGCGTGATGGCGGATATTGCTAAAGTATTAGCAAGTCATCAAATTTCCATTAGCTCTATGATACAGGACAATAAAGGCGAGAATCAGGCGTCAATTATTTTCTTGACACACAATGCTAAAGAAGGTGATGTGCTGGCAGCAATTAAACAAATTGAGGGCTTAGATTTTGTTCGCTCTGCGATTACACATCTGCGCATGGAGAATTTATCATGAAATATGTATCTACCCGAGGAGGTGGTCAAGCTGTTAATTTTTCCGATATCTTGTTAGAAGGATTAGCAAGAGACGGTGGCTTGGCTATGCCAGAAATCATGCCTCAAGTGAGTGCGGATATGTTGGAGCAATGGCGTCAATTATCCTATGCAGATTTGGCAACAGAAGTATTAAGCCTATTCATTACGGATATTCCTAAAGATGATTTACATCAATTAGCTCATAAGAGTTATAACAAACAAGCGTTTGGTTCTGATGAGATTGTGCCTATTAAGAAATTAGATGATCAAATTAGTTTGGTGGGATTATCAGAGGGACCGACATTAGCATTCAAAGATATGGCAATGCAGTTTTTAGGCAATATTTTTGAATATGTTCTAGCTAAGCGTGGCGCAACCTTGAATATTCTTGGGGCTACATCTGGCGATACAGGATCAGCGGCAGAATATGCATTGCGTGGCAAAAAAGGTATTAAGGTATTTATGTTGTCACCTTTTGGCCGTATGAGCGAATTTCAACGTGCACAAATGTACTCTTTACAAGATGAAAATATTTTTTAATTTATCTGTTAAAGGTGTTTTCGATGAGTGTCAGGATATTGTTAAGGCATTGGGGAATGACTTAGCGTTCAAAGAGCACTATCATTTAGGTGCGGTGAACTCTATTAATTTTGGGCGTATTTCAGCTCAGGTGGTTTATTATTTCTGGGCGTGGTTGCGTGTGACAAGCCAATCAGATGAGCAGGTCTCATTTACTGTGCCGTCAGGAAATTTTGGCAATATATTATCAGGCCATATTGCTCGTATGATGGGATTGCCAATTCGGCATTTGGTAGTGGCTACCAACGAAAATAATGTGTTGGAAGAGTTTTTCCGTACAGGGATTTATCGTCCTCGTTCAGCCGCCAATACGTATGCTACATCTAGTCCTTCAATGGATATTTCTAAAGCGTCAAATTTTGAGCGATTTATTTATCATTTATTGGATAGTGACGGTACTAAGGTTAAAGCTCTTTGGGATAGCTTAGCACAACAGGGTGAGTTTGATTTATCAACGATGAAGCCTTTATTTGAGGAAAAATATGGCTTTGTGGCTGGTATGAGTACTCATGCTGATCGTCTAGCAACGATTAAGCACGAGTTTGAACAGCATGGTTACTTGATGGATCCACATACCGCGGATGGTGTAAAAGTGGCGAGAGAACACCTAGAAGAGGGGGTGAAAATGTTGGTCCTAGAAACTGCATTACCCGCTAAATTTACTGAAACGATACAAGAGGCTATTGGTCAGCCAGCACCAATCCCTGAACATCTCAAAGGATTGAAAAATCTTCCTCAACGAGTGGATGTTGTTGATTGTGATGTAGAAGTGGTGAGAAAATATATGCAAGAGAGAATTTAAGGCTATCTTTTAATTTTATTCTCACTATAAATCCCCCCCATAGAGTGGTTACAACCCTTTATGGGGGATTTTTCATGGTGAGTATAGTTTTTATTTAGCCTCTGACGGATAGATAAGATACTAGAGTTGTGCTATCTGAGTTTAGTAAATATTAATTAGTATTTTAGGGGTAGGAAAGGTTGAATATGTTAGGGTAAAGAATTTTCTTGATTATTTTTGTAATCTTATTTTTTTATGATGATTTGCGTTTTGACGTTATTAAATGATAAATTGCATAAATCACCAATACCATAATACTCACATTGATAGTAGAACCAACAAGATAATATAAATCTGTAAGGGTTTCTTGTCCACAATAGTTTTCAATAGGTCTACAGACAGAAAAAAAGAAAAAATATAAACCATTCAGGATATACAGGAAAAAAACTCTCGTATCTTATCCATAAAAACATATGGGTTAAAATAGCTATAACATACAGAAATAATTTCAGAAGAAAGAAGTATTTTTTCATGAAACTGCCACAATACCATAAGTTAAATATGCTGAGTTAGGAATGGGATATTTAGGTGAGTTAAGAATATAGTTACGAATTTGAGAGTAATCATTCATATTATCAATAGTTATGCAACCTTCACTAATTCCAAGCCGTCCTTTAGGGTGTAAACGAAACTGACCTCTTTTAATAGAATCACAAAATACAAAATCATCAACTTGGTCATCTTTTTTATAGAGGGCAAACCACTCTCTTTTATTAGAAAAAAGCTCTCTTATTTGACTAAGTCTCCCACCTGACTATCTATCGACAATATAATATGTCCCAATTGGAATTGGACCAATTTTCGCTAAACAAATATATTGAGATTTATTTCTATAATCTGCCATTCCTGAAAAGGCATCATATTTGTTTCCATTAATCTCTAAGCTACTCATCTCCTTTGAGTTTAATTTGAATTTGGCATTTATCATATTTTCTCTTCGCTTAAATAAAAACGCATTAAAAATTACTTCACTGTGCTAAGTGTAGATTAAATAAGAGCTCAAGACAATATAAAAAATTATGCAATTTATTTTTAAATCTAATTAGTAATAGTGTAGGCGTTATATATTAAACTGATTATGCTTAGGGTCTATTTTTTGCGAGATAATGACTAAATAAATTGTTTCTAAATTAATCAGATATTGGGAAATATTTCATAATAAATAATAATATTGTAAATAATGAGCCAAATAGAGCTAAATAACCTGTAAATGTAAAGTCTTGGTTTTTTGAATTGAGTAGCAACAGAAGCCCCCCATAGAGTGGTTACAACCCTTTATGGGGGATTTTTCATGGTGAGTATAGTTTTGTTTCGTGAAAGGGTATTGTGAGAAGTTATGGGGAAGTGCGTATTAAAGCATGGCCTGTTAAATAGGTGTTGGTATTAAAAGACTATATGATGAGTTTATCTACGATGAAGAAAAACTTATCATTTATCAATTGTTTTTAGTCTATTTCCGATTAAAATAGTCGGGTAAAGAACTTATCGATCACTGCGTGTTTTTAGGTGAAGATAAAGAATTTTTAAAGAAGTGTTTTTAATACGTTTTTATTTTTAATTGGGGTATTGATATGGGATTAGTACAGATAGAGATACCAAGTCCGTCAAAGCGTCAATCTTCACGCTTTGAGGTATTTTTTGCATTGGGGTTTAGACCTCTTTATTTACTCTGTGCCATTTGGGCAGTGATTTCGATCGCTATATGGATATTTGCACCTTCTTATTTGATGGGACAAATGAATAATGTATGGTGGCATGCTCACGAGATGCTATGGGGGTTTGTAGCGTCTATTGCCGTTGCTTTTTTACTAACAGCCAGTGCTACATGGACAGGCTCTAATCCACTTAAATCTTGGCCTTTAGCAAGTTTATGTGGGTTATGGCTAATCGCTCGTATAGCTTATCTTATTCCCGGCAATATACCTTTTTTTATTGCTGGTGTATCAGATGTGGCATTCTTCTTATATGCAGCATGGGCATTGGCAAAAGTGCTGTTAAAAGCTAAAAGTAAGCAAAACTATCCTCTTGCTATTGCGTTAATTGGCCTAGGCTTAGCGAATGCGAGTTACCTTATCACTGTGTATATAGGTCGATTTGATTTATTGCGTACTGGTTTTGCTATTGGTATGTTAGTGATGAGTTATATTGCCTTGTTAATTGGTCGTCGAGTTATTCCGTTTTTTGCCCAACGAGGTGCAGGTTTAGATATTCCCCGTAGTGAAAAATCTGGTCGATACCAATTATGGATAGCTATTGTTGCAGTAGCTTGTTTGATTGTTGGTTTAGAAGAAGTGACAGGGATTGCATTGATTGCATTGGGTATTATTACCTTGTATCAATTATATACTTGGAAACCATTAGGTGTTTGCAAGGTGCCATTACTATGGGTGTTATATATTGCCTATGCTTTCTTAGGTATTGGTTTTATTATTTCTTCTTTATATTTCCTTCCTTTGCAATTAGGTATTCCTCCCGCAACGTTCGTACATTTTGTCGGCATGGGAGGCTTTTCGGTCATGATTATCGGTATGATGACTAGAACAGCATTAGGTCATACTGGCCGTCCATTGAAAGCCAGTAAATTGATGGTGGTAGCGTATGTCTGCGTTATTTTGGCAACAGTAATCAGGTTAGTCGCTATTTTTGTACCTTTTGCTACACCTTTATTGCATATAGCAGCAACGCTATGGATTATCGCTTTTGGCGCATATGTTTACCAATATGGTCCATACCTCACTAAACCTAGAGCTGATGGTAGACCTGGTTAGAGGGTAGGCGAGTTACAGTAGTAGATTAGGCTTAGTCAGAAGTAGGTCGGTATTAATTTATACCATTACATCCCAAAATAACGACCTTGGCTAAGCCAAACTTTTGAAGCAGTGAGTAGTTTTGAGACAGGAGAGAGACTTATTCCTTTATCCAAGACTCGCCACTGATCTTTTTCTAAGGCTTTTAGTAGTTTTAAACATAAGTTAGCCTTGATAAGGCAAGGACGTAATGCTTGACGACTTTCGGGTGCTAAATAAGGAAGTGCTTCTTTGAAAAGCTGTCTGGCATAGTTACCTTGAGCTTGCATAAACACTCTGAACTCATCAGAATATTTTGCATTTAGAATATCCGCTGCTTTTATTTGATGTTCACGTAAAAAATCCATGGGAATATAGATGCGTCCTTGAGTAGCATCTTGACCTAGTCCTCTGAGCAAATGCGTAAAATGAATAGCCACCCCAAGCTTTTGTGCAAAACGGATATTTTGTTCATTGGTTGGCGCTAAGACTTGTGTAATTAAACAAGCAAAAGCACCTGATTGCATCGTGCAAAAATTCTTAAGGCTTGTCCAGTCTAGATAACGATTATGTGATAAATCCATTTCAACAGATTCAACAATATAATCAAAATATTGTTTTTTAAGGTCATACTTTTTGATGGTAGCGACCAATGCTTGTGAGATTGGGTGTTCAGGTTTACCATGAAAAAGTTGCTCAATTTCATTTTTCCACCAAGAAAGCTTCAAACGTGCCACAGAGCTTTCTGTGCTGATGTATAGAACGTTTGAAATCTCATGGAAAAAAGCATGTAATAACTTTATGTCTTTTTGTGTGTCTTGAGCTAAAAATAAATAAGCGTAGTAGGCACTTGATCCATATTTATAGGTTTTTTCATCACTGTATTGATCTTGAATAGAGGGTTCTGGTGCGGAATGAGGGCTCATAGTTTTATTCAGCTACAAAAATTCCTATTATATAAGTTCTTTATTATGAAGAAAGAATTTCCTTAATTTTTGATGGGAGATGCACAATTATTTCGTTAAGAATTATAATCTTTCGGTCTGAACGTTATCGTTGCTTGGACTGTGGCAATAGGGGGTTATGTATCAAGTCATCGATTTATCATTGCAGTGATTATCATGATTGAATCTCATATTGTTATATTCACATTTTGTTGTATCTTGTTTTAAGGATTTTTCTATGTCTGCAATTAAAGGCATTTTTTCGGCTTACTTTAAGATTAACCTTTTGGTTAAAATTCTAGTTGGTCTAGTGCTGGGTGCTATTGTGGGATTGTTATTTCAAAACAATCCTGAGATGATTAGCTTTTTAACGCCTTTTGGTGATTTATTTATTCGTTTATTAAAAATGATTATGGTGCCTGTTATTGCATGCACTTTGATTGTTGGCGCTAGTACAATTGCTCCTGCTCACCTTGGACGTATTGGGGGAAAATTAGTTCTCTACTACATGATGACTTCTTTCTTTGCGATTGTCATTGGGCTATTCGTAGGTGCTGTACTTCAACCAGGTACAGGTTTAACGCTTTCGGCTATTGAGGGCAAGGCAAAAACAGCACAATCTCCAAGTGTGGTCGATATTTTATTAAATATTGTTCCTACAAATCCCTTTAATGCGATAGCAGAAGGACAAGTGTTGCCTATTATTTTCTTTTGTTTAATGTTTGGTTTGGCATTAGCTTTTGGTCGTGATAGCCAAGATGAAACAGTTAAAAAAGCCTCTGATTTAGTTTATTTATTTATTGAAGGGGTCAGCCAAGCGATGTTTAAAATTGTCGGTTGGGTGATGCAATATGCTCCTTTCGGTGTGTTTGCGTTAATTTTTATCGTATTCTCTAAAAACGGTGCAACAGCATTTGGTCCTTTGGCTAATGTAACAGCTAGTGTTTATATTGGTTTAGTTCTACAAGTAGTTATTGTTTACTTTGGTACTTGCTTATTGATGGGATTAAGTCCTATTCGCTTCTTATCAAAAGTGCGTCACCCAATGGTTACCGCCTTTGTGACACGCTCATCTGGTGCGACCTTACCAGTATCAATTGATGCGGCAGAGAAAATGGGTGTGCCAAAAGCGATTTATGGCTTTGGTTTACCAGTAGGTGCTACCATTAACATGGACGGAACAACGATTTATCTTGGTGTTTGCGCCATCTTTATTGCGAATGCTGTTGGTGTACCACTTGATTTTTCTAGCCAATTAACCATTGTGTTAACAGCTGTATTAGCGTCTATCGGTACTGCTGGTGTGCCTGGTGCTGGGGCTATTATGTTGTTAATGGTATTAGAGTCTGTAGGTTTAAAAGTAGAGGCGGGCAGTACCGTTGCGGTTGCCTATGGCATGATTCTTGGTATTGATGCTTTATTAGATATGGGTCGTACTTCGATGAATGTGGTTGGTGATATGGCAGGTGTTGTTGCTGTCGCTAAAAGTGAAAAGCAACTCGATTTAGATAGATGGAATAGCTAGGACCAAAAATAGTCCCTGCGGACTATTTTTAGCCAAGCTATTCTGAGAGCCTCTGGCTCGAAGTGGACTAGCTAGGACCAAAAATAGTCCGTGTGGATGAAACCAGACTAAAAAGAGTCCATTGAGGACTCTTTTTTGACGGTTGAATCTGAGTGACCTGTAAGTCACGAAGTGGGCGAAACCAGACTAAAAAGAGTCCATTGAGGACTCTTTTTTGACGGTTGAATCTGAGTGACCTACGAGTCACGAAGTGGACTAGCTAGGACCAAAAATAGTCCGTGTGGATGAAACCAGACTAAAAAGAGTCCATTGAGGACTCTTTTTTGACGGTTGAATCTGAGTGACCTGTAAGTCACGAAGTGGGCGAAACCAGACTAAAAAGAGTCCATTGAGGACTCTTTTTTGACGGTTTGAATCTGAGTGACCTGCGAGTCACGAAGTGGGCGAGCTAGGACCAAAAATCAGCTTACTTTGCTAGTTTTGCGTCTAATGAGAGTTTACCAGCACCTGTATACATTAATAATAAGAAAGCTAAGCTATATAAAGCAGTGGCTTCTCCTTTGTTCAGTAATGGAACTAACACATTACCAGCAGGAGCTGCATGGAACATAAAGTAAGCAACTGCCATTTGACCAGCAAGTACAAAAGCTGTCGCTCGTGTAAATAATCCTAGTATTAATAAAATACCGCCACCAATTTCTAAAATACCAGCCAAACCAAAAATAGAAAATAATGCCACAGAGCCGTTACTACCAGTCATTGATAGAGGGTATTCAAAAAATTTAGATGTACCATGTAATAGATACATATACCCGATTAGAACACGAGTAATAAGTAGGATAAATGGGCTTAGTTGATTGGATAGTTTTTCAAAAAAAGAATTCATTGTATGTTCCTTTGCATAGATTAAAAGTAATCAATGACGACTATTATCAAGGTTTTATAATAATAAATGAAGATATGATATGAATTGATTCTTTTCTTAAAAAGAAAAGATGGAGTTATTGAAGTTAATTTGCTAAAAAATTAAATAAAGCATAAAAAATGGACGGTACTTAATACTAATATGCTGTGTATGGCGTGTTATGCTTTATGTGTTAATACTTTAAGCATTAGGCATATTAGTAAGTACCATCCATCGTCAGATTGTCAATATCTTGTGATTGTTCGATGATGAACTATAGTTTTCACAATTAATCACTTATGAATGATTAATTAAAGGGTCATTATTTTTCGTTGTACCAATGAATTGCCCGTTTTACTAATAGGAGCGTTGCATCCAAATAGCGTTCAGGTGTTGCTGTAGCTTCTTTTGATAAAATAATAGGTACTTCTGTACAGCCTAGAATAATGGCTTCTGCCCCTTGAGCGAACAAATTATCTTTTTGTTTACTCATAATCTCGTGAGCTTTGTCAAAATTGCCTGCTTTAAGCGTATAAATGCTTTCCATCACGAGTGCTTGATCTTCTGGACTAGGTTCGATATACGTTAAACCACGCTTTTCAATTTCTTGCTTATATAAACCTGTTGCTAAAGTTGCATTGGTGGCTAATATACCAATCTTTTTTAAACCTGACTGAAGAGCAGCATCTGCTGTAGTCTCAATCATGCTTAGAATAGGAACAGAAGATGATGACTTGTAAATCTTTATGCCAATAGTGTGCCGTATTACAAGCAATCACAATACATTTTGCACCAGCAGAAATAAGACGATTTACATAATCTTGCATGGCAGGCAGTGGTGATGGCCCTCCTTTTAATAGGGCAGTACTACGGTCTGGAATATCAGGAATAGAGGAAATCAGTAACGGAATATGTTCTTGGTCACAACTCGCAGGTGTTAATTGAATAAATTTTTGGAACATATCTGCTGTGGCAGCGGGACCCATTCCGCCCAAGATGCCGATAATTTTTTTCATGGAAACTTCCTTGTAACTTCTATAAAGATTTTTCTATCCATCTGATGTATTGATGAGATGCATTATAATAGCTCTTTCTCTATGGAAAGAAAAGAATAACCGTAACGGAGAGATTCCTATGCCACGTCCTATATTGGCGACTATTTCTACTTCAGCGATGGCGCATAATTTGTCGCAAGTCAAAGCAAGAATTGAGTTCGCTAGAAAAGTCCATTCATCAATCAATCAACAGTGTCTTTCTAAAATTGTAGCGGTGATTAAAGCTAATGCCTATGGACATGGTACGTTAAATGCGTTGATAGGCTTTAAGGCAGCGGACGCACTCGGCATGATTGATTTGGTGGATGGCATTCTTTGCCGTGATAATGGCTGGACAAAACCAATCATATTGCTAGAAGGTTTTTTCGACTCTCAAGACATTGAGATATTACAGCACTATCAATTGACCACAGCTATTCATCATCAGGCACAAATTGCCTATCTCAATGAGGCAAAAAATGTTGGCAAACCAATTGATGTATTAGTTAAGTTTAATACAGGGATGAATCGTTTAGGGTTTCACATAGATCAAGCCAAAGACGTATTAGTTCAACTCAATGAATTAAAAGCTAAAGGAATTGTAGGACGTATCGGTGCCATGTCTCATTTTGCTAATGCAGATTTAGAGAGTATTTATGTGAATGATGCGGCACAAAAAATCCTAGCTATAGCTCCTCAGTTTGATGGACAGCTAAGTATATGTAACTCAGCGGCAAGTATTCGCTATCCTTATTTAGCGTTGCAACATCACGAGAATTGGGTTCGTCCTGGAATTTGTTTGTATGGGTCATCTCCCTTTGATATTGAGCTTTCTCAATATCCTTCAGTCGATTTTAGACCTACGATGACGCTTGAGGCGAAGGTGATTGCGATTCAACAATTGAAGGCAGGAGATAAAGTAGGCTATGGTTCACTATTTACAGCGGATCAGCCCATGAAAATGGCTGTCGTGGCGTGTGGTTATGCTGACGGTTATCCTAGAAGTGCTCCACAAAATACGCCAGTAATGGTGGATGGTGTTGCAGCTAGTATTATTGGTCGAGTTTCAATGGATATGATAACTGTTGATGTGACCCATATTCCAAGTGCACAAGTGAATTCGCGAGTTGTGTTCTGGGGTGATGGCGGTCCAACCATTGATGAGGTTGCTAAGGCTACTGGTCGTATTGGCTATGAGATAATGTGTAATTTAGCAAAACGCGTACCTATTAAGGTTGTTTAAGTACAAACGATTTAAATTTAAAATTAAAGGCGAACAATAAATTTATGGCTAAAGCAAAAACCAGCTTTGTCTGTCAAGAGTGTGGTGGTGTTAGCACCAAATGGCAAGGGAAGTGTCCTCATTGCCACAGTTGGAATAGTATGGTGGAGTTTGTTGAGAAAAGTACTCCCTCAGGCATTAATCGTTTTGCACACCTAGCTGAATCTGCACCTGTCAAAATCTTATCCGAAGTGCAGGCTGCAGAGATACCACGGATAACAACAGGATTAAGTGAGCTTGACCGAGTATTAGGTGGTGGCTTAGTACCTGGTGGGGTGGTATTAATTGGTGGTGATCCTGGAATTGGTAAATCTACGCTATTGATTCAAGCATTGTCGTATTTGTCAGATCGCCATGATGTACTTTACGTTACTGGTGAGGAGTCTGCTGAACAAGTCGCTCTACGAGCACATCGTTTAGAATTAAATACTGATAAGGTTAAACTATTAGCAGAAATTCAGTTAGAGTCTATCCAACAAGCATTACAACAAGAAAAGCCTAAAATAGCGGTTATCGACTCCATTCAAACTTTGTTTTCAGGAGAATTAACAGCGGCTCCAGGATCTGTTTCTCAAGTAAGAGAATGTGCTGCACAGCTAACACGGATGGCAAAACAAAATGGTATAGCGATTGTTATGATTGGTCATGTTACCAAAGACGGCACCTTAGCTGGTCCAAGGGTACTAGAGCATATAGTAGATACAGTCTTGTACTTTGAAGGAGAAAGTGATTCAACCCACCGTCTCATTCGTGCATTTAAAAATCGTTTTGGTGCCGTGAATGAACTAGGTGTGTTTGTCATGACAGATAAAGGTTTAAAAGGAATTAATAATCCTTCCGCCATTTTCTTATCGCAACATAATGAAGATGTTTCGGGGTCTTGTGTGATGGCTACACAAGAGGGAACACGCCCTTTATTGGTGGAGATTCAAGCGTTGGTTGATACGGCGCATGTCCCTAATCCACGGCGTTTAAGTATTGGTTTAGATGGCAGTCGACTAGCTATGCTATTAGCCGTCTTAAATCGTCATGTTGGTGTGGCGACATTTGATCAAGATGTGTTTGTAAACGTGGTGGGTGGCGTTCGGATAACTGAAACAGCGGCAGATTTGCCTGTATTGCTATCGATATTATCGTCTATGCGAGATAAACCATTACCCAAAGGTTTATTGGCTTTTGGGGAAGTAGGTTTGGCTGGTGAAATTCGTCCTGCTTCTCGAGGTCAAGAACGATTAAAAGAGGCGGCAAAGTTAGGGTTTAAAATAGCGATGATTCCTAAGCATAATGCACCTAAGCAAAAAATTGAGGGACTTAAAATCTGGCCTGTTTCTCGTTTAGAAGAAGTGTTAGATTATTTACGATAATAATGCTTAACGGGGTAATACGTAGAGTAATACTCAGTGAGCAATGGTATCCAAAAAATAGAGCAAGAATTTTCCATGAAGTCTATAAAAAATGCAAAAACTATCGCACGTAATACACAGGTAATATTTTATGGTTAAAAAAGATATTCAAATGCCTACCCGTAAAGAATTGTTTACTTATTATGAGCGGTTAGGGGGGGAGCAAGCCGTAAGAGAACTAGTCGAAAGGTTTTATGATTTGATGGATTTAGAGCCTCAATTTAAAGAACTTCGTCAAACACATGGTGATTCGCTAGATTCTGCACGATTAAAATTATTTTTATTTTTAAGTGGTTGGCTAGGTGGACCAGATTTGTATGTAGAACAGTTTGGTCATCCACGGTTACGGGCGCGTCATTTACCGTTTTCCATTGGGATTATAGAACGAGATCAATGGCTAGCTTGTATGGCTCAGGCACTTGAGGATTGTGGTACTGAAGAAGAACTTAAAGACAGGCTATTAACAGCTTTTTTTGGTGTGGCTGATTGGATGCGTAATCGAGATGATTGATTTTCCGTTAAGTTTGGCGACAGATTCAAGAATTTTATGTACTTGGCCTGAAATTGCCAAACAAATAGATGAGCGTTATTTTGCCTTGGGTGGTGTAAATACTACCCATTTCTTACCTTACTCATCAATTGTACCTGTGAGTGTAGGTGGACGTAATGCCGCTTGGTTTGTTACGCATTCTTTATTTAAAGGGGTGTTGCGTCATTATCGGCGTGGTGGATTAATTGGTAAGCTAATCAAAAATGTCTATTTATGGCAGGGTGTGGAAAAGACTCGCTCTTGGTCGGAATACCGTGTAATGGCTTATTTGTATATACAAAATGCGCCAGTACCACGTCCCATAGCCGCATTCTATCATCGTCAAGGCCTAACTTATGAAGCAGCCTTAATTACAGAGCAAGTGGAAAATGCTCAAACATTAATTGCTGTATTACAAAAAACCTCTCCTGATGACTATGCACAGCTTGCTCAGCAAGTGGTCACCGCGATTAAAAAAATGCATGCATTAAATGTTAACCATGCTGATCTTAATGCATTCAATATATTGATTAATCCACAGGGTGAAATTTATTTAATTGATTTTGATAAGGCTAAGGTGGAAACACAGCAGGGGACATGGTGCCAACACAACCTCCAACGCTTAGAAAGACATCTAAAAAAAGTGTTAGGAGAGCAAGGTTTGGCATTTATGTCTCATATTCACAAAAAATATTAAAAAAGATAGTAAAAAATCGTGCAAATAGTGAAAAAAGCCTTATTATTAACTTTCTACTTTTTTAACCTTTGTACATAGAGGGTCATTCAATGAAACTTAATTTTTTGGGTAAACTTTCTGTTGCGGCAGCCATTGTAGGTGCAACTTTTTCTACTTCATTAGCACAAGATAATAAAGTTGTTAATGTCTATAACTGGGCTGAATATACTGCGGACGATACGCTTCCTGGTTTTGAAAAAGCGACAGGTATTAAAGTTCGTTATGATACCTACGATACTAATGATATTTTGCAGGCAAAATTATTAACTGGTAATTCTGGTTATGATGTTGTAGTGCCATCTACTCACTATGCTGCTCGCCAAATTGAAGCAGGGTTATTACAAAAATTAGATAAAAGCAAAATTCCTAACTGGGCAAATCTAGATCAAAGCATTATGGATGTGGTGGCTCAAGTTGACCCAGGTAACCAATACTTAATTCCATGGGGTTTCGGTACCAATGGTTTAGGCTATAACGTGACTAAAGTGAAAGAAATCTTCGGTGATAACGTTGATTTGGCTAACTGGGATATGTTGTTTAAACCTGAAAATGCTGAAAAATTAAAACAATGCGGTATCTCTGTACTAGATGAAGCGGCACAAGTGTTTCCTGCTGTATTGCACTACTTAGGTAAAGATCCTAACTCTGATAAACCTGAGGATTATCGCGAGGCATTGGCATTATTAAAACAAATCCGTCCATATATCCGTCAATTTAGCTCATCAGGCTATATTGATGAGTTAGCTTCTGGTGATTTATGTATGGTTTATGGCTTTAATGGTGATGTGCTAATTGCGGCTGATCGTGCGAAAGAAGCGAAGAAACCATTTACCGTGGATTACTTTATTCCAAAAGGTGGTGCACCAGTTTGGTTTGATACGATGGCAATTCCTAAAGATGCCAAAAACGTAGACGCAGCACATGCCTTTATTAACTATATTGAAACACCTGAAGTTCACGCAGCGATTACTAACGAAATGTTCTATCCGAATGCTAACAAGGCAGCTCGTGCTCATGTAAAACCTGAGATTGCTAATAATAAAATGTTATATCCTGACGAAGATGTAGCAAAAACATTATTTGTTATTAAGCCTCAGTCATTACAAATTTCTCGCTTACAAACACGTTTGTGGGCTGAGTTAAAATCAGGTAAATAAACTAAAAAGGGAAAGTAAGGCATTATGGAAGAAAGTCGCTTTACGACTCAAATGGGTGATCCCGATGAGTTTGTAAAATTAATTGATGTGGTTAAAATTTTCGGTGAAACAGTAGCTGTTAAATCAGTGAATTTATCTGTGCGCCGTAATGAAATTTTTGCTTTGTTAGGAAGTTCAGGATCTGGTAAATCAACACTATTACGTATGTTGGCAGGTTTTGAACAACCAACATCGGGTCAAATTTTACTGGATGGTGTCGATATTTCATTGGTACCTCCATACAAGCGACCAGTGAACATGATGTTCCAATCCTATGCCTTATTTCCTCATATGACGGTAGAGGCAAATGTTGCCTTTGGTCTTAAACAAGAGGGCGTGGATAAGCAAGAAATCCATGATCGCGTGTTTGAGGCGTTAGATTTAGTACAGATGGCTGGCTATGCTCGCCGTAAACCTTCACAGCTTTCTGGTGGTCAGCAACAGCGTGTTGCGTTGGCACGTAGTCTTGTCAAACGTCCAAAATTATTATTGCTTGATGAGCCTATGTCTGCGCTTGATAAGCAAATTCGTGAAAAAACTCAAATCGAATTAGTGAAGATTCTTGATTCGGTTGGGGTAACGTGTATTATGGTGACGCACGACCAAGAAGAAGCAATGACAATGGCACATCGTTTAGCCGTCATGACGGATGGTCGTATTATTCAATCAGGTACGCCACATGAAGTATATACCTTCCCAAATTCACAATTTGTCGCGAGTTTTATTGGGTCAACAAATATTTTTACGGGCACAATTGTTGTGGATGAACCTGACCATGTTGTTATTGAGAGTGACGAATTAATGCGTCCCATGTATGTTAACCATGGTGTATCAGAGCCGTTAGGTATGGAAGTGTATATTTCTATCCGCCCTGAACAAATCCGTGTTTTACGTGACCAACCTGAAGATGAAACCAATGTAGGACATGGCATGGTCACTCACGTGGCATGGATGGGCTCTTATCTGCGTTATCAAATTCGTTTAGATGCGGGTAAAATCATTGAAGCGAGTGTACCAAATAGTCGTATTGGTCAAGATGAACCCCCAGGTATTGATGATGAGGTTTACATCACATGGGGTCCTGATAGTGGAACAGTATTACCGTCATGATTAATTTCTCAGCTCTTCTTAAAAAGATTACCCCTAGCCAAGATAACGTGGCGATTGTGCCTCCGTTTGCGTGGTTGGTTATTTTTTTATTGGTGCCTTTCTTTATCGTTTTAAAGATTAGTTTTGCAGAATCCACATTTGGTATTCCACCATATTCTTCTTTAATTGAATTTAAAGAGGGAGTGATTCGATTAGCGCTACATTTAGAAGGGTACATCTTATTATTTACTGATTAGCCTTTTTGTTCATGCCTATATCAATTCACTGAAAATGGCAGCGATAACGACCATATTAGTAACTTTAATTGGTTACCCTATGGCGTATTACATTGCTCGATCAGAGCCAAAAACACGTAATTTATTATTACTGTTAGTGATTTTGCCTTTCTGGACATCATTGTTATTGCGTGTCTATGCTTGGGTGGGTATTTTACGTAATGAAGGCTTATTAAATAATTTCTTGATATGGTTAGGAGTGATTGATACACCGATTGAGATTTATCGTACAGATATTGCTGTGTATATTGGTTTAGTGTATACCTATTTGCCATTTTTTATCTTACCGTTATATACCAATTTATTAAAATTAGACCAACGTCTATTAGATGCTGCTTCTGATTTAGGGGCAAAACCATTTAGCACTTTTTTAAATATTACCTTGCCTCTTTCTATGCCGGGTGTTATTTCTGGGGCAATGCTAGTATTTATTCCTACTGTTGGTGAGTACGTCATACCTGAGCTCTTAGGAGGTACAGATACCTATATGATTGGTCGAGTGATGTGGGATCAATATTTTACAGATGCTAACTGGCCTGTGGCTGCTGCTGTGGCTGTAATAATGATTCTATTGTTATTAGTTCCTCTGGTGATTTATCAACATAGCCAGTCGCAATTAATGAAGGAGGACTAAGATGAAAGCTCATGGTTCTTGGTTTAAATGGCTAGCGTTAGGTCTTGGTTTTGCCTTCTTATATATTCCAATTATTAGCTTAGTAGTCTTTTCATTTAATGACTCAGCCTTGTCGTCATCTTGGTCGGGATTTTCTTTTAAATGGTATAAAAGCTTAATGGAAGACCAAGCACTGCTAAACGCAGCGTGGTTATCGTTTAAGATTGCGGTGATGTCAGCAACAATGGCGGTTATCGTAGGAACTTGGGCGGGTTATGTCCTAGCTCGCAAAGGTCCATTTAAAGGTTTCTCACTCTACATTGGGATGTTGAATGCACCATTAGTGATTCCTGATGTCATCCTAGGGATTTCTTTATTACTGATGATTATTGAGTTAAGAAATATTACTGGATTCCCTGAGAGTAATGGTGTATTTACTATTTGGCTAGGTCATGTCACTTTGTGTGTGGCATATGTATCCGTTGTAGTTTCTACTCGTGTTAGAGAGTTGGATAGATCGTTAGAAGAGGCGGCATTGGATTTGGGCGCTACGCCAAGAAGAGTATTCTTTTCTATCACGCTACCCTTGATTGCACCAGCCTTGGTATCGGCTTGGTTGTTAGCATTTACGTTATCATTAGATGATGTGGTAATTGCGTCTTTCCTTAACGGTCCAGGCTTTACTACTTTACCGATTGAAGTATTCTCACGTGTTCGTTTAGGTATAAAACCAGAAGTAAATGCGTTGGCCACTATTTTTATCGTGGTGGTGGGTACTATTGTTATTGTCGCTAATCGTTTTCAGGACAAAAACAAATGAGTTTACATATCTACGGATTAAAAAACTGCAGCACTTGTGTGAAAGCCCAAAAGTGGCTTTCTGCACAAGGTGTGGCGTTTGAGTTTCATGATTTACGTCAACAAGTACCGTCTTTTGATGAGCTTGCACGTTGGGCGGATAATGTAGGCTGGGATGCGTTAATCAATAAAAAATCGCAAACATGGCGTCAATTAACAGATGTACAAAAGGCGCTAACAGCACCTAATGATTTAAGTCAACTAGTGCAAGCTTATCCGTCATTATTAAAACGCCCTTTGTTGGAAAACACGCAGAATAACATGATGTTATTAGGTTTTTCAGAAGAGAGCTACCAGTCGCTATTAAGCTCACTCACTAGCTAATGAGGGTTAGTTTAGTATTATAGTTATCTATGAATATATAAGTTATTTATATTGGAATTAGGTAGATTTATAGCGCAAGACTTTTTCTCAACAACAGTTATATAAGTTTATATAATACGATTAATGATTGTGTCTAAGGAATTCTTATGTCTTTTTCTCAACAACAGTTAAAAGAGCAAGTGGCTAAAGCCGCAGTTGATTATATATTGCCATTATTAACACCTGAGTCTATTGTGGGTGTGGGGACAGGATCAACAGCTGATTTATTTATTGATGAATTAGCTAAGCACAAAGACAAATTTAAGGCGACTGTGGCGAGCTCTGAAAGAAGTACTCAACGCTTAGCTCAACATGGTATTAGCGTATTGAACTTAAATGATGTCCAAAGCATGGTAGTGTATGTGGATGGTGCAGATGAGATTAACCCTTTATTACAAATGATCAAAGGGGGAGGTGGCGCTTTAACACGAGAAAAAATCGTCGCTTCAGTGGCAGAGCAATTTGTCTGTATCGTAGATGAAAGTAAATTGGTGGATCAGTTAGGTGCGTTTACCTTACCTATTGAAGTGCTCCCAATGGCATTACAAAGTGTATCTCGCAAAATGGTTGCATTGGGAGGTGTCGCAAAACAAAGGGAAGGATTCATTACTGATAATGGAAACCCAATTATTGATGTCGGTGGTTTTTCTCTTGCTGATGCTCGTGAACTTGAAGGTAAGATTAATGATATCCCCGGTGTCGTCTGCTGTGGTTTTTTTGCTTTGTCACCAGCAACAGTTGCGTTAGTATCTACCCAAGAAGGCATTAAAATCCTAACAAAATGACAATTGTAATAAACTAGTCATAATTGCAGGATAAACTCACTGTATTCTTTTTAATAGGTGCAATATGATTGAACATAGCAATAAACGTTACGATAATGATTTAGAGTCAATGCGTTCTGAATTATTACGCATGGGTGGCATTGTTGAGTCCATGATTCAGGATGCTATTAATGCGCTTGATACAGGTGATTTTGAACTTATCAGTCGTGTGTTAGATAATGAAAAACAAGTAAATGACTTAGAAGTTGCCCTTGATAAACATATTGCTGAAATTATCGCTAAAAATCAACCTACGGCGATTGATTTACGCTTATTGATTTCTGCGTTAAAAATGTTAACTGATATGGAAAGATCAGGGGACGAAGCAGAGAAAGTGGCTAAAATGGCACGTCGCTTATATGAAAATCATAAGAACTATGAGCCACTTGTTGAATTACGTCACATTGGTCAATTAGTTATTAGCATGTTGCACAAATTATTAGATGCTTTTGCACGTAATGATGCTGTAGTTGCCGCTGAAGTTGTTCGTGGGGACAAACAAGTTGATAAAGAGTGGAAGACCTTATTACGTACTTTAAGTAGTTACCTAATTGAGGATCCACGTAATACAACAGAAACAATTGATTTAATCTTTATTGCACGCTCATTAGAGCGCATTGGGGATCATGTCAAAAATATGGCAGAACGAATTATCTACCTTGTTCAAGGTGAAGATGTTCGTCATACAGGCGTTAAAAATGCAGAGCGTGTTGCTCGTGGTATAGAGACAACTACAGATGAGGCTGAACAATCATAGTTGTTGAGCTTTATTAGAGAGGGACTAGGAGTTTCCATATTAGCTACTAGCCCACATGCATAAGCCACAAAAAAGCCAACTGTCTAGCGAGATCTAACAGTGGCTTTAATCTTTTCCTAATCAGTATAGATGTTTTTTCTATGTACTAGGCGCTAGGAGGTACATAACCTTGTGCTTCTACATCACGATCCTCAAATAAATAGCTTTCCATTTGTTGTTTAACATATTTACGTGCACGAGCATCGGCTAAATTTAAACGATTTTCATTGACGATACGCGTCTGAATACTTGTCCAGTTTTGCCAAGCTTCACGAGAAATGTTCTTATAAATTTGTACACCGATTTCACCAGGATATGGTGGATAGTCAAGACCAGGTGCTTCTTTTTTTAACTTAACACATTGAACCATTCGTACCATAATATTTAATCCTTTAAAGTTTCTTAATAAAAATAAGACTGTTTCTAGCTCGATTGTAATTCATTTGTTTTTCTGCGGGCAAGTCTTCTACCTTACCTTGCGTAAATCCACGTTTGATAAACCAATGTGAAGTGCGAGTAGTTAGGACGAATAAATGTTTTAAGCCTAAAGCACGTGCTTTGGTTTCTGTGTGGCGCAGTAGTAGCTCTCCTTCACCAGAGCTCTGCCAATCAGGGTGAACGATTAAGCATGCCATTTCACCCATTTTTTCATTAGGATAGGGCATAAGAGAGACACAACCATAAATAATGCCGTCATGTTCTAGTATGGTGAATTTTTCCACATCACGTTCGATAATATGGCGTCCGCGAGGGACTAAGGTGCCATCCGCTTCAAGAGGCTCAATGAGGCTGACAATTGCTCCGACATCATCAATCGTAGCAGGACGTAAATCATCTAATGTATCCTCTACCACCATTGTACCGACACCGTCATGGGTGAAGTACTCTAATAAAATACTACCATCTAAGTCATGAGGAATGATATGAGCACGTTTTACGCCACGGCGTACTGCTCTAGAAGATTGTTTTAAATAATTAGCAAACTCAATATCCAATTCTAATTGCTCTGAAGTTTGTAAAAGTTTATCCACATCAGCGCGAGCAATTTCAGTGATAACTTCGCCATTTTCATTACGTAGAAGATTGGATTTGTTCATAAAAATAAGTTTTTCAGCTTTTAGACTGATCGCAATATTGGTGGCTAGCTCCTCCATCGCAATATTGAAAGCTTCTCCGGTTGGTGAAAAACCTATGGGACCAAACAAGACAACAGAGCCTAATGAGAGTGCTTTTTGAATGGACTCAATATCAAATTTACGAACTTTCCCCGTATGTTTGTAATCCACGCCATCAATAATGCCTGCTGGTTGAGCCGTGACAAAATTGCCTGAAATCACATGGATATGAGAATTTGACATTGGGGTATTTGGTAGCCCTTGGCTAAATGCCGCTTCAATGTCTAGACGAATTTCTCCTGCTGCCTCTTTACAACATTCAAGTGCCACCGCAGATGTAGGTTCAACCGTTAAGCCAAATTGAAAATCAAAGCCTTTTAGACGTAATTGCTCATTGACTTGTGGGCGTGAACCAAATACTAATACGAGCTTAACTCCGAGTGCAGTGAGTAATGAAAGGTCTTGTACTAAGGCATTTAGCTTACCTTCTTGGACTAAGTCACCACCGAAGCCCACGACAAACGTTTTCCCTCGCATGGTATGCACATACGGCGCTACTTCACGGAACCAGCGAACAAATTGTGCTGGTGCATATTCTGGTGCATCAAGAGCAGAAAAAGTTTCAATAGTGTTTGTCATTTGGGAAAATTGATTCTCTAAAAATAAGTAAAAATCTGATGAAATGGCTATAAAAGCCCATCTAAAGTTAATTCCAAAATTATAATGTTGGATAGCATTAAATTTACTATCCTCTATGAAAAAAAATCAAAAAAAACCTCAAATCGTCGTAAATCCATCACCGACAGCTCGTCTTGTTCGAGAATTGCCATCTATTGAGTATGATAGCGAGCTGCCAGTAAGTGCTAAAAAAGAACTTATTGCAGACACTATCCAAAAAAACCAAGTAGTGATTGTGTGTGGTGAAACAGGGTCGGGTAAAACAACGCAGTTACCCAAAATTTGTTTAGAACTAGGGAGAGGGCAGCAGGGGTTGATTGGTCATACTCAGCCACGGAGGATTGCGGCAGTATCGGTGGCAAAGCGTATTGCTCAAGAGTTAAAAACAGAGATAGGTGACTGGGTTGGCTATCAAATCCGCTTTAATGATAAAACGGGGCCTAATGCGGCTATCAAACTAATGACAGACGGGATTTTGCTTGCTGAAACCCAGCAGGATCCTTTGTTAAAAAAATATGATACCTTGATCATTGATGAGGCGCACGAGCGAAGCTTAAATATTGATTTCTTATTAGGTTTATTAAAAAATATTCTTCACAAAAGACCTGATTTAAAATTGATCATTACGTCAGCGACAATTGATGCGGAAAAATTTGCTCAACATTTTGCCGATCGCAAAGGTAATCCTGCACCAGTTATTGAGGTGTCAGGACGGCTTTATCCTGTGGAAGTGCGTTATCGTCCAATAAGAAATGTAGATGAGGAAGAGTCTGCTGATAATACGAACAAATCCACACGCATGGATAGGGATGAGGAAAAAGAACTCGTTAATGCCATTGTTGATGCCGTGGATGAATGTTCTTTAGTGGGTAGTGGCGATATTCTTATTTTCCTACCGGGTGAACGAGAAATTAGGGAAACAGCGGAAGCATTACGCAAACATAAATTAGGCACAATGCACATATTACCCTTGTTTGCCAGAATGTCGCAAGCCGATCAAGAGAAGATTTTTCAACCGTCAAGCAATCTTAGACGAGTGATTTTAGCGACCAATGTGGCAGAAACCTCTTTAACTGTACCGGGAATTCGCTTTGTGATTGATAGTGGCTTGGCTAGAGTTAAGCGCTATTCGTGGCGTAACAAAGTAGAGCAATTACAGATTGAAAAAATTAGCCAAGCTTCAGCCAATCAACGAGCAGGTCGTTGCGGTCGTATTGGTGCAGGTGTATGTATTCGCTTATATGATGAGGATGATTTTAAACTACGTCCAGCCTTTAGCGACCCTGAGATTTTACGTTCATCGTTAGCCTCCGTGATACTCAGAATGAAAGCGTTAAGGCTTAATGATATTGAGCGCTTTCCCTTTGTGGATGCACCGACAGGCAAAGCCATTGCTGATGGCTATCATATCTTGCATGAGCTAGGGGCGATTAATGAGCATAATCGTATTACACCGACAGGTAAATTATTAGCAGAGTTGCCCTTAGACCCCAAGATTGCTCGTATGATTTTAACGGCGAGAGAGCAACAAAGTTTAAAAGAAGTATTAATTATCACGGCGGCTTTGTCAGTACAAGATCCGAGAGAAAGACCGTTTGATGCGAAACAGCAGAGTGAACAAGCACACGCCAAATTTAAAGATGAGAAATCGGAATTTATATCGTATTTAAAACTTTGGGATTGGTATCACGATAAAGTGACCCATAAAGCCTCACAACGTAAATTAATTGAAGGATTACGTAAAGAATATTTGTCGCCAATAAGATTAAGAGAGTGGCATGACATTCATACGCAATTATTAAGTCTGGTTGCCGAAAAAGGCTGGCGGATTAATCAATCGGAGGCAACCTATGAACAAATTCATAAAGCATTACTCAGCGGTTTATTAGGGAATATTGGTTTAAAAAGTGAACAAGATAATCAGACGTATCAAGGAGCGAGAGATATTCGTTTTGTGATTCACCCAGGATCCAGTCTGAATAAAAAAGCTGGTAAATGGATAATGGCGGGTGAACTAGTTGAAACCTCACGCTTATTTGCGAGAATTATTGCCAGAATTGACCCTCAGTGGATTGAATCATTGGCAGGGCATTTATTGAAAAAACAATGGTCAGATCCTCATTGGAATAAGCAACAAGGTTTGGTGCAAATTAATGAGAGAGCGTCATTATATGGTGTGCCGATTTATCAAGGACGTAAAGTACATTACGGCAGAATTGATGCAAAGGCGGCTAGAGAAGTATTTATCCGAGAAGCGTTAGTCACTGGTGAGATTAATAGCCAGCTCCCTTTTATTCTTAAAAACAATCGTTTAATTGAAGAAATTGAGCGCTTAGAGCATAGAGCGAGACGACCAGATATCTTAGTTGATGATGAGTTGATTTTTGCTTTTTATGATAAATTAATTGCTTCAGAGGTACACCAAACAGCGAGCTTAGAAGCTTGGTATAAAACACTTTCGCCACAAGAACAACAAGCTCTGGTTTTATCCAAAGACGATTTAATGCGGCATGAGGCAGCAGGTATTACCACACAAGTTTTTCCTAAAAAATTTGTGTGGGATGGCTTGGATTTACCACTGAATTACCATTTTGAACCAGGATCCCCTAAAGATGGGGTGACAATGACAGTGCCTGTTTATGCCTTACGACAAATTGATGCTGTAGCGGCACAATGGTTAGTGCCGGGAATGTTAAAAGAAAAAGTGCAGTTGCTCATTAAGTCACTACCGCAAAAAATACGTCGTCATTGTGTTCCTATTCCTGATTATGCCAGAGAGTTTTATTTACGCCATGAGAGTAAATTGGATAAGCCCAATATCCCTTTATTGCAAGCATTGATTGACGATATATGGGAGCAGAAACAGGTACGTGTCAAGGAAGAAGACTTTAAACAAGAGACTTTGCCACCGCATATGCAGATGATTTTTAAAGTGGTGGATGAACATGGACGAATGCTATCGGCAAGTCGTAATCTCAGTCTATTAAAAGCAGAACATGCCTCACATACACAAGCGTCTTTCCAAAAAGTCGCTGAACGTGATAAAGAAGTAGCTGAGTTATTGACCATTGACAATATTGTGGAATGGAATTTTGGCGAGCTACCTGAGATCTTAGAAATTAAGCGTAAAAATCAATCCGTGATAGGTTATCCTGCCTTGATTGACAAGGGTACTCACTGTGCCATTGATGTGTTTGATGAAGTTGAGGAAGCACAAGCGCATCACAGAAATGGTTTATTGCGCTTAGTGAAAATAGCCTTAAAGGATCAGATTAAGTATTGGCAAAAAAATATTACTAACTTGACCAAAATGGGGATGCTTTATTTACCACTAGGAACTCAAGAAGAGTTGCTTTCCCAAATAATTGACTGTGCCTTAGCACAAATTGCGTTACAACCACCACTTCCTGTTAATCAATCTATGTTTGAAGAGCGAAAAGTAGCCGCAAAAGAAAAGTTAGGCTTGTTAGTCAATGAAGTGGCTAGGACTACCTTGCAAATATTGGAGCAGTGGCAGCAGACACAGAAAAAAATGGTGGCCATTAAAGCCTTTAAAAATGCGTATCAAGATATGAGTGCTAATCAAGCGCAGTTAATGCAGAAGAATTTTTTGACTCAGTATGAGTTCCAACATATCCAACAGTTTCCACGGTATTTAAAAGCGGATTATATACGGACTGAGAAATTAATCGCTGATCCTAGTCGAGATGAACGACTAATGAGTGAAATGTTGCCATTGTTAAGTAATTATCAACGAGCAATTGCTCAGCGAAAAGGAAGGGAAGACAAGGGGTTAGAGGATTTTAGGTGGCTATTGCAAGAATTACGAGTTGCCTTATTTGCACAAGAATTAAGAACGCCTATGCCTGTATCGGTTAAGCGATTACAAAAAGCATGGTTGATGTTGGCGGTGTAGTTTTCATGGCTTAGTCGCTTAGACTTTTAGTCACTTAGTTTTCTAATGTTTATTCGCTTAGTGTTTAGGTGTTGACTTGGTTTAAGGTGCTGATGAGGCACAACTTGGTATAATACGCTATTGTGCGTTATTGTTTTTTATTGGCTTGATATTATGACATCCACTCCTAGTTTTGTTCATTTACGTAGTCATTCAGAATTTTCTGTCGTGGATGGCATTATTGGTGTTGGCGATTTAGTGAAAACAGCCAAGCAATTCAAGCAGCCTGCACTGGGTTTATCTGATTTGTCGAATTTTTTTGGACAAATTAAATTTTATAAGCAAGCCCGTAAAGCCGGTATTAAGCCGATTATTGCGTGTGATTTATGGCTAAGCAATCCAGACGATGCTAATAAGCCGTTTAGATGTTTATTAATTGCGAAAAATCACCAAGGCTACTTGCGTTTATGTGAATTAATTTCACAAGCATGGCTGGAAAACACACAGTATACCCACGCAGAAATTCGCAAAGAGTGGTTAGAAAATACGGACGGCTTAATCGCCTTATCAGGTGGTTTACAAGGTGATATAGGACATGCCATAGCGGTGGGTAATATTGCTCAAGCCACAGCCTTGTGTAAGGAGTGGCAAGCTAAATTTCCTAATGCTTTTTATCTTGAGTTACAACGGGCAGGCTTTGAGGGTGAAGAAAATTATATCCATGAAGCCATTAAACTTGCCCAACAGCTACAAATCCCCGTAGTTGCCACACATCCCATTCAGTTTTTGAAGGCAGATGATTTTGAAGAACATGAGGCACGAGTTTGTATTGCTGAGGGAGAATTACTAGGGGATGCCAATCGTCCTAAGCGTTTTAAACCTAGCCAGTATATGAAGAGTACAGAGGAAATGACGGCCTTATTTGCGGATATTCCCTCTGCCCTAATAAATACCGTTGAGATAGCCAAGCGTTGCAATGTTGAGATTGAATTAGGACGACCTCAATTACCCTTATTCCCAACACCAGATAATATTCCTTTAGATGAATATTTGGTGTATTTAGCGGAGCAAGGTCTAGCCAAACGGATGAAGCATCTCTATCCTGACGAGCAAGAGAGAGCAAAACAATATTCTACCTATAAAGCACGTTTGGATCTTGAGTGTAAAACGATTATTTCTATGGGATTCCCGGGTTATTTCTTAATCGTTCAAGACTTTATTAACTGGGGTAAAAATAATGGTGTACCTGTGGGGCCCGGACGTGGTTCAGGGGCAGGCTCGCTCGTGGCTTATGCACTAGGGATTACGGACTTAGATCCGCTGCGTTACGATTTACTGTTTGAGCGATTCTTAAACCCAGAGCGGGTTTCTATGCCTGACTTTGATATTGATTTTTGCCAAGATAATCGTGAAAAAGTGATTGACTATGTTAAGGATAAGTACGGTCGAGGAGCTGTAAGTCAGATTGCCACTTTCGGTACGCTAGGCGCAAAAGCGGTTGTTAGAGACGTGGGACGTGTTTTAGAGATGCCTTATCGCTTATGTGATAATTTATCCAAGCTTATCCCCTTTAGTCCAGCTGACCCATGGTCACTTGAGAGAACACTTGCCGAAGAACCAGAATTTCAGCAGCTCTATAACAGCGATGATAAGGTCAAAACCATTGTAGATCTTGCCAAACCCTTAGAGGGGCTAACGCGTAATATTGGTATGCATGCTGGAGGGGTATTAATTGCCCCCGGTAAATTGACTGATTTTTGCCCACTCTATTGCCAACCCGGTAGTACGTCAGTAGTTTCTCAATATGATAAAGGGGATATTGAGGATGTGGGTTTAGTGAAGTTTGACTTCTTAGGCTTACGGAACTTAACGATTCTGGATTGGGCTGTCCGTTATGTGAGACGCTTTAATGAGGCGCAAAAAGAATTTGACTTAATGAGCCTACCGCTCGATGATAAGAATGCCTTTGAATTATTATGCTCAGGTAATACCACCGCTGTTTTCCAGCTAGAGTCACGTGGTATGAAAGAATTGCTTCGCAAATTATTGCCTAGTACCTTTGAGGATATTATCGCAGTGCTTGCTCTCTACCGTCCGGGTCCATTGGAATCTGGTATGGTTGATGACTTCGTTAATCGTAAGCATGGGCGTGCAGAGGTGGATTATTTTCACCCTGATTTAACCCAGACCTTATCAAGTACCTATGGGGTGATTGTTTACCAAGAACAGGTGATGCTGATTTCTCAAATCATTGGTGGTTACTCATTAGGTGGTGCCGACTTATTACGTCGTGCGATGGGTAAGAAAAAGCCAGAAGAGATGGCAAAGCACCGTGAGATTTTTGAAAAAGGGGCGGTTGAAAAGGGCTATGACGGTGCTTTGGCTGTACGCTTATTTGACTTGATGGAAAAGTTTGCTGGCTATGGCTTTAATAAGAGTCACTCGGCAGCTTATGCGCTAATTGCTTATCAAACCGCATGGTTAAAGGCTTACCATCCTGCCGAATTTATCGCGGCGACTATTTCCTCTGATATGGATGATACGGACAAAGTTCAGGTATTCTGGAAAGATGCCTTGGACAATGGAATTACTGTGTTACCGCCAGATATTAATCTATCGGTGTATCGCTTTGAGCCTGTCTTGGACGAGAGTAGCAAAAAAGGCTTACCGCCTAAAACGATTCGCTATGGACTAGGAGCGGTTAAAGGGACGGGGCAATCTGCTGTTGAAAATATTGTGTCTGTCCGTGAGCAGGGTGGTGCCTTTAAAGACTTATACGATTTTTGTAGCCGCATTGATCGCCATACGGTAAATAGACGCTCTATAGAGGCATTGATTAGAGCAGGGGCTTTTGACTGCTTGAATACGAATAGAGCGGCATTATTGGCGAGCTTAAATCAAGCCTTAGAGGCGGCAGACCAAGTACAATCCAATGCCGACCAGTTTTCTTTATTTGAAGATGACTCCAGTAGTTTAGTTGATGCCGAAATGGCTAAAGTGGCACCGTGGGACTTATACACCTCCTTATTGGAGGAAAAACAAGCCTTAGGATTTTATTTTAGCCACCATTTATTTGATGTCTGGCGTGATGAAATTAGACGCTTTATCCCTACCACACTCAAGAATTTAAGTGAGTCTAAAGACTTGGTTTGGATAGCGGGGGTATTTGTAGGGGTGCGTAGCTTTGTCACCAAAGGTGATGGGGCTGATGCGGGTAAACGTCTCTATTTCTTGATGCTAGATGATGGAACAGCACAGATTGAAGTCATGTGTACCGAAGAGGTGTATCAACAAAGCCGTCATTTGCTACAAGCTGATCATCTAGTAATTGCTCAAGCCAAAGTCAAGGTAAATCGTTTTAATGGAACGCTGCGTATCACCGCAGAAGTGCTACACGATTTACAATCTGCACGAGAATTAAAAGCACGTCATTTAATGCTCACGCTATGTGAAAAGAATAGCCCACAAGTGCTACGGTTCACCCTTAACCCCTTCCGTGCAGAGCCTGAAAATGGCGTACCGGGCGTATGGGTAAGGGTGAGCTTGTCGATTAAAGATAAATTTAGCTGTGAAATGCGCCTAGGTGAAGATTGGCGTGTGAGAATGTCCCCAGATTTATTTAAACAATTGACGGATAAACAAATTCCTTATGAGGTAGAGTATTTTTAACAAACTTATATCCAACCTCGAACCCAATAGGTCACGATACCAATATATTCCTTGATAATAGAGCGACTAGCTTCAAGGGCGCGTGCATTAGGAATATAAGGATTAATAGCATCAGTCAGTGTAATTTGTGGGGGATTGGCAGCAGCAATAGGGTCATATCCTAATTTTTTCATTACTGCCATAGAGCGAGGCATATGCAGGGCAGAGGTGACTAATAAGATTTTCTCTAGCCCTTTTTCTTTCAGGAGTTTATCCACATAAAAACCATTCTCACGCGTTGTCGTACTTTGATTTTCAAGGGTAATCGCGGTTTTAGGGATGCCTCTATTTTGGAGCTGTATTGCCATGCCTTTTGCCTCGCTCACTGAACCGTCTAACGCAGCACCAGACACAATGATAATAGGTGCTTTATTCATAAAATATAAATCATCGGCGGTATCAATACGAGCGTGTCTAGATTCTTTGGAATAAGGGGCAAACCAATTAGAGCGGTTATTAGCTGTGTTTCCACCAAATACCACAATAGCTTGTGCCGTGGGTAATGAGACGGGAGGGGTATAGGGATATAAGCTTTCTAAATAGCCCCCTGTTTTGTAAGACGTAATAGGAAGAGAACCAGATAAGCACCCAAATCACCCCTGCACTCATGGTGATGAAAAAGGCAAGCTTTTTACGTTGCATGTATGGCAAATAATAAACCAACAACAACGAGGAAAATACATAGATTAAGCGGAATTATCAGAGAGATAATATAACTTTTCATACTACTTTCTTAATAGACTCATTAACGTCTTCAACAGAAGGCCAGTGGTTCATTTTACCCAAAATAATGGCTTTTGACGACCATGGGCCCGTTCTTTCTGCTTCAGTCACACCGATTAAGGTAATTTGATGTTTGGCGCTGATGCTGGCTAAATGAGAAACGCCAGAGTCATTGCAAATCACAACAGATGCTTTTTCAAGTAATGCCACAAAAGCCCCTAAGCTCACCGGTGGTAATAGCTGTGCGGTAGGTGCATTTTGTAATGCCATCTCTTTTTCATTAGGAGGAGGGCACATAGCAACAGTAAAGCCTTCAGACTGAAGTTTTTTTGTTAGTGTATCAAAAAACGGCCATACTTTTTCTCGTCCATGGTGTTTTCCCGTTGCTGTTGGGGCGATGAGAATAAAAGGTTTATTAGCTAACGCCTCTGTTACCACCGCGTGTGCTTGCTGATAATGGTCTATGGTGAGAGGGAGACTAAGTGCTTGATTAGGCTGTTTTTCTGGTGAAAACCCCCAAGCGCTCAAGGCTAAGTAAGTTAATCGATACCAAGACTCGACAGCATGTAAGGATTCTTTAGGCTTATCAAATGCCCACTTGAGAAGGAGTTGCCTGCCATCATCTTTGTAACCCGCACACGCTAAACCAGCTAACCTAAAGGTCAGTGCACTTGTTAAGGAGTCGGGTAAGAGTAGCCCAACACTTTGTTTGTCAGTGTTGTATTGTTGTCTATGTTGCTTGATGCGTTTTCTATCTTCGGACCATTTGCCTGTCAGAGGAATAAAGCCTATATTAGTAAAGCCTTTTAATAAGTCTTGCGCCCATGGTTTTGCACATACAATGACTTCACATCCAGTTGCAATGACAGCATGTAATGAAGGGAGGCTCATGCAGACATCACCTATCCAGTTAGGTAAACGAATATAAATACGACCAATAGGTGATACAGCCATAATGTAAAACTACTAATGAATAATGATAAAAAAATACTAAGAAAGATATTGAATATAGCGTAATTGCATCAACTTTACATGAAAATTTATATATACTCTTTAAAATAACAAAAAAATCTTAAATTTTATTGATAGAGAAAGGTTTTGAATTTATTCAGCAGAAAAAAAGAAGTACAAGACGGTACACAGTCAGTAGATAGAACCCTATGGATTCGGTTATATCAACGAGTAGGTCAATACTGGGTGTATTGGTTGGGTGGTTTTCTGTGTATCTTATTGGGATCAAGCACACAACCATTGATGGCTTATCTGATGAAGCCTTTATTGGACGAAGGATTTTTAGGTGCACAAAAAAGCTTTATTTGGATGATTCCTATTACCTTAATTTTATTGATGATGGTGAGAGGGGCAGCCAATTTTAGTGGTGCTTACTTGATGGCATGGGTAGCCAATAAAGTCTTGTATTCTTTGCGCAAGGATATGTTCCATAGTCTAATGGGTTTGCCTGATCAGGAGTTTCAAAAAGGAGATACGGGTCGCTTATTAAACCGTTTTACCGTAGATGCTAACCAAGTTACCGCCAATGCGACAGAGGTAGTAACGACTATTGCGAAAGAAGTAACGATTATTGTCGGTATATTTGGGATGTTGCTGTTTTTGTCTTGGCAACTGACCTTGATTATTTTAATCGTATTCCCCCCAGCCGTATTTGTAGGACGTTTTTTTGCAAAACGCTTGCGTAAAATCAATCGCCAGAATATTGATGTTAATGCAGACTTAACTAAAATCATTAAAGAAGGCATTGAAGGGCAACGTGTTATTAAAATGCATGACGGTATGGCAACAGAGCAAGTGCGGTTTGATAATGTCAATGCTTCTTTGCGTCAGCATGCGATGAAGATTGCGACAGCTGAGGCAGCAATGTCGCCATTAACACAATGGATTATTTCGTTTTCTCTAGCGGCTGTGATTGCAATGGCACTCTATCAAGGCAGTAAGGGTGTATTGACTGTTGGCGGATTTATTGCCTTTATTACAGCATTAGGGCAGATTTTTGATCCAGTTAAACGCTTAACAAATATTGCTGCTAAAGCTCAACGTATGATGATGGCGACAGAAAGTGTATTTAAACTCATTGATACGCCCAAGGAAACCTCAAAAGATAATAAGACTGCTATCGTGACACCTGATAGTGAAATTGTATTTGATCATGTGAGCTTTAGATTTCCTGGTGTTGAGAATGATACGATTAAAGGCTTAAATTTCACTGTAAAAGCAGGACAGGCAGTTGCTTTTGTGGGGCGTTCAGGTAGTGGTAAAACAACGTTAGTGAATATGTTGCCTCGCTTTGTGGATCCAACAGGCGGACAGATTTTATTAGATGGGACACCATTAGATGAATTTGACATAGGGAGCTTGCGTCAGCATATTGCCTTAGTAGGACAGCATGTATTCTTATTTGATGGAAGCTTAGCGGATAATATTGCTTATGGTGTCAATAAAAATGTTACTAATGAGCAAATTATGCAAGTGCTTGAAGCGGCTAACCTAAAGTCTTTTGTTGAATCACTACCTCAAGGCTTGGCAACTCCGATTGGAGAGAATGGCGCTTGGTTATCAGGTGGTCAAAGACAACGTATCGCTATCGCCAGAGCCTTATTAAAAAATGCACCTATCTTGATTTTAGACGAAGCGACCTCAGCTTTAGATAATGAATCTGAAAAGTTAGTGCAAGAGGCGTTAAATCAATTGATGGAAGGCAGAACGACTTTTATGATTGCCCACCGATTATCGACTATTCAAAATGCTGATCGCATTTTAGTCTTAGATGACGGTAAAATTATTGAAGAAGGGACACATGAGTCTTTACTGAAATCAGGGGGGCTATATGCCTCACTTAATGCGATTGCACAAAAAACAGAATAATAGTTACTGTCGCTGATAGAGACGGATATCTTATTAACTTTATTAAACAATTAGGTAATAGTATATCTGTGATTTAAAAGGATAACGAATGAATAAACCAGAAAATTGGGGTTATGAACATCCCGAAGTTGTTGGACCAAATGCCTTAATGTTTTTTACATGGGATTTATCTAAAACAATTGAAATCGCTTTTAAAGAGGCTGATCCTGAAAATATTGAGCAATACTTAAATGTGGCTCAATCTTCTATTGATGCGTTATTGCAAAAATATGTTGAGTTAAAAGCCGCACCTGATATTTTTGAAGGGCAAAGCATCAAGCTTAGAGTGGATCGCACGGATAGTGGAGAAGGCTTGTTGATTGCTTTACAAACATCAGAAGCATTAGAAGAAAAAATTATTGCTATGCAAAATCGTACGCAAGCAGGGCATAGTTAGTTATTATCGCTGGTTTTTGGCTCTGGTGATCTCATTTAGTGTTTTGTTTTAGAGGCGATTCCTTTAAGCCTCTTTACGCAAAACATCAGTCAGGAATAGTTGCTTGTCAATTTGTTGACGTTATCCCAGTCCTAAAGAGTGGTGTTTTATGGTAAGAATCTGATAAACGGCTATTTCTGCAAAAAGGTACTGCTCTCATCAATTATTAAATAAAGAACGCTAGTTAATTTGTAGAGATGGGTTTATAGAGTAAAGGCTTTTTTCCTATTTTGCCCACTCAGCCATTGTCTCTTACAGTCTAGCTTACAGCAACACAATATCATACATTTCTTGGGTAAACGAATTATCGACTTCTAGGCTAATCGGCTTACCAATGAAGTCATCTAACATGGCTAAGTAATTACTTTCTTCATCTAGAAAAAGATCTATCACTTCTGGTGAAACAATTAATCTAAACTCTTTAGGATTAAACTGTTTTGCCTCACGTAATATCTCACGCATAATAGTGTAGGCTATTGTTTTTGCGGTACGGATATAGCCCTTACCCTCGCAAGTATGGCATGGTTCAGTGAGTAAGGCGGTTAAAGAGTCACGAGTTCTTTTACGCGTCATTTCCACTAAACCTAATGAAGAAAAGCCACTGACAGAGGTTCGTGTACGATCTTTGTTGAGTGCTTTTTGTAGCTCAACTAATACAGCCTTCTGATGAGCAAGATTATCCATATCAATGAAGTCAATGATAATAATCCCACCAATATTACGTAGACGTAGCTGTCTAGCAATCTCAACCGATGCTTCTAAATTAGTTTTAAAAATAGTATCGTTAAAATTTCGGTAACCGACAAATGCACCAGTATTGACATCAATACTGGTTAATGCCTCTGTTTGGTCTATCATCAAATAGCCACCAGACTTTAAATTAACACGTCGTGATAAGGCGATATTAATTTCTTCTTCGATATTTGCCGTATCAAAAAGTGGTTTACTGCCACTATGGTGTTTAATCTTATCTGTAATTTCTGGCGTATAAATGCTTGCCCACTCTCGTAGATATTGGCAAGAATGACGCGAATCAATTTCTACTGAGACCGTATCAGGCACGACTAAATCACGCATGACACGTTCGAGTAAATCTAAATCTTGATAAATCAACGATGGCGCCGCTTGTTTTTGAATGGACTCCTGTAGTTTTTTCCAGCGTTAGATTTAAATACTCCATATCACGTTTAATCTCTTCTTCACTGGCTAATTCTGCTTGAGTACGAATAATATAGCCACCTTTTTCATGAGGTGACATGAGGTTTGATACTTGATTTTTTAGCCGTTCTCTTTCTATCTCCGATTCAATTTTTTGAGAAACACCAATATGATTATCAAAAGGCATATAGACCAAAATACGCCCAGCAATACTAATTTGATTGGATAAACGAGCCCCTTTAGTATTAATAGCATCTTTAATCACTTGTACCATAATGGTTTGCCCCTCAAACAAAATCTTTTCAATTTGCATCTGAGGCAAGCCATTGTTTCGAGCAATGCGATTCTCACGTAAATCAGCAATATGGATAAAAGCCGCTTTTTCTAAACCAATATCAATAAAAGCACTCTGCATACCAGGCAATACACGAAGAACTTTACCTAAATAGACATTACCCACTTTGCCACGTTGGCTAGACCTTTCGATGTGCAGCTCTTGTAGCGTACCTTGCTCCATTAGTGCAACACGTGTTTCAAAGGGGGTAATATTGACGAGTATTTGTTCATTCATTTTTAATCGTTGGCGAGAGATTCGGTAAATTCACTTAATAGATTGTTTATTATAAAAGGGTTTGGGGTAAAATAGGCGATTACTTAGTTAATTCAACGGCTTTCTTTTTGTTAGCGTTGAGATAAAGAGATATAAAAGGGATAGTTACGTGGAACAAAATAACGAAAATAACTATATTTCAACCGTCATTCGTCAGCGTGTTCAACAATCAGGCAAGCGTTTTTTTGCTAATGATAATATTGCTGAATTTATTAAACCGGGTGAGCTTGAACAGCTTCAGGCAGAAGTGCAATCCAAGCTTGTTGATGTATTGAATAGTTTAGTTATTGATACCGAAAATGATCACAATACTCAGGAAACAGCTAAGCGTGTTGCCAAAATGTATATTCAAGAGGTATTTGCTGGTCGTTATGTCCCAATGCCAGAACTAACAGAGTTTCCTAATATCGAAAAACTTAATGAGCTAATCATTGTTGGGCCAATTACAGTGAGAAGTGCGTGTTCACATCATCTTTGCCCTATCATGGGGAAATGTTGGATTGGCATTATGCCAAATGAACAGTCTAATCTGATAGGTTTATCTAAATATGCACGATTGGCGCACTGGGTTATGCAACGCCCACAAATTCAGGAAGAGGCGGTTGTTCAATTATCTGATCTACTTATTGAGAAAATGAATCCTGACGGATTGGCAGTAGTGATGAAAGCAGATCACTTTTGTATGCAATGGCGTGGCGTTAAAGATATAGATTCTAAAATGATTAATAGTGTTATGCGAGGTTCTTTTTTACGTAATTCTGATTTGAGAAAAGAATTTTTGGCATTGATTGATCAGAAATAGTCATTTTCTCCATGGTAGTAAATTGTGTCTCTGGAAAATAAGTCTGTAGATAATTTCTTAAAAAGGATAGTGTATCTTGGCTGATGATCGAGTCACCTTCGGGAAAACGATTGTAAATAACACTATGCAAGGGAATTTGCCTTTGGGCACATGCTTGTAAGCTTAATAGCGTATGATTAATGCTCCCTAATTTACCCGAGGTGACTAAAATTAGAGGATATTGTTGTTTTTGTATATAGTCAATAATGGTATCTTGGTCATTATAAGGTACATAAAGACCTCCTGCTCCTTCTAATAGGACGATATCATAGGTCTCTAGTAATCTCTGGGTGCTTTGAGTGATAAGATTTTCATTGATTTTTTTATTTTCGAGTTTGGCTGCTAGATGAGGGGAACAGGGAAACTCAAAAACATAAGGACAGGTAATCCCTGCCAAATCTTCCTCAGTTACGGTGATACCTTGGAGTTGACGATGTTTCATAATGTCATCAGAATAGGTTTTACAACCTGTTTGTACAAATTTCTGTGTGATGACTTTTTTTCCTTGGAGCATTAATTTTTTTGCATACCAAGCAGTAGCAATGGTTTTACCAACATCTGTATCAATTCCAGATATAAAGATTACTTGTTTCATTTTTTTTCTCGCGAGTAAGAAGAGGGGGCTATAGCTTAGAGAGACTTCACCAGAACTGAGTCTGAAGTGGTATTGGTAATCAGCTATAAATTGACGGAGTTTGGTTCCAGTCCATAGGTTCTTTTGTATACCACTGACACCAGTAAATTTGAGGTGTTGCAAAATATGTAGAGGAGATTCAAAGGGTAATATCCAATCTTCATGCTGGCAGAGAAGTAGCTGAAAATCTTCCTCTAACCAAGTACGCCAATCGCTGATATCGGGATAGTTTAGACCAATATGGGTGAGTGTTTTAATTTCTTTTAGATTATTTTGTGTAAAAGTTCCTATGAGTAGATAACCATTGGTTTGTAAATGTTGAGCACATTTTTTTAGGAAATGTTGTGGTTGGTTTAACCACTGTACTGTAGAGGCACTAGCAATTAATTGATTGTGTGGTGGAAAGGGAATATGCTCAATATCTCCCTCTATAAATGTAAAATCTATAGAGGGTAGCTTTGTTTTGATATATGCTTGCATTGAACATAGATCGTTGAGTATCCAATGATTGATTGTGAGGTTTTTGTACATCATCTGGGTCAAAAGTCCAGTACCACAACCAATTTCAAAGACCTGATTAAATTGATCACCAGCATACTGTTTGAGTAGTGTTATAAGAGTATGATTAATGCGTTGTTGTGCGAATGCATTATGATCATAGCTAGAGCATGCTTGACTAAAACGTAGTCGAACAAGATTTTTATCAATCATACATCATCTCCCAAAAGTTTTTCCATTCTGTAAAATGGTGGAAAAGTAGATGTGCATAGGGATATTCAATGACTTTACAGCGGTTTTCCCAATAACGATATAAATTTACAGGGGGGAAAATGCTATCGTTACGACTGATAATGGCGTTTTGCCAAGTAATCAAATCTTTTTGAGTATCATTTGTAATGGCGCTGGAGAGAAAATGTAATTCTGTGCGAATGTCTTCAAATTCTCTATAGTCTTGGCGTTGGATATAATCTGAAAGTGTTGTTTTGTCCAAGCACATACGATGTTCAAAATAATGACGTGTTTGAGGAGATAGCTTATTTAATGTGCGTTGGAAAATATGAGGAGGAATGCCAGTTTGAGCATGGCAGGGTGTTCCTGTTCCATTGATAGCAGTCGCAGAAAGTAGTTTGTAGTTATGCATCACTCTTTCTGCGACCCAGACTCCCATTGACCATGCTACTACGCGAATAGATTGATAGACGGTGAAATTAAAATTGCATATTAAATCATGGTATTGGTAACAAATTAGTAAATCTGTATGATCAGGCAATTTTAAATGCTTGACTATACTAGGAGGTGTTCCCCAACCTGCAAAATAAACAAGAAGATGTTCTCCTTGATGATTTACAAATTCTGTTTTCATACGAGCTCCTGTAAGCAATCTAAAAATTGCTCTAATTCATGTTGTTGTATATCAGCATTCAAAGAAAAACGTAGGCGAGCTGTATTTATAGGGACTGTAGGCGGACGAATAGGTAAGCAATAATAGCCATGTTGCTGTAGTTTTTTAGCTAATTCAAGTGCTATATGATTGTCATGAGTGATGTAAGGAACAATACAGCTTTGACTAGGCATGTTGACGTTAAATCGTTTAATGAGGGATTGCCGTAAAAAATGGCTCATAGTTTGTAAATGTTGGCGCTGTTGGGAGAGAAGAGGTAATTTCTGGATAATAAAGTGCGTCCACTGCAATATTAAAGGGAGGGATAGTAGTAGAAAAAATAAGAGGACGCATTTTATTAATGAGCAGATCACGAATAAGGCGTGATGAAATAAGATAGGCACCTATTGAGGCTGCCGCTTTTCCAAACGTACCGACGAGAAAATCAATATCTGAAATACAATTTAGCTCTTCCGCTAGACCTAGTCCTTTCTTTCCATAGAGTCCAAACGCATGTGCTTCATCTACATACAGAAGAATATTGTTATATTGTTTTTTTAATTGAATGAGGGCTGTGAGATCTGTAAAATCACCATCCATACTGAAAATACTTTCTGTCACGATAATGATACGCTGATAAAGAGAGGCATTGTCAGTAAGAAGAGTAGCTAAATGCTGGTAATCATTATGCCGATAACGTAGAAAATCACATCCTGCCAAACGAATTCCATCAATGAGACTAGCATGAACAAGTTTATCTGCAATGATTAGACTATTTTTATCCGTAATGGCAGGTAGAATGCCAATATTGGCATGGTAACCACTGTTAAATAATAAACAACTTTCTTGTTGAAATAGATCAGCCATTAACATCTCTAATTGCTGATACTGAACAAAGTTTCCAGTCAGTAAGCGTGAAGAGGTACTAGAGAATAAGGGTATATCACCTCTGTATTGTTCTAGAAACTCTTGCTGAAGTTCTTTTTTATAGCTGAGTCCTAAATAATCATTGCCAGATAGGTTGAGACAATATTGACCATTAATTTCTACGAAGCGTCCTTGGTGGAGTAGATTAGGAATTTGACGGAACTGGTGATGATTCTTCAAATTTTTGATTTGTTGATGAAAATTCATGGAGTTACTCCATATTCATCGTCTAGTGCATTAATCATGCCGGTAATGAGTTGAGTCAGCTCCTGTGGACTGATAATATAAGGAGGCATGAGATAAACTAGTTTTCCAAATGGCCGAATCCAGACACCTTGCTCTACAAAGCGTGGCGTTAAGGTTTTCATATTGACAGGAGTATGCAACTCTAGAACGGCAATTGCACCGAGGATGCGTAGCTCTTTGATATAGGGACGAGATGATATAGGTAAGAGTAGTTTTTGAAAAAGCTCATTAATATGATTGACTTGCTTCTGCCAGTCATTTTCGATAAGTAATTGTAAGCTTTCGTAGGCAATGCTACATGCAAGTGGATTCCCCATAAAGGTTGGACCATGCATAAAACACTTTGCATCACCAGCACAAATTGTCTCAGCAATATGAGATTGTGTAATGGTGGCTGATAGGGTTAAATAGCCTCCTGTTAATGCTTTACCTAGGCAGATAATATCTGGAATGACTGCTGCATGCTGATAGGCAAAAAGCTTACCCGTTCTCCCAAAACCTGTTGCAATCTCATCAAAAATAATTAACACTTGATACTGGTCGCAAAGTGCTTTTGCCTGATGTAAGTATTCCGGAGAGTAAAAGTACATACCCCCCGCTCCTTGCACAATAGGTTCAAGAATTAAAGCAGCAATATCTTGGTGATGCAGTTCGAGAAGATTTTTTAAGGGCTGAATATCCTCTACTTTCCATGACGCTCCAAAAACTGTTGATGGTTGAGGAAGGAAATATTGTAGTGGAAGGTTCCTTGTAAAAAGGTTGTGCATACCCGTATCTGGATCACAGACAGACATTGCATGCCACGTGTCTCCATGATAACCAGAACGAATAGTGGCAAACTTCTGTTTTTTGGTTAGACCTTTCGCATGCTGATATTGCATTGCCATTTTCATGGCAACTTCTACTGCAACTGAACCGCTATCCGCAAAAAATATTTTATTTAGATCAGGATGGAGTAAAGTTAATAGCTGCTTTGCTAGGCGAGCTGCTGGTTCATGAGTGAGACCACCAAACATCACATGACTCATTTTTGATAATTGTTGATGTGCAGCTTGATTTAAGCGGGGGTGATTATAACCATGAATAGCTGACCACCATGAAGACATGCCATCTATTAGTGTATGCCCATTTTTTAATGTAATTGTGGCTTGGTGCGCATGATCTACAGTGAATATCGGCATATCGTTATCAATGCTGGCATATGGGTGCCAAATATGATTTCTATCAATAGAGAGAATTTCTTGCTCTGTCATTTTTCCTCCTAATGCATAAATGAATTCTAGGAAAAAGAAAATGAGATGAGTATTTAAATAAGAAGATAGGATAATAGGGATTTATAGTGAAAATAAACGAAGTTAGAGGAAAATAAAGGAAAAAGTTTGTGTTTGCGACATAAACTTTAAAAAAAATCGGTGTTTTGTTACGAGCGGATTGTTGTTTAAATCATACATAAATAGCTTATAGACGCTAAAATAATACAAACTATTTTTATAAGTCCCTTAACGAAGTAGTTTTTGTACAGCAGTTCTTATCATAATTTGTAAGTGTTGTTTTTTTGGGAAAAATTAAATATCAAAATAAACAAACATCTTAAAGATTTATTTGTAAGTTAAGTTTTTATATTTTTTATAATGTGCTTCTATAAATAAGAGTTGAGTTTTGGTGGTAGCATTAATGTACTCATTGCGGTGTAAAGCATGTTAAAGAGAAGTAATTTTAGCTTTATTAAGATAAAAAGTTTTTAAAAGGCTTGACAGATAGTTAGAAGTTCTTCATAATTACATTCTTTCCTGCTGAGGCAGCGATTAATCAAGTCGATAAGTTGCTTGAAGGTTGGCTGAAGAGGCGGGGGAGGTTAAGCGAGTTAAGTTGACGATAGTGAGTGGATTTAACAACGGTTTAAAAATAAATTAAAAATTATTTTTAAAAAGTGCTTGACAGGATGTAGTGAAGTAGTTCATAATTACATTCTTTGCTGCTGACGGCAACGACGATGAGGTAACACGAAGTCGCCGAGACAGTCAGACGAATTTACAGTGGTAAGTTTGCGATGTTCTTTAACAACTAACAGCCGATAAGTGTGGGCGCTTGGAATGAGAGAGCCATCCTATCACGGGATGAGCTAATACATTATTTTAAGTGCTTACACTACATACAGAAATAAGGTTTTTTTACAAACGTTATTTCTTTGAGTATAAGCAGCGATAGTATCTACGGATACTACAATTAAACAGGAATTGAACTGAAGAGTTTGATCCTGGCTCAGATTGAACGCTAGCGGGATGCCTTACACATGCAAGTCGAACGGCAGCATCAGAGAGCTTGCTCTCTGGATGGCGAGTGGCGAACGGGTGAGTAATGTATCGGAACGTGCCCAGTAGCGGGGGATAACTACGCGAAAGCGTAGCTAATACCGCATACGGCTACGGGGGAAAGGGGGGGATCGCAAGACCTCTCACTATTGGAGCGGCCGATATCGGATTAGCTAGTTGGTGAGGTAACGGCTCACCAAGGCGACGATCCGTAGCTGGTTTGAGAGGACGACCAGCCACACTGGGACTGAGACACGGCCCAGACTCCTACGGGAGGCAGCAGTGGGGAATTTTGGACAATGGGGGCAACCCTGATCCAGCCATCCCGCGTGTGCGATGAAGGCCTTCGGGTTGTAAAGCACTTTTGTCAGGGAAGAAAAGTTCGAGGTTAATACCTTCGGACGCTGA
>NZ_AYSV01000009.1 GCF_000506865.1 Pelistega indica
GTCCATCGAAGCGATTAGCCCATCGACAACGCCACATGGAGCCGGCACTTAAGCAATTAGAAAGGTGGTTGCGTAGTCAGTTTGAGCTGGTGCCGCCGAACTCGGCGATCGCCAAAGCCATTCGTTACAGCCTGAACAATTGGCTTGCCTTGACGCGCCTCTTGGAAGACGCTCAACTGCCGATGGATAATAATGCGGTAGAGAATTTGATACGTTCCACTCGCGATTGGTCGGCAAGAATTGGCTCTTTGTAGGTTCAGAGAAAGCGGGTCGACGTGCGGCTGCGGTGATGTCGTTAATTCAATCGGCTAAGCTCAATGGCCATGACCCTTATGCTTACCTTAAGGATGTGTTGGAACGATTGCCGACACAGAAAGCGAAGGACATTGCTGAGCTTCTGCCTCATCGTTGGCAAGCGCCAAACGACACCAAGAATTAACACAATGCCCCGACAAAATCGGGGCATTGAACATTTAAAAACGGAAGTCAATCGGAGTTCACCGGACGCTTACCTATCAACTACAAAACCTGCACGCCGAAAGTATCCTCTTTGATAGTTTATTAAGAAACTAAAATAGTTCAGAATTATTGTTTTGACTTTTGGGTGATAAACCAAAATGTAGCCATGTATTTTGTGTGGCAACTCGTCCTCTAGGAGTACGCTGAATATAGCCATTTTGGATAAGATAGGGTTCAATCACTTCTTCGATGGTATCGCTTTCTTCGCCAATTGCTGCTGCTAGGTTATCAATGCCAACAGGTCCTCCGTCAAATTTATGAATTAATGTCTCAAGGAGTTTTCTATCCATAAGGTCTAAGCCTTGAGGGTCTACTTCTAACATGCTCAAAGCTTCTGTTGCACACTCATCGGAAATTAAGCCCTTGTATTTAACATCGGCAACATCTCTTACGCGTCTAAGAAGACGATTAGCAATACGAGGTGTTCCACGTGAACGACGGGCAATTTCCAAAGCACCAGCAGGTGTAATTTCAGCATTGAGCAGATGAGCACTACGAGTAACGATTTGTGCAAGATGCTCAGTGGAATAAAATTCTAAACGAGAAATAATACCGAATCTGTCACGAAGAGGATTGGTAAGCATCCCAGCCCTAGTAGTGGCACCTACTAACGTAAATGGTTGTAAGTCAATTTTGATACTACGAGCGGCAGGACCGTCACCAATCATAATATCAATTTGAAAGTCCTCTAATGCTGGGTAGAGAATTTCTTCTACAACAGGGGAGAGACGATGAATCTCATCAATAAATAAGACATCATTTGCTTGCAAATTAGTGAGTAATGCAGCTAAATCACCAGGTTTTTCAAGCACAGGACCAGAGGTTTGACGCATTTGTGAGCCCATTTCATTAGCGATAATATGCGCTAGTGTTGTTTTACCTAAGCCCGGAGGGCCAAATAAGAGCACATGATCTAACGGTTCATTTCTTTTCTTTGCGGCTTGAATAAAAATGCCTAATTGCTCACAGATTTTATCTTGACCCGTATAATCACGAAGTGATTTTGGACGTAGAGCTCTTTCTATCGATTCTTCTGAGCGATTAATTGGTTCAGCTTGAATAATTTCTCGCTGAGGTAAATTAACAGACAGATTATCAGGAACAATAGGCATTTTAAATCCTTAGTTTATCTTTATAAGAGTGCTAATGTAATACTAGGAATATAGGTAATTAATAGCAAACAGATAAATGATACAAATACAAATGGGAGCAATGGCTTAATAATCTGATCAACAGATAATTTGGCCACGGTACATGCCGCAAATAAGTTAACGCCAAATGGTGGTGTAATCATACCAAGTGCCAAATTAACAACCATAATGATACCAAAGTGTACTGGATCGACACCAAATTTTACCGCTACGGGTAGTAATAATGGTGCTAACACGACAATAGAGGCAGATGTTTCAATAAACATACCAATAAAGAAAAGGGCAAGATTTACACCTAATAGGAATGTGTATTTGTTATCGAATAATTGGGCTAACCATTCACCTAGTTGATTAGGAATTCCTGCTCGATTCAATAAGAACCCAAAGAGTCCCGCATTAGCAATTAAGAACATGATAATGGCTGTAGAAATGACGGTGTTTTGGAATACTTTTTGAAGTTGAGGTAGCTTTAGTGTTTTGTAGACAAATACGCCAATAATTAAGGCATAAACAACCGCCACAACTGAAGCTTCTGTTGGTGTGAAGACTCCCCCGTAAATACCGCCTAAAATAATAATCGGCATTAATAAGGCGAGCTTAGCTTGGTTAAGTGCAGGCCAGAATGATAAACGATTTTCTCCATCGCGTAAGCCAAAATTATTGCGTTTTGCGTATAGCCAAACGTAGAAAACCAAGCCAGCAGCAATCAAGATACCGGGTAGAATACCACCTATAAATAAACTAACTAAATCTGTTTGCGTAGCAACAGCAAATAGAATCATAGGAACAGAAGGGGGAATAATCACGCCTAGCTCTGCGGCAGTGGCTTGTAAAGATGCAGCAAAAGGTCTAGGGTAACCATGAGAAATCATCGCTGGAATCAGAATTGAACCAACAGCGAAAGTGGTGGCAACACTAGAACCAGCGACTGCAGCGAAAATCATACACGTAATAACACAACTACAAGCCAAACCTCCTTGCATATTGCCAACCAAGCTTTTGGCAAAATTCACCATACGTTCAGAGATACTGGCCTCTTGCATTAGGTTGCCTGCCAAAATAAAGAATGGAATGGCTGCTAAAGGAAACTTATCTAACGATGCATAAAATTGCTGAGCAATAACTAACCAGTTAATTCCCGCCACTTCAATGCCTAAAAAAGAAGCTAGACCAATGGCAATCCCTACAGGGACTGTTAGTACGAAAAATACTAACATGGATAAAATCATGATTTGTGCCATGAGTACTACTCCATTGTTTGGGAATGATGAGAATCTTCTTTGCTAAACCATTGTACTAATAGAGCGATTAAGGCAATAGTACAGCCAACAGGAATAGCAAGATAAATCCATGAAATTGAAAAGTCCAAACCCGCAATTGATTGGAAACGGACACGATAAGTCATATTTCCGCCAATCCATGCTAACAGTCCAAGGAAGATGGCACAGAGTAAATTGGCGATATGGCGTACAATTCGACGTGCATTACTAGATAAAAATGTATTAATAACATCCACACGTAACATTTCGCCATGACGGAATGCCAAAATAACGCCTAAAAAGACAACCCAAATCAGTGATGAGCGAGTCCATGGCTCCGTCCAGGCTGCTGGTTCGTGTAATACGAAACGAGCAAATACTTGATAAATTCCTGCTATCACGGCAGACAGTAACAATAACTGAGCAGCGATAGAAACCAGTTTAAATAGTGTTTTATCAAGCCAATAAGTAAAAGATTTCATGATAGAAAATGTTAATCTCTAGAGATGAGTAAAAAGGGTTAGTTCTTACTAACCCCTCAGATTGTGGATAAACCTTTATTTTTTTAATTTTGACGTGCAGCTTTTCAAGTGTAGTCAATAAATCAATTAAGACTGATGATGAAAATCTGCACGTCGAAAGTACTACTTTATCGACAGCCTGAAGCGGTAGTTCTCACTAACCTTTACTGCTTACTAAAAACAAATAGAAAGCCTAAAATATTGTTAGCAAGAATAATTATTTTGTATTTTCAATACTATCAATAAGCTCTTTACTAAATTGTTTATAGTACTCAGGGTACACTTCTTTAACGATTTTAGCAAAAGCATCACGATCAACATCTTCAGTGACTTGCATACCAGCGTCTTTTAATGTTTGAACGCCTGATTTTTCGACATTGTCAACGAAATCACGCATAGCTTGACCAGCTTTTTTACCCGCTTCAACGAATTTTGCTTTTTCATCATCACTTAAGCTGTCATATACTGACGGAGAGACGATAATCACAGCAGGCGCATAAACATGTCCAGTTAATGACATAAATTTCTGTTGTTGATTAAGTTTCGCAGATACAATCACTGAAGTAGGGTTTTCTTGACCGTCAATAGTACCTTGTTGTAGCGCTGTTTGAACTTCAGGCCAAGCCATAGGTGTTGCTAAAATACCTAATTGTTTAAATGCTAATAAATGAACAGGGTTTTCAGTAGTACGGATTTTTAGACCTTTGGCATCTGCTGGTTCTTTTACCGCATGTTTGTTATTAGTTAGGTGGCGGAAACCTTGCTCACCCCATGCTAAAGCGACTAGCCCACGTTTTGGGAACTCTTTTAACATGTCTTGACCAATTTGGCCATCAAGTACTTTGCGAGCGTGAGCTAAGTCACGGAATAAGAAGGGAATGTCAAATACACCTGCTTGTGGTACAAAATTCAAAATTGCCCCTGTTGATAATACAGCTGCATCAACAGTACCTAGTTGTAAACCTTCGATAACTTCACGCTCACCACCCAAAGCACTATTAGCAAAATGCTCGATTTTGAATTTACCATTAGTGCTTTCAGCTAATGATTTTTCAAAGGCGTTAGCTGCTGCTCCATAATGAGAGTCTTTGGCTAATGCATAAGCCATTTTTAATGATTGTTCTGCAAACGCTGAGGTAGACGCCATAGAAGCAATGACAGCGCAGCTAAATAATGTTTTTTTAAACCAATTCTTTTTCATTTTTCCCCCTGGAAATACATAATTTATTAAAAACTTGAACGCATTCATTGCCTTGTGAGCAAATGTAGATAGTTCCCTTATGAGGAATAGTATCCTTATTTCGTTAAATTTTGTAACGCTAGACGAATACCATCAGCAACAGAAACATCGCTAGCTAAATTTTTTGTTGCATTATTGGCTTCTTTTTCGGAATAACCTAAGGCAACTAAAGCATTGAGTATATCACTCTTCGAGGATTGTTGAGTATGGCTTTGTGGTAATGTGCTATTAGAAAGTTTGCCTTTTAGTTCTAAGAGTAGTCTTGCGGCTGTTTTTGCACCAATACCTGGGACTTTTACTAATAAGGTGGCATCTTGTTGTTCTATCGCCTGAGCTAAGTCAGTTGTACTAAGCCCAGATAGAATAGCTAATGCTGTACGAGCACCGATACCACTCACTTTAATTAAGGATCTAAACGTTGTTCTCTCTTCGGGTTTTAAAAAACCATAGAGAACATGTGCATCTTCACGTATGGCTAAGTGAGTGAAAAGAGTGACTTTTGCGCCGACTTCAGGCAAGTCATATAGCGTTGTCATGGGGACTTCTATGTCATAGCCTACACCATTGACATCCACACAAATTGTTGGAGGGGTTTTTTCTATTAATAAGCCAGTAATTCGTCCAATCATAATTTTTTCTTTTTACATGAATGTTAAATATGTAATCGACCACCACGCATTTTACTGGTATGAGTAGTATCTAAATCGAGTTCTTTGAGTTTATTTAGTAAGCTGGAGGCATGTGCATGCGTGATAGCACATGCTAGCGCATCAGCAGAATCAGGTTCAGGCATTGCGTTTAAATTTAGTAAATGTTGAACCATTATTTGGACCTGCTCTTTTCTTGCATGTCCTCGACCAACGACAGCTTTTTTTATTTGTAAGGCGGTGTATTCTGCTACATCTAGTCCAGTATCAGCTAAAGCACACATGGCAGCACCTCTTGCCTGACCCAATAATAATGTTGTTTCAGGATTCGTATTGACGAAGACTTTTTCAAGAGAAGATTCGTGAGGTTTGTAATGTTCAATGACCTCACGAATATGATCCATAATGTGTTTTAAGCGATGATGCAAAGGCAGATCCGTTGGTATAGCAATAGTACCACTTGCCACATAATAGATATGGGCTTGTTGAACATCTATCACACCATAGCCCGTTTTTCTAAGGCCTGGGTCTATACCAAGAATCCGCATAGTTCTGGATTAGTGACGGAAATGACGAGTGCCAGTATAAACCATCACAATGCCATGCTCATCAGCTGCATTAATGACTTCTTCGTCACGAATACTACCACCAGGTTGAATAATACAATCAGCCCCAGCCGCTACGATAACATCTAAACCATCACGGAATGGGAAGAATGCATCAGAGGCCGCCGCCGTATTTTTCAAGCTTAAACCATTTGCTTCTGCTTTGATGGCAGCAATGCGAGCAGAATCTAAACGACTCATTTGACCTGCACCTACACCCATTGTCATGCCATTAGCACAGAATACAATAGCATTTGATTTGACATATTTTGCCACTTTCCATGCAAACATAAGATCGTTAAGTTGTTGTGCTGTCGGTTGTTTTTTAGTGACTACTTTAAGTGATTCAGCTGGTACATCGAAGGCATCAGGGTCTTGGAGTAGCCAACCCCCACCAACGCGTTTTACGTCAAATGGGTTTTGCTCTGAGCCAGAGCTAACTTTTAACACACGAACATTCTTTTTCGCGGCAAGTAATGCTAAGGCATCTTCTGTGTATTCAGGCGCAAGCAATACTTCCATGAACTGTTTGCTAACTTCCTCGGCAACAGCCAAATCAACTTTGCGGTTAAAGGCAATAATGCCACCAAAGGCAGAAGTAGGGTCTGTTTTAAAGGCTTTTTGATAAGCTTCAAAAGGTGTAGCTCCAATAGCAACGCCACAAGGATTTGCATGTTTAACAATCACGCATACAGGTACATCAAAACTACGTGAACATTCCCAAGCGGCATCCGCATCAGCAATATTATTATAAGAAAGCTCTTTGCCTTGTAGCTGTTCATAATTACCTAGTAAGCCATTACCACGAACAGGGTCGATATAGAAAGCGGCTTTCTGATGAGGGTTTTCACCGTAACGTAATTCTTGGTGTTTTTGGATTTGAATAGTGACTGTTTCTGGCCATTGTTGGCGTGCTGGGGTACTTTCCTGTGCTGGCTCGGCATCAGTTAACGCTGTCAAATACTGAGCAATTGCACCGTCATAAGCTGCCGTATGAGCATATGTTTTGCTCGCTAATTTTAAGCGTAAGCCATAAGAAGGCTGGCCAAATTGGTCGATTTCTTTTAGGACTTGTTCATAATCGCTAGGGTCAATAACCACAGTGACACCACCTTGTTCGGTACCATGGTTTTTCGCTGCTGCACGTAGCATAGCAGGACCACCAATATCAATGTTTTCTACCGCATCAGCAAAAGAACAATTTGGTTTTGCAATCGTTTCACGGAAAGGGTAGAGGTTGACTACTAATAAGTCGATAGGAGATATGCCGTGTTGCTCCATTGTGGCTAAATGTTCGGCATTATCACGGCGACCTAATAAGCCACCATGAATTTTAGGGTGTAGTGTTTTGACACGCCCGTCTAAAATTTCTGGAGAACCTGTATGTTCGGCCACTTCCGTAACGTCTAGACCTGCTTTTTTTAATAAAGCCGCTGTGCCACCAGTAGAGAGTAATTTAATGCCACGAGCCGCTAAAGCTTGGGCAAATTCAACAATACCTGTTTTATCTGAAACAGAAAGAAGAGCAGTGGTTAATTTCATGATGCGTCAATAAGATGGTTAGAAATAAGTTTTTTACGTAATGTATTGCGAGTAATGCCCAATACTTCGGCGGCTTTGGATTGGTTCCCATTGGTATAGGCCATGACTTTTTCAAGCATGGCTTTTTCTACACCATCCATGACCATATTCCACACATTTGAAGCGGGGGCATCACCTAATTCCTTGAAATAAGCGTCAAGATTCGCTGTTATACATTTATCGATAGGATCTATTTTATTCATTTTCTTCAAATCGAATGAGTTCATTAAACCAATCTTCCACAGCGTTAAATTGTTCTGAACATGTATTGAGTTGGTTCATTACTTGGATAAATTCTGTGGCACCAGGTAATTGGGCTACATACCACCCAATATGTTTGCGTGCTGTTCGTACACCAGTATGTTCACCATAAAACTGATAATGTTCATTCAAGTGCTGCAATAAAACCTCTTGCATTTCACTATAACGAGGAGGAAGTAATTCTTTCCCTTGTGCTAAGTAGTAATTTGTTTGTTTGAAAATCCAGGGATTTCCTTGAGCCGCACGGCCTATCATCACTGCATCAGCTTGCGTATAGTCCAATACGTATTTCGCTTTTTGAGGAGAATCAATATCTCCATTCGCAATAACAGGTATGGATAAAGCACTTTTAACCAGTTTAATGGTGTCATATTCTGCTTCACCATTATACATATCGGCACGAGTACGACCATGCAGTGTTAACGCACTAATACCTATGTCTTGAGCAAGAGTAGCAATTCGGAGCACATTTTTGTGCTCTCTATCCCATCCTGTTCTGGTTTTGAGTGTGACAGGTACATCTAGTGGCTTACAAACTTGAACAACGGACTTTAAAATCGCAACTACTAGCTCTTCATGCTTTAGTAGCGCAGATCCTGAAGCAACATTGCAAACTTTTTTGGCAGGACAACCCATATTAATATCAATAATCTTAGCACCCTTATGGATATTAAATAGAGCGGCTTGAGCCATCATATCAGGATCAGCACCAGCAATTTGAACGGAAATGGGGTCAACTTCACCGTCGTGATTGAGACGCCTAGACGTTTTGACACTATCCCATAGTTTTGGATTGCTGGCAGCCATTTCAGACACAGCATAACCAGCCCCTAGTCGTTTGCATAATTGACGAAAAGGGCGATCGGTCACTCCAGCCATAGGAGCAACAAATACAGGGTTAGGCAATGTCCATTGTCCGATTTTCATGCATGAAATTGTAGCCCATTTACGTGGCTTAACGGGCATAAATAGGATAAAAAATATAAATATGATTAAAATATGAGCATTCAAGAAAAAAGAGGTACTATGGATTTAACAATCGCTCAATGGCTTGAACCTTGGGAGTTTTCACCGACATTAATTATTTGTTTTTTGTTCAGTGCCTATTTATTTATTAAAGGCTCGCTCCATAGACCAATCGGTATAGTAAGACATTGCTTGTTTTGGTCTGGTTTTGTGATGCTTTATTTATCGTTGCATACCCATGTTGATTATTTTGCTGAAAGGGTGTTTTTTGTGCATCGTATTCAACATGTTTTTTTACACCATTTAGCACCACTCTTAGTAATGGCGGCTTATCCAGGACAGGTAATGCGAGCAGGATTGCCAGTAACGCTTAGGTTGAAATTAAGAAAATTTGAGCAAACCTCTCTGGCAATGACGTTACGTAAATGGTGTACAGATAAGTATTTTGTTCCTTTTTTATTTGTTTTCTTGGTGCTTGTTTGGTTAATCCCAACCGTGCAGTTCTATTCTATGTTGGATATTTATTTATATCGCTTGATGAACTGGTCTGTTGTGATAAGCGGTTTTATGTATTGGAATTTGATTTTAGATCGTCGTCCAGCCCCACCTGCGGCGATGACGGTTAAGGGAAGGATTATTTCTCCTATTTTAACGATGGTTCCGCAAATATTGGTGGGAATTTATATTGCTTTAACGCCCAATGATTTGTATCCACTGTTTGATTTATGTGGTAGAGCTGTACCAATTTCAGCGCTAGAAGATCAAGGATTAGGTGGTATTATTATGTGGGTGCCTGCGGCAATTGTAGAAAGTTTCGGTATTCTCGTCGCTTTAGCTACATTTATGCGATTATCAGCTAAGGGGCGACTGAGAGTAAAATAAAAGAGCGATACATCTTTTATATTTTAGATGTATCGCTTCTCTGTTTATTGCCCTAAAACCACTATCGATTAAGGCATACGAGAAATGGTTTTAAGAGTATTTGTCTATTAAACAAAATAAAAAACGCCAGTAATTAAAATACCAGAATACACTAATGCTATTAAGCAATAACCCATAATAGCGCGAGCATTAAGACCAGCTAGACCTAAAAGAGGAAGTGCCCAGAATGGTTGAATCATATTTGTCCAAGCATCGCCCCAAGCAATCGCCATTGCAGAAACGGTTGGAGGCACACCTAATTGGACGCCAGCAGGTAACATGATTGGACCTTGAACAGCCCATTGACCACCACCAGAAGGTACAAATACGTTAACTAACCCAGCACTTAAGAACGCAAGAGAAGGGAATGTTTCCGCTGTAGACCATGCAACGAATTGGTTAGTAATCATGGCGCCAAGAGAAGTACCACCATCAGCAGCCCCCATCATAAGACCCATAATACCACCATAAAATGGGAAGAGTAGAATAATACCACTAATTCCTTTGGCACTTTCTTCCATTGCACGAGAATATCTTTCTAGGGTACCATGCGCTAATAAACCTAGGAATAAGAATAAGCCAATCACAATATTTAATGAAAGTGAAAATCCTTTGCTACTGAAGTGACCATATATATAGGCAGCACCAAAGAACACTAAAATAAGTGCCAAGAAACGGTTGTCGTCAACTTTTTGAGCCCATGTATCTTTTGGTGGTAGTTCGATAGCTTCTTCGATCATTAGTTTTGGATCTACTTCAAAAGGTTTTTTAGGCATCATTGCCATATTAAGCAATGGTAGACCAATCACTAAACCAGCAATAATGGCTAAGTTATACCAAGAGAATAGCGTTTCAGAGACAGGAACTGCTGCTGTAATTGTTTGTGCAGAGATTTTTGCTAAGTCAGCACCACCAGTTGCTAATGCTAATGGAATAGAACCTGATAAACCGCCATGCCAAATCAAGAAACCAGAGTATGCTGAAGCTACTAGTAATGGGTAGTCAGCGCCTTTTACGTTACGTGCTAATGCTTTTGCCATTACTGCACCAACGATAAGTCCAAATCCCCAGTTTAACCAGCATGCTAAAAGTGCTACTAGTGTTACCACAAGAATAGCGACCTTAGGACTAGTTACTTTAGAGGCAATATTATCTAAGAAGCGACCTAGAACAGGTGCTTTAGCTAATATATGACCTGTCGCCAAGATAAGTGCCATTTGCATAGAGAAACCTAATAGACTCCATAGACCATTGCCCCAGAAACTACTAGCTTGTAAAAAATTTTGGTTGGTGAATGTTAAAACAGCCGTAAATGCCATTAAAGTTAGGATAACAACAAAGACAAAAGGAGATGGTAGGTATTGACGAACCAATCTCACACTAGCTTCGGTAATTGCACGAAACATATAGACTCCCTGTTCATACATAAGGTTTCATTGTTGTAAACATAAATAAGGGGAATGAAAATATTCCCCGGTTAGTAATAGATTGTAAATTATATTTTGTAATTATTACATTGGGATTAATCCTAATAAGGGTATAAAAAAACGCAGAACATAGGTCATGTTCTGCGTTAGGCGATTAATAGGATTGTATTTTTGATCAATACTAAGTCAATTATTTTTTAGAACTGTCAGTTTCTACTAGTATTAACGGTTCATTACTAATTGCTTGTACTGGTTTGCGTGCTCGACCTAGCTTAATACTTGGAGGAGTTATTTCTACCACCAAATCAGGCTTGGTTTGAATCCACTGCATTCCAGCACTTTCCACGACTTGAGTCAATGTAGCTGTATCTACCACTGATTTTCCATCGGACACTGTATTCATCGGTTGCTCGATGGCACTTGTTTGAACGATAGTCACACTAGTATCTTCCTCAGTGGTGGAATTGTCATCTAATTTAGCGGCAACAATAACCTCACTCACAACAGGAGGTTCAACTTCTTGAGGTAAATCAACAGCTACAGGCGGAACTGTTTCAGAAACCACAACAGGAGCTACTGTATCTGTAGTTTCAAAGACAGGTACCGGACTAGGCACAAGTGTAGCAGGTTCCACTATAGAGCTTACGCTAGTTGTAGTGTCAGTTGTTTCGCTAAGATTAGCTGTTTCAGGTACATGTTCTTTAACAGTCGCTACTGGCGAAATCTCAGATAAGTCTGGTGCATGAGCATGTTCAGGGCTTGTTTCGTTGTGATTAATTGTTTCGGCCACAACGATAGTTGCAAGACCTGTCACACCTGCTACAGTAGCAGGAACAAAAGCATTGTTTGCTTCTGCTGGAGTGGTTGTTTGCTGTTGGCTTAACACTTGTCCTTGCTGTGCTTCTTGTTGCTCTAATAAGACTTCGTTAGGGATGAAGGCTAGGTTTTCATTTGGTGTGATTGATTTAGCTTCATCATTTGGACGACGACCACGACGATTACGTCTACGACGTTTGCGAGCTTCCCCTTGGTCATTAGTGAAATCTTCACCTGTCGCATTATCAGTAGCACTATCAATAATATCATCGCCTAGGGCTTGAGAGCTAGTATCAACATCTGTAACATAGGATGATTCTAAACGAGTACTATTTTCTTCAAAATTGGCTGGTTTAGTCGATACTGTATCTGCATCGGTGGCTGACACTTTTTGAGGTTTGTTTTGAGTCTCTTTTAAAACCTCTTTAGGAGCAGTGTTTTGGTTATTATTAGCTTTAGTTGAAGTTTCTTTTGTAATCGTCGTATTAGCTTGTTCAGCACTGGTCTCTTGACGTTGCTTTCTATTTTGGCGACGAGATTGACGATTCTCAACTTGTTCTTTAGCCGCTTCTTTGTTGGCCTCTTTAGCTGCCTTTAATTCTTCCGCACGCTTGGCTTTACGAGCAATAGCTTTATCGTCATCCTGAGCTTTTTCTGGACGACGAGGGCGATTGCGTTGCTTATCTTGGCGATTATGTTTTGGTTGTGCCGGTAATCTCTTTTTTCTCTTGAGAATCCTCAACAGAAGGAGTGGCTGGCGTACCCATAAACCATGCTTTGATGCGTTGGAAGAAACCTATCGTAGGTTCTTGTGCTTTTACTGCGGGAGTAACGGCAGGTGTAGGAGCAGGGGTTTCGCGATGAATTCCTTTAACAATTGCTTCAGGACGTTGTTTTTCTTCATCTTTTTCTTTTTTGTCTTGCCAAGAAAGTGTCGTATTTTCAGGTGCTTCAATCATTTCTAAGCTAGACTTTTGCTCATCCATACGTGGGTCGTCGTAACGAACACGCTCAATATCATGATGAGGTGTTTCTATATTTTTGTTCGGGATAAGATAAATACGTACTTTTAGGCGTGTTTCGATTTTTACAATATCAGTACGCTTTTCATTGAGTAGGTAAGTAGCTACTTCAACAGGAACTTGCGCATAGATAGCCGCTGTATTTTCTTTCATCGCCTCTTCTACAAGTAGGCGTAAGATATTCAGTGCACTAGATTCTACGTCACGAATTACGCCTGTACCATTACAACGTGGGCAGGTAACATGTGAGCCTTCATTAAGTGAAGGGCGTAAACGTTGACGAGATAATTCCATTAAACCAAAACGAGAAATTTTACCCATCTGAACACGAGCACGATCAACATGTAGAGCATCTCTTAATTTTTGCTCAACAGCACGTTGGTTTTTGCTGTCTTCCATATCAATGAAATCGATAACAATCAAACCGCCTAAGTCACGCAAACGGAGTTGACGAGCAACTTCTTCGGCTGCTTCAAGATTGGTACGCATGGCAGTCTCTTCAATGTCAGTACCTCTAGTTGAACGTGCAGAGTTTACATCTACGGCTACTAAAGCTTCGGTATGGTCAATAACGATAGAACCACCAGAGGGTAATTGAACGTTACGTGAATAAGCTGTTTCAATTTGGTGCTCTACTTGGAAGCGAGAGAAAAGAGGAACAGCATTTCGATAACGTTTTACTTTTTGGACATTTTCAGGCATTACATCTTGCATGAAGGCTAATGCTTGATTATGGATATTATCAGTATCAATTAGAATTTCGGCGATATCGGGAGAGAAATAGTCTCGAATAGCACGAATAACTAAACTTGATTCTTGGTAGATAAGAACGGGAGCTGGGTATTGTTGAGATGCTGTAAAAATAGCATTCCATAGTTTTAATAAATATTTAAGGTCCCAATCTAATTCAGGAGCAGTACGACCAATACCAGCGGTACGAGCAATCATGCTCATTCCTTCTGGTAAATCTAGTTGTGACATGGTTTCACGTAATTCCTGTCTTTCTTCTCCGTCAATGCGGCGAGAAACACCGCCACCACGAGGATTATTTGGCATTAAGACAAGATAACGGCCGGCAAGAGAAATAAAAGTGGTTAAAGCAGCACCTTTGTTACCGCGTTCCTCTTTTTCTACTTGGATGATAAGCTCTTGTCCTTCGGCTAACGCATCCTGGATGCGAACATTACGGACATCAACGCCTTCTTTGAAGTAGCTACGTGCTACCTCTTTGAAGGGTAAAAAACCATGGCGCTCATGGCCATAGTTTACAAAGCAAGCTTCTAGACTAGGTTCGATGCGAGTAATTACACCCTTGTAGATATTACCTTTGCGTTGTTCACGACCTGCTGTTTCAATATCAATATCAAGGAGCTTTTGCCCATCTACGATAGCAACGCGTAATTCTTCTTGATGCGTTGCATTAAATAACATGCGTTTCATATTGGTTCTTCTCAATAAAAATTTAATGCATTCACCATAAATGCATTAACCCTAGGTATCGAGGGCAAACCAATTGCTCATGCAAAGAATCCCATGACCAATACTTGGTTGGGACTGTCTATATTAATGCGCTCAAGCTATGTTGAGCATAAAAAGTTTTACTGAAAACCTAGACTAAGCTCTCTAACATAATAGGCTCAAAAATCTAGATTTTTTAATCTTTCACTGTGCACAAACAAGGTTCTGACAAACGGATATATGCATTTACGTGGGTAGGGGATTAAATATAAAACTACCGCATTTCATAACGTAAATAAGCATGCGTTTGTAACCTTCAATTACCGAAATAGCGACACCTTTGCGTTAATTCTCTCGCGTCGTGCTAAAACGAAACACTGAGCTTTCTCTTCTGAAAGTTTCTTACGTGTGATAGGAGTTTTAGTCATTATGGTTAAACTATTCTCTCTCGGGTGAGCCATTATAGCATAGGGGGGGTAGATAAGAAAGAAATTAAAATCATTTAATTAGGAATAGGCTATATACCTTTAATGTATGAAATGAAATAAAGTGAGCCGATATGCATAAAACTAAAATCGCTTGGTTTGCGTTAAAATAAGTAATTAATTTACTGATGACAAGTATGGCTAAGCAATTATCATCTCCACTACAAAAAAAAATTTCCCCACAATCCTCTTCAGATAAGGTTAATGCTCTATTACAGGTGAGATTTGTGAAGATTGATGAGGGGGCTGATGGGCAAAGAATCGATAATTTTTTGCTACGTCAGTGTAAGGGTGTGCCGAAAAGTCATTTATACAAAGCTATTCGTTCGGGTCAAGTCAGGGTCAATAAAGGTCGTATTTCATCAGAATACCGTCTAAATGTAGGGGATGAAGTGCGAATTCCTCCTCTCAGAATGGCAGATCCTGATAGTAAACCACCTGTACCTAAAGCAGAATTTCCTATTATTTATGAAGATGATGCAATTTTAGTGATTAATAAACCAGCGGGAGTTGCTGTGCATGGTGGGAGTGGTGTTTCGTTCGGTGTGATTGAGCAGCTGCGATCGGCACGACCAGAGAGTAAGTTTTTAGAGTTATCTCACCGGTTAGATAAAGAGACTTCTGGTTTATTGATTATTGCGAAGAAAAGAAGTGCATTGGTTGTATTGCATGACATGATGCGACAATCCGAAGGGCATAAATCTTATCTAGCACTCGTTGTTGGGGAGTGGACGGCGAAAAGACAAGAAATTAAGTTGCCACTATATAAGTATTTAACGCCTGACGGTGAACGAAGAGTACGTGTTGACAAAGAACATGGAAAATATGCACATACCATTGTCACTAAATTGCAAGGGTATTTAGGATATACTTTGCTTGGTGCTCAGCTTAAAACAGGTAGAACTCATCAAATAAGAGTGCATTTAGCTTCTCAAGGTTTTCCTATTGTCGGTGATGAGAAATATGGAAAGGATGAGGTTCGTGAAGAAGTCTCGAAAAAAGGCTTTAAAAGAATGTTCTTACACGCCCATCGCTTGCAATTTACGCACCCATTGACTGGGGAAAAATTGCTTTTGGAAGCCCCTCTGCCTGTTGAGTGTTTGCGCTTCTTAGATCAGCTAAAAAAAGGATAAAAATAATGAAGTTTTCATTGGTAGTGTTTGATTGGGACGGCACATTAATGGACTCAACGCATTCTATTGTTGTTGCTATGCAAAATGCAGCGAGAGACTTAAATTTGACGGTGCCTAGTCATCAAGACGCGAGTTGGGTTATAGGAATTACTTTAGTGGATGCGTTGAAACGAGTTATTCCAGACTTAACGGATGACTTGGTTGACGATTTTGTGACTCGTTATAAATATCATTTTTTAACTCGAGACCCAGATTTACGCTTATTTCCGGGTAATTTACAACTATTAGATGAGTTGAAAAGTAAAGGCACTCAAATGGCGGTGGCGACAGGTAAGAGTCGAGTGGGGCTAGATAGGGCTTTGGCTAATCATCAGTTGGGTCATTTTTTTGATGCGACTAGAACATCAGATGAGACAGCAAGCAAACCTGATCCACTTATGTTGAATGAGATAATGGAAGAGCTTATGGTTGAGCCTGAAAATGTGGTGATGATAGGGGATACGACACATGATATTTTGCTAGCTAAAAATGCTGGTGTGCATTGTGTTGCTGTTACTTATGGTGCACATTCTAAGCAAGAACTTTATGAGGCAAAACCAGATCATGTTGTCGAGAGTGTTGATGAGCTCCATCGCTTATTATCTATTTATTGCTAATTAGACGTAGAATAAAAATTTGAATAATAGAAATACTCACCAAGAAAGGATAGTGTCATGTGGCTCAAATTAAAACCAGTATTGTTTCTTATCTCGTTATTGCCTTTGGCAAGGTGGATATATTTGTATAGCGCACAACAATTAGGGCAAGATCCAGGATTATGGTTAATGTCTTCTTCTGGTCAAACTACCTTAAGTTTTCTAATTATTACATTATGTATGACTCCTTTGCGTCAATTGACTAAGCAACAGGGCTTTATCTTATGGCGTCGCATGTTTGGGTTGTTCACTTTTTTCTATGCAACTTGTCATTTGCTCTTATGGTCAGGCATGGAGCGACATTTTAGTTTCGCTTTGATGGGTAAGGATATTGTAGAGCGACCTGCTATCGTATTTGGTTTATTTAACTATGTCTTGTTATGTATCTTAGCTATAACGTCTAATCAGGCTATGGTACGCAAGCTAGGAAGAAATTGGCGACGTTTGCATCGCTTGGTTTATATAGTAGCGGTTTTTGCCGTTATACATGCTATTTTTATGCAAAGATCTGATGCGTCTATAGCGGATATTTATGCTTTTACCGCGGTTGTATTTATATTATTAGTATGGCGTATTGTTGCTCAACGTATACGGCAGCAACGTATTCAGCAACAATTGCAAGCGATTAAGCCTAAGTGATTTTATCCACTGATCTACTATTATGTTCAAAAAATTATTTAAATCTGTTGTTGCTATATGTTGCTTAGTATTGAGCGCTTGTGCGACGGGACCTGTAGATGAGTACCGAGAAGCAAAAGGGCAGGACAGTCGAGTTAAATATATTATCCTACATTACACGTGGGAATCCTTAATGGATTCAATAAAAATTTTAACCGAGCAAGAGGTTTCTGCTCATTATTTGATTACAGATGAGGAACCAGCTAGAGTCATTCAATTGGTGGATGAGAATCGTAGGGCATGGCATGCTGGAAAGAGCCAATGGGGTACAGACACTAACTTAAATGCTCAATCTATTGGAATTGAGATTGTTAATTTGGGACCCAAACAGAGTGGCAAAAAAGTTCCGTCTGATATTAATCAATGGCAAGCCTATACTAGCTCACAAATAGAACGTCTAATTGTTTTATTAAAAGATATCCAACAAAGACATCAAATTCAGGGAAAAAATATTCTCGCGCATAGCGATATCGCACCTCAGCGTAAGCTTGATCCTGGACCAGCTTTTCCTTGGCAATGGCTTGCCCAAGAAGGGTTGGGGCGATGGTATGATGAACATCAGGTGGCTAGTCTGACTAGAAAATATAAAAAAGAGGGGTTGCCTAGTACACTCTCATTACAAAAAGCCTTGAAAACACTAGGTTATGATATTGAACTGACGGGTGATTGGACGAGTAAGAGTCAGCAAGTATTGCGAGCCTTTCAGATGCATTACCGACCGGTAAAATTTGATGGTAGGATGGATGCCCAAACGGCAGCTATTCTGATGAATCTTCGAGCGATGGAAGCGTCAGAGAACTAATTCTGTAGTATCTATTGTGGTACTTGTGGTTCAGAGCTGCTTCCGTTTGCTCAGCGGTGTACTGTTCAAGCTAAAAATAAAAATAAGGTAGCTTGTTTGTCAATATCAGGAACAGCTTGCTTTTTCCATTCAGCAATGGTGTAGGTTTTTATCCATTCGGCATCTGTGGTAATAGCACGCGCAATACAAAGTCTAGTGCTGGGTTTTAGGGTATCTAATAGGGATTGAAACATAGCTAAATTACGGTAGGGTGTTTCAATAAAAAGTTGTGTTTGTTGGTGCTTTTGTGAGTAACTTTCCCATTGTTGCAATTGCTTTACGCGTTCATGTGGTTGTACAGGAGCATAACCATGAAAGGCGAAACGTTGTCCATCCAGACCACTAGCCATTAGTCCTAGCAATAGAGAAGAGGGGCCAACCCAAGGAATGACTCGGATATTCATTTTGTGAGCTTCCTTGACGACTATGGCTCCAGGGTCAGCCACTGCAGGGCAACCAGCTTCGGAGACTAAACCAATACGTCCTTGACTTCCGGGGTTTTTTAACCATTCTCTAATCTCTTGTGGGCTAGTTTTAGATGTTAAAGTGTGAATGATAATTTCTTGGATTGGTTTTACTGGGGTAACAAGTTTTAGAAAAGCACGTGCTGTTTTAGCATTTTCAGCGATATAGACATCAATTTCTGATGCGAGTGTTTGAGCTTCTTGAGGAAGCCAGCGTTGGATCGGGGCATTACCAAGCCCTACCGGGATAAGATGTAAACTAGTCATTATTAAATGAGTCCTGCTTTTAGTGTTGGGTTAAGTCCAAAATGTCTTAGCATTTGTGCTAATTCAATGAGTGGGAGCCCTATAATTGCTGTTGGGTCGTCACTACTTAGTTTTTCCATCAATGTAATCCCCAAACTTTCTGCTTTGGCGCTACCAGCGGTATCAAAAGGTTGCTCAATTTGTAAGTAGTGATCAATTTCGGCATCAGTTAATTGTCTAAAATAGGCATGAGTAATAACATTTCTTAGAAAGGATTTCTGTTCCTTTGCATACAGCTAGTGCAGAGTGAAATTGAACATGTTGTCCGCTTAATTGACGTAGTTGTTGTTGTGCTTTTACAAAAGAACCGGGTTTGCCAATAGGGTCATTTCCAAGGGTGGCAACTTGGTCTGATCCGATAACGATTGCATCAGGGAATTGTTTACAGATAGCCTGCGCTTTTTCTATAGACAGCCTGATGGCTAGTTCTACGGGCGATTCAGCCGGTTTGGGCGTTTCATCAATATTAGGTGAAATAGTTTCAAAAGGCAGTTGAAAACGTTCTAGCATCATTTTTCGGTATTTTGAAGATGAGGCTAAAATCAATCGAAATTCTGAGTTTTTCATTGTTTTATTTGACCAAAATTTAATATCAGGTTATTATTTTATGTTTCACGGGAATTGTGAGTTTCTACGGAAAGCACATTTTCGTATTATATATTAGGCTAATTCTAGTAGCTAGTGTGTTTGAGGTGCATTTAATAGATGCGCGGAGAGTAAAGTGGAGAAATATATTGATTTAATGGATTTGGTGCGTTTAGGGCACGAAGTTCATCAGCAAAATCCACTGTCACGCTTTTTGCGTCTTACGGAAGATTTACCAGAACAGACTGATGAAAATCAAGTGTCTTGGAGCATAAAAGGCCATCAAAAGCCGCATGGTCCCGCACTGGTAAAACTTAGTATCACGGCGAACCCACGGTTGCAATGTCAGCGCTGCATGAAATTATTTAATTACGATGTAGCTTCTGAGGTAGAATTACAAGTTGTCACGTCGGAGCGAGCATTTAATGCAGATGTCTCTGAATCAGGCGAAATTGACAATGATGCCTATGAGAAAATTTTAGCTAACAAACCAGTAGATATGTTGGCGTTAGTTGAAGACGAACTTATTTTAAGTTTGCCTTATATTCCTAAGCATGATATATGCCCAGAGTTGGCAGAAATGCCAGAGGATAACTTAGAGAAAAGACCTTCTCCCTTTGCAGTGCTTGAGAAGCTTAAACATTAATTTAATTTTATCTGTCTCTTAGCGATACAGTATTTTTTGGAGTCATCATGGCTGTTCAACAAAACAAGAAAACACCATCTAAACGTGGTATGCATCGTTCTCACGATTTCCTAACTAACCCACCAACAGCGATTGAGCCAACAACTGGCGAATTGCACTTACGTCACCACATTAGCCCTAATGGTGTTTATCGTGGTCGTAAAGTTCTAAAAACGAAAAACGACGAATAATTTTTATTAGTAAATAAAAACTTAATCGTGGTACGTATCGCTATTGATTGCATGGGGGGAGACTTTGGTCTCCCCGTTACTCTTCCTGCTTCCGTACAAGTAGCAGAGGATTACCCAGAGGTGCATTTTTTATTAGTGGGTGATAAAACCCAGATCGAAACTGCATTAAAATCAGCGAAACCTTCTCGACTATCTCAATTCACTGTTGTGCATGCTGAAGAAAGTATTCAGATGGATGACTCTATTGAGGTGGCTCTTCGTCGAAAACGAAAATCTTCCATGCATTTAGCATTGCTGGCTGTTAAAGAACAGCAAGCTGATGCTTGTGTCTCTGCAGGCAACACGGGTGCATTAATGGCTGTTGCTCGCTTCATATTAAAAACATTGGATGGTATTGATAGACCAGCCATTGCTTCTGCTATTCCTAATCAGTTAGGCAAAGGAACAACCGTCCTAGATTTAGGTGCAAATGTTGATTGCACACCAGAGCATTTATTGCAGTTTGCCTTAATGGGATCTGCATTATCACAGGCGATTGATGGAATTCCTGAACCAAAAGTAGGTTTACTAAACATCGGTAGTGAAGCCATTAAAGGCAATGACGTTGTTAAGAAAACAGGTGACCTTTTACAGTCTGCCCCTATTAATTTCATTGGAAATGTAGAGGGCGATGATATTTTTAAGGGAACTGCCAATGTTGTTGTTTGTGATGGTTTTGTCGGAAATGTCTTATTAAAATCAGTTGAAGGTTTAGCAAAGATGATCAGCAAGAAAATTAAAGAGAATTTTTTAAGTTCACTTTATAATAAGTTTGCTGCTTTAATTGCTCGTCCAGTGCTCTCTAAATTTCGTGATGAGGTTGATAATCGTCGTTATAATGGTGCTGCATTGTTGGGTTTACGTGGGGTTGTATTTAAAAGTCACGGTTCAGCAGATATACTAGCGTTTAGATGTGCAATTGAACGTGCAAAACGAGCTGTTGAAAGCCAGCTATTAGATAAAACTGTATTGACCATACAGCAAATGACGCATTTGCATCAAGAAACTAATCAGAATAATAACAACATCCTTTCATAGGATGTGGTGACATCAGGAGATTTAACCATGCCATTCGCAAAGATTATAGGTTCAGGTAGTGCTTTGCCAGAAAACATTGTTTCAAACGATGTTTTAGCTGATCAGCTTGCCAAAAAAGGAATTGAAACTTCAGATGAGTGGATATTTACGCGAACAGGTATTAAACAGCGTTATATAGCAGCAGACAATATTAAAACAAGTGATTTAGCGACTGAAGCGGCTAGAAAAGCGATTGAAGATGCAGGAATTTCAGCTGATGAAATTGATTTGATTGTCTTGGCGACATCAACGCCAGATTATATTTTTCCTAGTACAGCTTGTTTGGTGCAAGCAAAGTTAGGTATCAAAGGCGGAGCCGCATTTGACGTACAAGCTGTTTGCAGTGGTTTTGTTTATGCGCTTACAACAGCAGATAGTTATATTCGTGCCGGGAATGCTAAATGTGCACTTGTCATTGGTGCTGAGACATTTACACGCATTCTGGATTGGAATGATAGAGGAACTTGTGTATTATTTGGGGATGGTGCAGGTGCAATGGTGCTTAAGGTCTCTGAAGAGCCAGGTATTTTAGCGACACAACTAAATGCGGATGGCAGTTTACACACAATCTTGCGTACAGAAGGCGCTATTCATCATGGGCAAGTTACTGGAGATCCATTTTTACGTATGGATGGTCAGGCTGTATTTAAAAAGGCAGTGACGTCTTTAGAGGATTCTGCGTTAAAAGTTTGTGAGAAAGCTTCTATCCGTCCAGAGGATATTGATTGGATGGTGCCACATCAAGCTAATGTTAGAATTATTAATTCATTGGGTAGAAAATTGGGTATTCCTGAGGAAAAAGTTGTGGTTACAGTAGATAAGCATGCTAATACTTCTGCTGCAAGTGTACCTTTAGCTTTTGATGTTGCTTATAAAGATGGTCGCATCAAAGAAGGGCAAACTATCCTATTGCAAGGCGTTGGTGGTGGTTTCACTTGGGGCTCAGTTTTAGTTAAATTATAAGATAATAAAGAGGGAAGAGAAGTGATGAAATTAGCTATGGTATTTCCTGGGCAAGGGTCTCAAGCGGTTGGTATGCTTGATGCATGGAAAGAGGTTGCAGTGGTGCAAAACATTATGCAGAGAGCTAGTAATGCACTAGACCAAGATTTAGTAAACTTAATTGCTAATGGACCAGCCGAACAACTTAATCTTACAACAAATACACAGCCTGTTATGTTGGCTGCTAGTTACGCTATGTACCAAGCTTATATTGAGCAGGGAGGTGTTATTCCATCAGTAGTGGCTGGCCATAGTTTAGGAGAATATACAGCATTAGCCGCTGCAGGAGTGATTTCGTTAGAAGACGCAGTGAAACTAGTGCGTATTCGTGCAAATGCTATGCAAGATGCTGTTCCTGTGGGTGCTGGCTCTATGGCAGCTATTTTAGGTTTAGATGACGAAACCGTTCAAAAGGTGTGCAATGAAGCCGCACAGGGTGAAGTAGTTGAGGCAGTAAATTTTAATGCTCCAGCGCAAGTAGTTATTGCTGGGCATAAAGCCGCTGTCGAAAGGGCTTGTGAATTAGCCAAAAAAGAAGGAGCTAAGAGAGCATTAGTATTACCGGTCTCAGCACCGTTCCATTCTTCATTGTTAAAGCCTGCCGCGACTATTCTTGAAAAAGCTTTAAATCAACTGGATTTAGTATCTGCAAGCATTGATATTATTAATAATGTCGATGTAGAGACAGTAACAGACTCTATTCTCATCAAAGATGGTTTAGTGCGTCAAGCTTGGCATCCAGTACGTTGGGTTGAGACTATTCAACGTATGCAAAAAGAGGGTGTTACTCATATCGTGGAATGCGGACCAGGGAAAGTATTAACAGGTTTAGTAAAACGTATTGCGCCTGAAATTCAAGCGTTATCTATTACTGATCCTACATCATTAGCATCAACTTTGGATGCCTTAAAAAATTAAGGAAGAGTTATGACAAAAGAACTAACAGGTCAGATAGCGCTAGTAACAGGTGCGAGTCGTGGTTTAGGGCAAGCAATAGCTTTAGAACTTGCTAAACGAGGTGCGATAGTTGTTGGTACAGCAACGACTGAGAATGGTGCACAAAGTGTTTCTGAACAGTTAACTCCTTTTGGTGGGCGTGGCGTCGTGCTAAACGTGACTGATGCGGCAGCAAGTGATGCTCTTTTAGCTGAGTTAGCTGCTGAGGGTGGTCCACATATTCTGGTGAATAATGCGGGCATTACTCGTGATGGTCTTATTATGCGTATGAAAGATGAGGATTGGGATGCTGTGATTCAGACGAATTTAACAGCTGTATTCCGTCTTTGCCGTGGTGTAATTAGACCAATGGTTAAAGCCAGAGGTGGCAGAATTATTAATGTGACATCCGTGGTTGGAGAAAGTGGAAACCCAGGTCAAGTTAACTATGCGGCTGCAAAAGCAGGTGTTGCTGGTTTGACTCGTGCTTTAGCGAGAGAAATTGGTAGTCGTAATATTACGGTTAATTGTGTTGCACCAGGATTTATTGATACTGATATGACACGTGCACTTGGTGATGAAGCAACAAATGCATTATTAAGCCAAATTCCTATGGCTCGCTTAGGACAAGTGAACGATATTGCACAAGCTGTAGCGTTCTTAGCTAGTCCAGGTGCAGGGTATATCACAGGTAATACGTTACATGTGAACGGTGGTATGTATATGTCCTAAGGTTTCTTAGGCTGTCAAGAATTTTAATTTTTTGTTTTTGTTCGTTTTTTGCAAAAAATGAACAAATTTTTATAAAATGCAAACTGGCAGTTGTGTTTGTATTTACAGTAGTGAGTACATTGAGTGCTGATTTTTTTTTAATTTAAAACAACCCTTTGTGTTGCATAGGGTATAACTTGGGGAATGATCCCTATTGGAGATTTACATGGACATCGAACAACGCGTCAAGAAAATCGTTGCAAAACAGTTAGGTGTAAGCGAAGCAGAAATCAAAAATGAGTCTTCATTTCTTGACGACTTAGGTGCCGATTCACTAGATATGGTTGAATTAGTTATGGCTTTTGAAGATGAGTTCGAAGCTAGCATTACTGATGAGCAAGCTGAAACTATTACAACAGTTCAAAAAGCGATTGATTTCATTTCAGCTCAAAAAGCTTAATGAGAATATCTGTTTTTTTGAAAATATGACAGAGGTAGTTCAAACAAGTATTTTGTACTGCCTCGTCTCAAAGAGCGTCTTGGAAAAATCTAGCAGTGTTGTTCTGTATTTTCCAAAACGCTTTTTTTAGGTCAATATAAAATTTCAAACATGATTTGAATGAAAACGGGAGTTGTCTGTGAAGAGACGAGTTGTTATTACAGGTTTAGGTATTGTTTCACCAGTAGGAAATACACTGGCTACGGCTTGGGATAATATCGTAAATGGACGTTCAGGTATTACTAATATTACTCGTTTTGATGCGAGTGCTTTTAATTCACAAGTAGCTGCTGAAGTGAAGGATTTTAATGCTGAGAACTATATCGGTGCTAAAGAAATTAAGCAGATGGACACGTTTATCCACTATGGTTTAGCGGCATCTATTGATGCTTGGCGTGATTCTGGTCTAGAAGTGACCGAAGAAAATGCTCATCGTTTTGGTGCTATTGTTAGCTCAGGCATTGGCGGACTTAAACGTATTGAAGAAACACAAACAGATTATTTAGAAAAAGGTCCACGCCGTATTTCGCCTTTTTTTGTTCCAGCCTCATTGATTAATCTTATTTCAGGTCACTTAACTATTATGTTAGGTTTAAAAGGACCGAGTTATGCTGTTGTTTCTGCGTGTACGACAGGATTGCACTCAATTGGTGATGCGGCTAGATTGATTGAATATGGTGACGCTGATGTGATGTTGGCGGGTGGTGCAGAAGCGACAGTTTCTCCATTAGGTATTGGTGGTTTTGCGGCTATGCGTGCATTATCAACAAGAAATGATGATCCTCAAACAGCATCTCGTCCTTGGGATAAGGATCGTGATGGTTTCGTATTAGGTGAAGGTGCTGGTGTTCTTGTTTTGGAAGAATATGAACATGCAATAAAGCGTGGTGCTAAGATTTATGGTGAATTTGTGGGCTACGGAATGAGTTCGGATGCTCATCACATCACTGCACCTGATCGTGAAGGACCATGTCGTGGTATTCAGAATGCCTTACGCAATGCTGGTATCAATGCAGATCAAATTAACTACGTTAATGCACATGGTACCTCAACACCGTTAGGTGATAAAAATGAAACTGAAGCATTGAAATTAGCGTTGGGTGATCATGCATATAAAACCGTTGTAAACTCGACAAAATCAATGACAGGTCACTTATTAGGTGCGGCTGGTGGTATTGAAGCAGTCTTCACAACATTAGCTGTTCATCATCAAGTTTCTCCACCGACTATTAATATTTTTAACCAAGATCCAGAGTGTGATTTGGATTATTGTGCCAATACAGCACGTGATTTAAAAATTGATTACGCCTTATCTAACTCATTTGGATTTGGTGGTACTAATGGTTCGATGATTGTTAAGAAAATTTAGGATTAACCATGTTAATCCGTTCTCTTCCAGACTATTGGGCAAATAGTTTAGTCTTGTCTCAGTCAAGAGGAGAATTACATATAAAAGCCCTATTATTGATGTTGGCAATTTTTGTCCTATTAGGAGGAAATTTCGCTCTCATGGTAGTAGGGCTTTTTTATGCTTACCAAAAACTTCAAAAAACCCCTTCTTTATGGGTATTATCATATTCTCCTCAACAGCTTAGTTTGGTTAGTGATGAACGGGCTTATCAAGGTGATGCTATTAATATTTCCAAGGGACCATTCTGGTGGCAATTGGCTATTCGAGAAATAGATGGAAAATGCTCCAATCCGATAATCATTTGGAAATGGCAGTTGTCTGATAAAGCATGGCGAAAATTTAATGTGGTCATGCATTATTTGCAGTACAAACAAGCCTAATCGCTTAATAAAAAATTTCCTCTTGTTTCATGGGGTTGAAAAAAAAATAGAATGACTATAGACTATTGATATCCATATAAGACTCCCTATTGCAAGGATTCAACATGTTTACTCTAAAAAAATTATCTGCCTCTTTGTTAGCGCTTTCTTTGGCCATTTCTTCATCTGCTATTGCGGAAAATAATATTTCTTCGGTATCTAATACTGTCCCTACTAGTCAAACGGCACCACTAGTGATGGGCTTACCTGATTTTACGCCAGTAGTTCAAGCAACAGAAAATGGTGTAGTAAATATTAGAACAATGAGCAAAGTAAGCTCGCAATCTGGGATGGGGGACTTTGATGGTAGCAATCCAGAAGACCTTTTCCGGTTTTTCTTTGGTCCTGATTTCCCTCTACAGACTCCTAAACGTAATACACCAAAACCAAGCAACCCTAATTCAGAAAGAATAGAGCCTAGCGGTGTAGGTTCAGGATTTATCATCTCAGAGGACGGCTATATTATTACCAATGACCATGTGGTTGATGATGCTACTAAAGTGATTGTGACGTTGAATGATGGTAAGGAATATACAGCTAAAGTTATTGGATCAGACAAACGAACTGATATTGCTTTATTGAAAATTGATGCTAAAGCTCTTAGTGCTTTAGCGATGGGTGACTCAGAGAAACTGAAAAAAGGTCAATGGGTCGTAGCGATTGGTTCGCCTTATGGTCTAGAGTCAACAGTGACTTCTGGTATTGTTAGTGCTATCAATCGTGATACAGGGGATTATTTACCATTTATTCAAACAGATGTGGCTATTAATCCAGGTAACTCTGGTGGACCATTAATTGATCTGGCTGGTAAGGTTGTGGGTGTTAATTCACAGATTTATACCCGTAGTGGTGGATTTATGGGAATTTCGTTCTCTATTCCTATTAATGAAGCGATGAAAATTGTTGAACAACTTAAAAGCACTGGTACTGTTCAGCGTGGTCGCATAGGTGTGATGATTGGTGAGGTTAAAAAAGAAGTAGCTGATGCGTTAGGCCTAAAAGATACTAAAGGTGCTTTGGTGAGCAATGTTGAACCTGGTAGCCCCGCTGAAAAAGCTGGTATCAAATCTGGCGATGTCATCGTTAGTTTTGCGGGCAAGACTATTAACAAATGGAATGATTTACCTCGCTTAGTAGGAATGACTAAACCTGGGACACAATCGGATATTACGGTATGGCGTCGAGGTAAAGAAATTACGGTACCTGTTACCTTAGACCAGACAGCAGCTGATAAAAAAGTGACTGCCACTGGCGAGAATAATGCAGATAATGCTAGTCAGTTTGATAAATTAGGTTTATCAGTCACTGAATTAACAGATGCTCAAAAACAAAAATTCCGTGTTAATAATGGCGTTGTAGTGAATGATGTCGAAGGGCTGGCGCAAGATGTAGGATTGCGTAAGGATGATATTATTTTGGCTATTAATGACAAAGATATCATGTCAGTAAAACAGTTTCAAAATGAGGTGAAACAATTACCTGCAAATAAAGCAGCTGCACTATTAATTCGTCGTGAAGATTTGACGCAATGGGTCACTGTTACACCTAAAAAATAAGTTACAATGTTGGATTGAATAATTTTTACTATTTTTTCGATGCAACACATTCGTAACTTCTCAATTATTGCACATATCGATCACGGTAAATCAACTTTAGCGGATCGCTTAATTCAACGGACAGGGGGCTTGGCTGACCGAGAGATGTCAGCTCAAGTCCTTGACTCAATGGATATTGAGCGTGAACGTGGAATTACCATTAAGGCACAAACAGCTTCTTTGCAGTACAAAGCTAAGGACGGTAAGACCTATAACTTAAATATTATTGATACACCAGGACACGTAGATTTTTCCTATGAAGTCAGTCGTTCATTGTCGGCTTGTGAGGGAGCTTTATTAGTCGTTGACGCAAGTCAAGGGGTTGAAGCACAAACAGTTGCCAATTGTTATACCGCTATTGACTTAGGTGTAGAAGTTATTCCAGTGCTTAATAAAATGGATTTGCCTTCGGCAAACCCAGATGAAGCTCGAGAAGAAATAGAGGATGTGATTGGTATTGATGCTCATGATGCTGTATTGGCGAGTGCAAAAACAGGCATGGGTATTGATGAGATCTTAGAAGTCATTGTAAATAAAGTGCCACCTCCCAAAGGTGATCCCAATAAGCCATTGCAAGCCTTAATTATTGATTCATGGTTTGATAATTATGTTGGTGTTGTGATGTTGGTTAGAATTGTCAATGGTACGCTTAAACTCAAAGATAAAGTGAGTTTTATGGCGACAGGGGCGTCACACTTGGTTGAGCAATTAGGGGTATTTACGCCTAAGTCATCTCCTCGTCCGCAATTATCTGCTGGAGAAGTAGGCTTCATTATCACGGGAATTAAAGAGCTTGCTCATGCAAAAGTGGGCGATACCATTACACTGGCACAAAACCCAGCCGCAGAACCTTTACCTGGATTTAAAGAAATTAAGCCACAGGTATTTGCTGGTTTGTATCCTGTTGAAAGTAGTGAATACGATCAACTACGAGATTCCTTAGAAAAATTAAAGCTCAATGATGCGGCACTCATGTTTGAGCCAGAAGTATCGCAGGCATTAGGTTTTGGCTTCCGTTGTGGTTTCTTAGGACTGTTACATATGGAAATTGTCCAAGAACGCCTAGAACGAGAGTTCGATATGGATCTGATTACGACAGCACCGTCTGTGGTATATGAGGTTGAAAAAACAGATGGTGAAGTGGTCATGATTGATAGTCCATCGCGTATGCCAGATGTAGGGTATATTCGTGATATTCGTGAGCCAATGGTCAATGTGACGTTATTTATGCCACAAGATTATGTGGGGCCTGTGATGACGTTATGTAATAACAAACGTGGTATTCAAAAGAATATGAGTTACCATGGGCGTCAAGTTCATTTGACGTATGAAATTCCATTAGCTGAAATTGTGTTAGATTTTTTTGATAAATTAAAATCGGTGTCACGTGGTTATGCTTCAATGGACTATGAGTTCTTAGAATATCGTAGTGCAGATGTGGTGAGAGTTGATTTATTAATTAATGGTGACAAAGTAGATGCTTTATCTATGATGGTACACCGTTCAGTCGCTCGTTATCGTGGACGTGAAGTAGTTAGTAAAATGCGAGGGTTAATACCTCGACAAATGTATGACGTTGCGGTACAAGCAGCTATCGGAGCTGAAATTATTGCACGTGAAAATGTTAAAGCACTGCGTAAAAACGTTTTGGCAAAATGTTATGGTGGTGATATCACTCGTAAACGTAAATTACTCGAAAAACAAAAAGCGGGTAAAAAACGTATGAAACAAGTTGGTAGTGTGGAGATTCCACAAGAAGCTTTCCTTGCTATTTTGCAAGTTGAGGATAAATAAGCGAGGTTAATAAACGATGGATTTTGCGGTTATATTTTTTATTCTTTTAGTCGTAACATGGGCGATTAAACTATTGGATAAATGGGTCTTAAAACCTCGTCGCGTTGCCACCTATGGTGCTGAGCATGCAGATGAGTATCGCTCTAAACTAGTAGAATATGCGGTTGGTTTTTTTCCTGGTGATTTTATTTGTATTTGTTCTACGATCATTTGTGGTAGAACCTTTTCGCATTCCATCGGGATCGATGTTACCGACATTAGAAAGTGGCGATATGATTTTGGTTAATAAATTTTCTTATGGTATTCGCTTGCCTATTATTAATCAGAAAATTATTCCATTAGGTGATCCTCAAAGAGGAGATGTGGTGGTATTTAAATACCCAGTGGATACCAAAGTAGATTATATTAAACGTATTGTAGGTGTGCCTGGAGACGTTATTCGTTTTGAAAATAAGCGTTTAAGTGTCAATGGTGAACAGTTGCCATTACAAGAAGTGGGTCCTTATGTGAATCCAAGTCAGCAATCTGGGTCACCAATGCGTTTCAAAGAAAAATTGGGTGAAGTTGAGCACGATATTTTATTATTGCCCATGCAAGGCCAAATTCGTCCAATTGTGAACTTCCCTAAATTTGATCAATGTACTTATCCAAGTGCAACAGCGGTAGAGTGTAAAGTTCCAGAAGGTTATTATTTTGCTATGGGAGACAATCGTGATAATAGTCAGGATAGTCGTTTCTGGGGGTTTGTACCAGACAAAAATATAGTGGGTAAAGCCTTTTTTATCTGGATGAATTTTAATGAGTTTGGTCGTATAGGATCATCAGTAAACTAATGAAATACCAAAGATTACAAGAACGTTTATCATATAAATTCACAAATATGAATTTGTTAATGCGTGCATTAACTCATCGGAGTTATAGTATGCAGCACAATGAAAGATTAGAGTTCTTAGGTGATTCAATTCTAAATTTTTCAGTGGCTTCTTTATTGTTTACGTTATTACAACATCAAGATGAAGGTGATTTGTCGCGTATTCGTTCTAGCTTGGTTAATCAATCTACCTTAGCTGAATTGGCCATTCAATTAGAGCTACCAGATTTATTATTGTTAGGTGAGGGTGAGCTAAAAAGTGGTGGATTTAGACGACCTTCAATTTTAGCAGATGCTATGGAAGCAATTTTTGGTGCAATTTATTTAGATAATGGTATTGAACAAGCACAACAAGTGATTGAAAAGCTTTACCGTCCTTTATTAAAGGATGTGGACTTTTCAACATTGGGCAAAGATGCCAAAACATTATTACAGGAAATGTTGCAAGCTCGTCGTTTGCCTTTACCTCAATATACTGTATTAGCAACAACTGGTGCGGCACATGATCAACAGTTTGAAGTTGAGTGTAGTGTTCCTGATTTGAATTTATCTGCTTCAGCAACGGGTGGTAGCCGTAGAGCTGCAGAGCAAAGTGCCGCCAAAATTGTGATTAACCAACTTAAGCAAGTATCACCAAATAAGAAAAGCATTGTAAAAGCTAAACAACGTGTTGTTACCCAATTGACCTTACCAGTTGCAGTGGAGCAGGAGATAAAATGACTGAGCAGACATCTTTTAAAACAGGTTTTATTGCGGTCGTAGGTCGCCCTAATGTTGGTAAATCAACGCTTATTAATGCCTTAATTGGAGGCAAAATTTCTATTGTGTCACGTAAGGCTCAGACAACGAGACATAGAATTCATGGTGTACTAACACAAGATAATAAACAGTTTATATTTGTGGATACGCCAGGCTTTCAAACACGTCATGGTGGTACGATGAATCGTATGATGAATCGTGTTGTGACACAAACATTAGCCGATGTAGATGTTGTTGTGCATGTAGTTGAGGCTGGCAAATGGGGAGAAGGGGATGATAATGTGGTGCCTTTATTACCTACATCGAAAAAGTGTATTCTAGTGATTAGTAAAGTTGATTTACTCAAAAGCAAAAATGATTTGTTTGAATTTACCAGCAAAATCTTACAAAAATTTCCTTATGATGCGGTAGTTCCTTTGAGTGCTGTTAAAGATATTCAGCTCAATGTATTATTGGATGAGATTGCACAACGGTTGCCAGAAGGTGAGCCGATGTTTGATGAAGATGCCATGACAGATCGTTCAGTGCGCTTTATCACCGCCGAACTAATTCGGGAGAAAATTTTCCGTTTAGTAGGAGATGAACTACCTTATGCCAGCACAGTCCAAATAGAAAAATGGGATGAAACTCCAGAGGGTGTACATATCAATGCGTGTGTTGTGGTAGAAAGAGAAAGCCATAAACCCATTTTGCTAGGTGCAAAAGGTATGCATATGAAACGAATTGCGACGGAGGCACGTCAGGATATTCGAGAGATGCTAGATAAGCCTGTTTTTCTAGAAATTTATATCAAAGTACGTAAAGGTTGGTCTGATAAAGAAAGTGCTTTACGTGACCTTGGTTATGAGTAAACGTCAGCACAAAGTTATTGATGCCCATGCTTTTTTATTAAAAGCGATTCCATGGAGCGAAACGTCTTGTGTCGCTACGGTATTTTCTCGTGATTATGGACTCGTTGCAGGTATTGCTAAAGGTGCCAAAAGACCGTATTCCGTCATGCGTCCTATTTTGTCTCATTTTCAACCCTTAGTTGTCTCATGGAGTGGGACAGGTGAGGTGAAAACTATTACTCAAGCTGAATTTGATGGGTTTATTGCATTGCCGTCAAAAGCATTAATGTCAGCATGGTATTTGAATGAATTATTATTGCGAAGCTTACCCCCGGAAGATTCTTTTTCTATTTTATATGACGAATATGTGTTTGCTTTACAAAACTTAAGTTCAGGTCTAGACGAAAGAATCGTATTACGACGTTTTGAATGGTTGTTACTTAAAGAAGTTGGTTATGGTATGGATGAATCGATGCCTGATTTTTATCAGCTAGAGAGTGAACCATTATTGAGACAAAGGCTGAGACAAGCTATTGATAATTACTTAGAGGGTAAAACACTCAATACGCGTAAAGTGGTTACAGAATTAAAAAATAGCTATCCTCGTTAATAAAAAACGTATCCCCTGATTATGGAACGCTTTTGCTATAAACAAATAACAGATTGTTTTATATGCCTATTGGTCTATAACCTTGCCAGTTAGGCTTGTCTGGTTTTCCATTCGGATTAGCATGAAGATGAATGTATAAGGTTTTGTGGTATGTTCATGTTGAAATTGATGTAGTGCTAGACATTGATCTACATCTTTAAGGTTATCTTTGTGTTGGTGATCTTTACCAACTAGAAGCGTCTGAAGAGCTTTCTGCTTGGCTTGCTCTGGACTATTTGCTACGAATAGTCCATAATCATGTTGCTCTGCCAACGAGCCAGGTGTATAACCACCGACATAAACAAAGAATAGTTTTTCTTGCTGATGCGTGGGAGGCGTTTCAGACAATATAATGTCAAAGCCGTCTGCCCAATTAAGCACTGTATAGCCATCGAGATGGATTTTATCTGGGTCACCAAACCAGCGTTGGCGTAGCGTAGGAATGGCTTCTTCAACATTGTGATCAACTACAAATTGTATGTCATGGACTTCAATAGTAGAAAAACCAGCATTTCCACCAAGATAAAACATATAGAGCTGTTGCATAGTAAAATGAAAAATATGATTAAGTAAAAAGAAAAAATAGCGGTTGCTATCTAAACATAAGTACAATCTCATTATATTAATAAGATTCGCTTTATTGTAGTTAAAATGCTATGGTCTAAGCCCAACGTCTATATGTCAAAAATAAAGAAAGGTTTGTTAATAAGTTAAAGTGTTTAGACGATAGTCGGTTAATTTTTACTAAAAGGAGTTAACTCGTGGTCAAGAGAAATCAGTTATCTATCCTAGCGATAAGCTTAATGACAGCAAGCCCTGCACTTTTAGCAGAAACATTTAACGTAGATAGCCATATCCAAGAAGTTATTGTCTATCCAGAGCAAGCGTATTTAACAAGACAGGCAAAAATTCATTTACCGGTAGGTGAGCACCGTCTAGTTTTTTCTAATTTATCTGAGCAAGTTGAAAGCCAATCCTTGCAATTTAAAGCAAATGGCTCTGCGCCTTTAACCCTCATTGGTGTGGAAGAACAACAAATAGAAAAGGATAAAATTAAGAGCGAGTCTTTAGAAAAAATCAAAACTCGACTAAAAGAAGCAGAACAAGCAAAACAAAAAGTTATCGATCAAATAAGAGTGTTGGATGGTCAATTAGAGCTTATTAGTCAATTACAAAAAAATATTGCCTCTTCTGAAAGGCCATTTAATCTAGAAGAAGTAAAACAAGTACAACAATTTTCACGTCAATCTCAAGCACAGTTATTAGAGGAGCAATTAGGTCTGAGTGATAAACTTTCTGAGCAAGATAAATTAATTGCGGAAATTAACAATGAGCTAGAGAAAGAAAAAGAAAAACAATTTGGTCGTAATAAACAAGTGGTTGTTAGAGTCAGAGCGAGTAAAGAAGGTGACTATACTTTAGGATTAAACTATATTAACTATGGCGTTAGTTGGGTGCCTAGCTATCAATTATTTTTTGATAGCAATGCAAAGAAAATTCAGCTGAAATATACGGCTAATATCACGCAAAATACCAATGAGGACTGGGAAAATGTCAACGTTAAACTATCTACTGGTCGCCCCGTTCAGGTTGGTGAAGTACCAGAGGTAAGTCCTTGGTTTATTGATTATTATCAGCCACCAATGAGAACAAAACGTATGGTGACAAACAAAGGAATTGCAGGATCTCAAGCAATGGAAGCTACCGTGATGGCTGCAGCACCAGCGCAAGAAGAGGCGGCTGGTGTCGTCTCTGATGCGGCAATCGTTCAGGATAATCAGCTGGCGGTGACTTTTGAAATTAAACATAAAATTAATTTATTAAGCAAAGAAGAAAGCCAAGCCATTGAGATGCAAACTAGCAATCAGGATGTAGAAGTGGTGTATGCTTACTATCCGCAGCAACAAGACAAAGTATTAGTCACAGTAAAAGGAGAAAATAAATCAGAATATCCTCTTTTGGCAGGTGAGTTGCAAACGTATTTTGATGGTCAGTTTGTTGGGCAAGGAAGTTTACCTACCATTTATACGGGGCAAAAATTTACCCAATTAGTTGGCGAAGATCAAAAAGTTGTTGTTAAAAAATCACCACTTAAACGACTAGAAGAAACAAGTGGTGTGATTAATAAAACGAAAAAGCTTAAATTTGTAGAGGAAGTAACGTTGACTAATTCACATCCAGAAGCGATTGAATTAGTGATTAATGAGCGTATTCCTAGTTCAAGACAAAAAGATATTATTGTTACTTTACAAAGTCCTAATAGTAACGATATAAAAATGGATCAATTTGGTCGATACCAACAAACGATTAAATTAGGTCCTAAAGTAGACCAAGTAGTTAAAAAAGAATTTACTATTGAGTATCCAGCAGATAAAAATATCAATACAAATTAAATTTTTGTTAAGAAATGGGTTTTAAGCTATTGAAAATTTGTGTTTAAACTGTTAAAAAAATAAAAATTAGTTATAATGGTTACTCTATCGGATTGATAATTAATATGATTTTAAATGAAATATTAGTTATCTAATTATTATGAAAATTAACGCGCAGTCAAGGCGTGCTACAGGGATTTTAAGATGAAATTAACTCGTTTAGCTTTAGTAATGTCGGCTGGATTTGTTCTTAGTGCTTGCGGAAACTTAAGTAAAGTTTCTTCTGAAGGAACGGCAGATGTTTCTGATTTAGTTTGGCCTAAATTAAGTGCAGCACAATTTAATCATAGCGGTACTCAAGAGGGGTCATGGCCTAATTGGGATAATGTTCGTCTAATTGAACGTGGCATGAATAAAGACCAACTTTATAACTTAATCGGTCGCCCACACTTTGCAGAAGGTTTTGGAACACGTGAATGGAATTATGCCTTTAATTATCGTGAAAATGGTGAGTTAAAGGTTTGCCAATACAAGATTCTGTTCGATAAAGATATGAATGCACAAAGCTTCTTCTGGTATCCAAATGGATGTAATGGCAATGCAAACTATACATTAGGCGATACGTTATTTGATTTTGATAAAGATTACCTTACAACAGAAGGTCAAGCTGTTGTGCAAAATGTGGCTCAAGAGTTAACAAAAAATGGGGCAAAATCTGTTGTAGTGACTGGTTATACTGATCGCTTAGGGTCTGAAAGCTATAATCTTGACTTATCTAAACGTCGTGCGGCTACAGTAGGACAAGCACTTAAAGATAATGGTGTAACGGCTTCAATTGAAACAGTTGGTATGGGTAAGGCTCACCAAATCAAAGCATGTTCAAATGAGACAGGTCAAGCATTACGTGATTGCTTAAAACCAAACCGTCGTGTTGAAGTAAAAGCGAATGGTACAACACCAGTCACTGGTGCTGCAGGTAAAGAAGGACCATCAGCTTTATACGATAAATCTTATCCTCAACCACCAAAACGCTAAGATTGTAGTTTATTAGTAGTTTAAATTTTTAGTTATAGTAAAAATCGAATTGCCCCTCATTAGCAGAAAACTAATGGGGGGCAATTTTTTTAAGAGTTATTATTTTTTAAATTTATTCGCCTAGAGATAGAGGGCGATGCTAGTATTCATAAGCTGTATTATTTTCTCTTTATCTATTATTGAACTAGAAATTATTTTTAATAATATATTACAATATCAAAAATGATAATGAATATCATTTGTGTTTTTATAAAATTTTAAAGAAATTATATGTTACAACGTTTTAATTTATCATCAGTCGTAGTGGCTTCTGCATTAGTTGTTGGTATGGTAGGTTCTCTCCATGCTGCACCCGTTGAAATTACCGATTTAGCTGATCGTAAAGTGACAGTAGATGTGCCTGTTAAGCGTGCTGTTGTTGGCTTTTATTATCAAGACTATTTAGCTATTGCGGGTAAAGATGAGCTAAATAATGTCGTAGGGTTTTCTAAAGCTGTATGGACAGATTGGGCACCAGCAAGCTGGAAAGCATTCAGTGCAGCATTGCCTAAGCTTAATAGCATCGAAGACGTGGGTGAGGTAGAAGTAGGTACATTCTCTATTGAAAAAGTATTATCGCTTAAACCTGATGTCTTAGTATTAGCTAAATGGCAATATGATGCACTAGGTTCAGACTTAGAGCCTTTAGAAGCGGCTAAAATTCCAGTTGTTGTGTTAGATTACAATGCTCAAACAGTACCTGCCCATGTGAAAAGTACAGAAATTATTGGTACATTAACGGGTAACGAAAAACAGGCTAAAGAATTAGCGAATGAGTATGAGGCTGTTGCCAAAGATATTCAAATTCGCGTTGAAAAAGCTAACTTGCCAAAACCAAAAGTATATGTTGAATTTGGTAATAAAGGCCCTGCAGAATATGGTGTAAGCTTTGGTAAGAGTATGTGGGGATCAATGGTTACACTTGTGGGTGGCGATAATATTGCTAAGGATGCTGTAGAGTATTATGCGGCAGTTAACCCAGAGCTTGTCTTAGCGGCTAAGCCTGATGTTGTGATTATTAGTGGACGTGAAACAGAGCTTAAGAAAAATCCTCAAGCAATGGTCATGGTTTTGACATTGAAAAAGCAGAGGCGACTAAGCGCCTAGATGGTTATAAACAGCGCACTGGCTGGGCTGAGTTGCCAGCTATCAAAAACAATCGTTTATATGGTGCTTACCATGCAAACTCTCGTACCCTTTCTGATAGCGCATCTATTCAGTTTGTCGCTAAAGCTATTTATCCTGAGTTATTTGCTGATTTAGATCCTACAAAAACTTATTTGGATTTTTATAAGAAATATTTACCCGTGACACCAGAAGGAATATTCTATTTAGCACCAGAAGGTAAATAGATATATGAATGAATCGGTTGTTGTCGCCGATATTGTAAAGAACCAGCGTTTACTTGAGCGTAAACGCTGGTTTGTACTGTTGGCTTTTTTTCTTATATGTATGGTAGGGCTAGTGCTAGATATTGCCACTGGTCCATCTATGTTGCCGATTAGTGAGGTAGTAAAAGCATTAATTGGTCATGAAACGAGTGATGCTATTAGCAAGGTGATTGTTTATGATTTACGATTGCCGATGGCATTAATGGCGCTAATCGTCGGTGCTGCTCTAGGTGTTGGTGGAGCAGAAATTCAGACATTATTAAATAACCCGATGGCAAGTCCTTATACTTTAGGCTTGGCGGCCGCAGCAGGGTTAGGTGCTTCTTTTGTGATCGCCTTTGGTGGATTTGGCTTGCCACAAGCATTTGCCGTACCCATGGGCGCATTCGTGATGACGATGATTGCGTCGGGTATTTTGTTTCTATTTGCCTCTATTAAGCGGTTTACGTCATCAATGTTAGTGTTGGTAGGTATTGCGCTATTGTTCTTATTCCAATCAGTGCTGTCATTGATTCAGTTTATCGCTGCCCCAGAAATTTCTCAACAAATTTTATTTTGGTTATTTGGTAGTCTTACTAAAGCCACATGGAATAGTTTATTTATTACCACTGTCGTAACAACTATCTGTGTATTTTTCTTATCAAAAGACATGTGGAAACTGACCGCCTTACGTCTGGGAGAAGAAAGAGCGAAAAGTCTAGGAATTAATTTGCAATGGCTGAGGTTTAAAACATTGGTTTTTGTGGCCTTAATGACGGCGACAGCGATTAGTTTTGTGGGGGTGATTGGGTTTATTGGTTTAGTAGCTCCTCATGTTGCGCGTATGCTACTTGGTGAAGATCAGCGTTTCTTCTTGCCTGGAGCGATGATCGCCGGAGCTGCTTTCTTATCCATTGCCTCTGTTTTGTCTAAGGTCATTATTCCGGGTGCGTTGTTCCCTGTGGGTATTGTCACCTCATTTGTAGGTGTCCCATTCTTTTTCTGGATTATCTTAACGAAGCGCTAGGGAATCAACATGCTAATATTAAACAATATTTCAATTTCTCGTGGTGACTTAGTTATTGCTGATAAGGCTAATTTGAGACTTGAAAAAGGGAAAACTTATACAATTTTAGGTCCCAATGGTGCAGGTAAATCAACATTATTAAAAACAATCTTTGGGGAAGTTCCTTTCAAGGGAGATATCCATTATTTGGATATGCCACTGTCATTGAAACATTTGCTTAAATGGCGTAAACCTATTGGCTATATGCCGCAAGATACGGTAGTAGAAGCTTCTTTAACGGTATTAGAGGTAGTGCTGCTGGGACGTTTAGATGCCTTACATATGCATGTGGGGGATGAGTTATTAACAGAAGCCGCGAAAATGTTAGATATGCTCGGGATTGCGCATCTCGCGCATCGTGATGTTATGCGCTTAAGTGGCGGGCAGCGGCAATTAGTCATGTTTGCGCAAGTCCTGCTTCGTCAGCCAGAAATCTTGTTATTGGATGAGCCTGTGAGTGCATTAGATATGCATCATCAACTTAACTTATTAGAACATGTGTGTGCTTATACTAAAGCAAATCATGTTATTACCGTCATGATATTGCATGATTTAAGTCTAGCAGCACAATTTTCTGATGAAATCATTCTATTAGGCAAGAATAATGTCCAAGCACAAGGACACGCCGAAGAGGTATTAACAGCAAAGATTATTAGCGATTTATATAACGTTGATATTGAAATTTTGAAGGATAGCCTTGGATTACCTGTTATCCGTCCTATGCGTAAATTAACTTGACAAGGAAAATATATAATGCTTAAGAAATTATTAGTTATCGGTTTAATGGCAGCTTCAGCTCATACGATAGGGTTTGCTGCGAATCATGAAATTAAAATGCTTGACAATGGTACTGATGGCTCTATAGTATTTGAGCCCTGGTTTTGTCAAGGCAGAGGTGGGTGATACGGTTACGTTTATTCCTACCAATAAAGGCCATTGGACACAAAGTCGTGTAGTGCCTGAAGGTGCGGAGAAATTCTTGTCAGAAGAGGATAAAGAGTTTACGGTTAAACTAACGAATGAAGGCGTATATGTATATGTATGCCCTCCACATCGTATGATGAATATGAGTGGTATTATTCAGGTAGGTAAAGCGACCAATAAAGAGCAAGCGGAAAAAATGGTTGTAGAACTTGAAAAACGTGCAAATGATAATAAAGGTCGCTTAGCCAAATACTTTGAACAGGTAAAATAGGTAGTTGGTTGTTAACTAGTGTTTTGAGTGTATAGGTTTTAGGTTAATCTGTATTATTGATTTTTTCAGTTTTATACTTACAATCTATCCATCACCTAATCATTAATGTTTTTCAATAAAACAATATAAGGCATAGAAACAATAGGTTTTATGCCTTTTTTGTTAAAGGAATATCAAAATAAAATGAAAAAGTTATTAGTAGCGACATGCACTGACTGGCCAAATCTCCCTGCGAATGTATTACCTATGGTTAATTTATTAGAGGAAAAAGGTATAAAGGTGACAGTGTCCCCGTGGCAGTCTAGCGTAGCCGCCGATTATATATTGCCATTATGTACATGGGATTATGCACAAACACCGATGGCTTTTTCAGAATGGTTAGCAGATATGAATAAGCATGGTTGCCAAACCGTCAACCCTGTAACGCTGATGCAATGGAATATGCATAAGTCCTATTTACAAGAGATTGCTAGTTGGGGGATTGATGTTATTCCTACGCAAGTTATGCCTCAAATCAATGCAGAAAAACTGCGAGAATTAGCGCTATCTATTTATCAGCAAACACAACAGCATATTGTTGTACTTAAACCGTTAATAGGACAAAGTGGGCAATCCGTTCAAAAATGGGATTGCTTGTCGTCAGAGCTACCTCATTTAGAGGGCTATCAGAACGGCTTGGTAATACAGCCTTACATACAAGCTATTGAACACTATGGTGAAACGAGTTTGATTTATTTTAATGGCGTGTTTAGTCATGCTGTAAAACGTCAGCCACCGGCAGGTGAGTGGCGTGCTAATTCAGCGTATGGTGTACAAATACATACCGTAGTGCCGAGTCAACAAGCCTTAGATCTCGCAACCGCTTTACTAGATAAATTACCTCATACACCTATTTATGCAAGGGTAGATGGTACGGATATATTGGCAGATAATCGATTCTTGCTTAACGAATTAGAAGTCATAGAGCCAGCTTTATATCTTCACACGAATCAACTAGCGAGTGAGCGTTTTGCGAATGTATTGCTTGAGATGATGGGAGTGAGTAAGAATAAAAATTACTGATAAATTCAGATGTATGACTGTCGTTAGATGCCTATCTAACATATTGCAGTACGTAAAAAAACGTTAAACGGAGACAGTTTCCGTTTAACGTTATAAAAAACTATATTTTAATTGATAGCTAATTAATCATCACCGCCAACAATACCAAAGATTTGTAAAAGACTTACAAAAATATTGTAAATGTTCAGGTATAAAGATAATGTTGCTGAGATGTAGTTAGTTTCCCCACCATTCACAATGCGTTGTACATCGAACAAAATAAATAGTGAAAAGATGATAGTACCAGCGGTAGCAATAGCTAGACTTAGTGCTGGAATTTGGAAAAAGATATTAGCTAAAGAGGCTAATATCAGAACGATAACACCAATAAATAATGTCTTACCTAAAAAGCTAAAATCACGTTTTGTTGTAGAGGCAATTGTTGCCATAACCGCAAAAATTATCGCCGTACTTCCAAACGCTAGGGCAATAATAGATGCACCATTCCCTAGTGACATTATTACGCCTAAAATACGTGAAAGCATAATACCCATAAAGAAGGTAAATAGCATAAGAAAGCCAATACCTGCGGCACTATGTTTGTTTTTTTCGATAAGGAACATTAAACCAAAAGCACCCACAAAGAAAATTAATGTACTAGCTAATGGACTCATGCTAGCGAATAAGTTGAAATTCAACGCTAGAATAGCACCAAGTACCGTTGGAATTAGCGAAATAGCTAATAAAATATAAGTGCTTCGTAAAACTTTATTACGAATGGTTATGCTAGTGTTAGCATGACTTGGCATAGAAAAATTGTCAGAATGTTGCATAAAAACTCCGATATTTAAAAAATAGGGGACTTGCATTCATTTTAACGTAGTTAAGACTTTTTACAAGATAGTTCACGACAAATAAATAAAATAAGTATTTCAATGAATTTAACTAAATAATCAATAGTGTTGAAGCAGATTACAAAAAGATACCAATAGTGTTTAGTGTTATTTCACAATTATTTGAAAAGTATATTTATTATTTAGAGCTGATGGAAACGCACTTCATGCCCTGATTGCTTGTAATGTTGAATACGTAGCTTCGCTAATTGTTTATCCTCAGGGTGATTTGAGACAATTTCTAAAACCTTATCGAATACCTCAAAAAAAGGTGGGCATGCTATATCAAGGTTTAGTAGCCAAGGCTTAGTGTCCTCTAAAAAATAGTCAAGAATATTTTCTGGAATTTCCGTTGCTACTTTAATCAAGGTAGGAATACCTTCTTTTTCAGATAGCTGATAATGATAAGGAGAAGTGGGGGATAAACGCAGTAGGACTTAACCCCCCATAGATACTGGCTAAATGCCTCTAATCGTTTTAAGTCAGAGCAGAAAATCAGCAAAGGGCGGCCAGCCAAAAATTGTTTATACACAGTTTGGCTAGCTTGTTTTAGACGATGATCTGCTCCGTGAGCAACTTCAATACGGCTCATATTTATTTATTCAATAAAAATTCAACTAATAAAGGCACAGGACGACCACTGGCTCCCTTATTAGCACCACTAGTCCATGCTGTACCGGCAATGTCTAGGTGTGCCCATGAATATTTTTGAGTAAATTTTGCCAAGAAAGAGGCAGCCGTAATAGAGCCACCGGCAGGTGAACTAGCAATGTTTGCCATATCGGCAAAATTACTTTTTAATCGTTCGGAATAAGCCTCTCCTAAAGGCATTAACCAAGCTGTATCTTGTGCTTTCTTGCCTGAGGCTAGTAATTCTTCAGCTAACGCATCATCATTAGCAAAAAGACCAGTGTGAATATGGCCGAGAGAAACAATAATAGCACCAGTTAATGTGGCTACATCAATAACCGCTTCAGGGTTGAAACGTTCCGCATAGGTTAACGCATCACATAAAATTAGGCGTCCCTCTGCATCGGTATTTAAAATTTCAATGGTTTGACCAGACATACTTGTCACAATATCACCCGGTTTTGTAGCATGACCGCTAGGCATATTTTCTGTTGCTGGTACAAGTGCAATCACTGGGCGATTTAATCCAAGCTCGGCCACTGTTCTGATAACGCCAAATACGGTTGCGGCACCACACATATCATATTTCATTTCATCCATGTTTAAACCAGGTTTTAATGAAATACCACCTGTATCAAAGGTTACGCCTTTACCAACAAGTACGATAGGTTTTTGTTTAGCGTGTTTTTTAGACTCTGGTTGATATTGCAATACGATAAAGCGAGGATCTTGATTTGAACCAGCAGCTACTGATAAGAAAGAGCCCATTTTTAGTGCTTCTATTTGTTTTTTCTCTAACACTTCAGCAGATACTGTTTTATAGTTTTTTGCCAATGCTTTTGCTTGTTGGCCTAAATAGGTTGGCGTACAAATATTTGAGGGTAAATTACCTAATTCTCGGGTAAGGTTCATACCGTTAGCAATAGCTTGCCCTTGCGCTAAACCTAAGGCTACATCTTTATCAGTATCTTTATTAGTCGTGAAAACTAATTTTTTAATCGCAAAAGCAGTTAGCTTATCACTAAACGTTGCTGTGTACTCATAGGTAGCTAACGTTGCTGCACGTGCTGCAAAACGAGCAGCCTCCAATGAGTTAATTGTTTGATTTTCTGATAAGAAAGTAATTACCCCTTCTGATAGACTACTTTCTTTTAAATACTCGACGATAGCAGCTTGTGCTTTCATTAGATTATTCGCGTTATAATGGTCTTTTTTACCAAGACCAACGAGAACAACGCGCTCTGCAGCGATATTGTCTAACTCTCTTAAGACTAGTAGTTGACCTATTTTTGCTTTGAACTCTTTGGCAAGAATTTTTTTGATTTTACCCGCTGTATCAAGTTGTGCGGCAACGTCGCCTAAAAGACCATCTTCATAAACCCCTACAAAAAGAGCAGGAGTTTTTATTTGTTCAAAAGTACGATTGGATTGTGTGGTAAATTGCATTTTAAAACCTCTTTATTTAGATAATAGTATTATTACCCAAGTTTAATTATGTCGCTATTCAAACGCTCAGTTGTTGCTGAAATACTAAGTCATGCGGGTGTTGTTTTTTCAACATTGATTGTCGTATGGCTTAGTGTTTTGTTGGTGAGACTACTTGGACAAGCAGCTGAAGGCATTATCGGTGCGGATATTGTTGTTGCTATTTCTGCCTTTTCAAGTATTACGGCATTGCCCATTATCCTTATTGTTTCACTATTTATTGCTATTTTAACGACTATTTCTAGAAATTACCGTGAACAAGAAATGTTTGTATGGTTTTCTAGTGGTATTTCGTTATTAAATTGGATTCGCCCAGTGTTAAGAGTAGGGCTACCAGTCGCCATTTTAATTGCTATTTTGACAGTGGTGAGTTCTCCTTGGGCATATCGCCAAATTGAAGAATATCGCCAGCGCTATGCACAACGTTCAGATTTGTCTAAAGTGACGATGGGACAATTCTTGGAAACAGCTCAAGGTCAGAAAGTATTCTTTATAGAACCGTCTTCTAATCCTGATTATGAAACGGGTAAGGTATTTGCTCGTGATATGACTAAAAAGGGTGTGATTAGTATTATTAATGCAGATCATGCCAAGTTTAGTCGAAATGAAGAGACGGGTGAACGTTTTATTGAGTTGGAAAAAGGGAGTCGTTATGATGCGACGTTGAATTCACCAGAGTTCAAAATATCCACGTTTGATCATTTGAAAATGCGTATTGAAAATGAAGAAAAAAATGTCTGAGAGCCAGATTAGAGCCAGCTCTTTAAACCAACTCAAGGCAAGACCGTTGGAGAAGCTTATTGCAGATAATAATAAAAAAAGTGACTCACAATTAATGTGGCGTTTTTCCTTACCTTTAGCAGCATTAAACTTAGCCTTATTAGCTATTCCATTAGGAGCTGTTAATCCTCGTCTAGGTAAATCGGGGAACGTCATTGTAGCAGCTATTGTTGGGCTGTTATATATGAACATTCTCAATATGATGCGAGGTTGGATTGCCGCAGGAAAGATTGGTCTATGGACAGGATTAGTGTCTGTTAATGGCGGTGTATTATTGCTCGTTATATTTTTATTTTGGTGGAAAATGAGAGTTAAAGCACCCAAAAAACGACCAGTAGCATTACAAAAAGCTTAGTTGTTGATAAGTGGCGTGATCCTCGCGAATATAGCGAAAAATTAATGTTCCTTCATAGTTTTTTCGTTTGCCAACTTCAACTGTTAGTTGCCAGGTAGGAATGACTGCTTGGCTCTCTAATTGCTTAATAAAGTCATTCAATTCACCAGTTTGACGTAGATGGTGAATATAAAGTTCCTGAGCACTCCACAATAAACCCTCGTCAGGTCCTGTTTTTTGTTCATCCACAGTAAAGCCTGCATAACGTATAGCGTAGCCATTTTTTATTTTGTCACAGGACGGCACCATTACTTCAGCATTAAGCAATTGCTCTAGTGCTAATTTTGACGGACGAATACTTGGTGTTTTTGATTGTCCCGCACGCAAGGTGAGGAGTTCATCACACAAGGTCATAATATCTTGGGGATTGACCAAAGCTAAAAATTTATTATAAGAAGACCAGCTGCGGTCAGTTTCAGCTTGTTTGGCGCCATCACGTAATAATTTGATTTGCTCGGTATTCATAAGAGGTGAGTCTGAAAAACGAGCTCTATTTTACCAGATTATTATTACTAGGGATTTCCATAGGTTAAGAAGATTCTTTGATTTTTATTAAAGACTTATTGTAATTTACCAGTATGATTAAAAAATATTCGCTCTTTTATTTTCTTTTTAATTTATCGAATATCTTTCTATAAGGAGGGTTATATGGCAGACTTTGATACTGATTTAACGCAAAATGCGGCAAATTTTATTCCTCTTACGCCTGTGGATTTTATTCGTCGTGCGGCAGAGGTATATGGTCATCGACAAGCGATTGTACATGGTGATTTGCGTCAGACATGGAGACAAACTTATGATCGTTGTCGTCAATTAGCTGCGGCACTAAGACAACGAGGCATCAAGCGTAATTCTACAGTTGCTGTACTTCTATATAATACTCCCGCCATGGTTGAGGCACACTTTGGTGTGCCTATGTCTGGTGGCGTGCTTTGTTCGCTAAATGTACGATTAGATACAGAAGCGTTAATTTTTTGTTTACAGCATGGAGAAGCTGAAATTTTACTTGCAGATAGTGAATTTGCTCCCCATATTCCTCAGATAAAAAAAGCATGTCCTAATCTGACAATTATTCAAGTAAACGATAATCTAGGTCCGACAGATGTCGAAGATTTCTCTGATATCACTTACGAAGATTTATTGAATGAAGCGCAGGATTTAACGAATTGGGTGATGCCAGAAAATGAATGGGATGCGATTGCACTTAACTATACGTCTGGCACCACGGGCAATCCTAAGGGAGTTGTGTATCATCACCGAGGGGCTGCGTTAAATGCTATTTCACAAATTCTTGAGTGGGATATGCCTAAGTTCCCTAATTATTTATGGACATTGCCATTATTTCATTGTAATGGTTGGTGCATGGCATGGGCAATTGCAGCACGTGCTGGGGTTAATGTATGCTTAAGAAAGTTTGAACCTAAACTATGTTTTGATTTAATTCGCCAACATCATGTGACACATTATTGTGCAGCACCTGTGGTACACGCGGCATTAGCGAATGCACCAGAGGCGTTGAAAGCTGGTATTAATCACCAAGTTAAAGGTCAAGTGGCTGGAGCTGCTCCGCCAGAAGCTATTTTGGCAAATATGGAAAAAATGGGATTTGATATTAGCCATGTATATGGATTAACGGAAGTTTACGGTCCTTCAGCGGTATGTGCTGAACAAGAAGAATGGGCTGACTTGCCTGTATCAGAAAGAGCTGCCTTAAAAGCACGTCAAGGTGTACGTTATCATTTACAAGGTGATGTGGATGTACTAGATCCTGTTACGATGGAGCCTGTTAAAGCTGACGGTCAAACGTTTGGTGAAATTATGTTCCGTGGCAATATTGTCATGAAAGGATATTTGAAAAATAAAAAAACGACGGATGAGTCATTTGCGGGGGGATGGTACCATACAGGTGATTTGGCGGTAAAATATCCTGATGGCTATGTCCAAATTAAAGATCGTTCAAAAGATATTATTATTTCGGGTGGGGAAAATATTTCTTCACTGGAAGTTGAAGATGTTATCTATAAATTCCCTGGTGTGGCTACTTGTGCCGTCGTTGCCCTAAATGATGAAAAGTGGGGTGAAGTACCTGTCGCGTTTATTGAGCTTAAAGATGATGCCCCTCCAGTGACGGAAGAGGAAATCATTGAATACTGCCGTGAACATATGGCAAAATTCAAAGCACCTAAAAAGGTTGTTTTTGGCGAGTTACACAAAACAGCGACTGGTAAAATTCAGAAATTTGAATTACGTAAACAAGCGTCTGAGTTATTTGGTAGTTAATATTTTTATCTTGAGACTAAGAGTTGGATAATATTATCTGACTCTTAGACCTATATTGATGTTTAATGTATAGCGCATAAGATTTGATCAGAGTGCTTAAGGAAATTAGCAGACATATTAGCGCGATATAATAAACAGCTAAGGGGTTACTGATCATTTTTTTTATTAATGCAATAGCACTACCAGTGAATAAAATAATAAAGAAAGGATAATATTTTGGATTAGCTATCCATGACCATATATGATATTTTTGATTGGTCAAAATCCCAAGGGCCGCACAAAAATAGCCAATCGTACAGCCGATCAAGACATCAAGAGGATAATGAGCTCCTATTGCAACTCTTGATAGTGCTAAACCTAGCCCAATGATGATAAATATAATAAACCACGTAAGTTTATTGGTAAGGTTTTTAGGGCGAAGAGCAAATACCAATACAAATAATGTTGTCGCTATAGTTATTGAGTGTCCAGAGGGTAGGCTATTAAAACCTTTATAGACTTCGCCAATAACAACAAACTCTTCTTGACTAAACATTTGTGCAGGTCGTGGCATCTCGAAAAGGCGTTTCAGACCGTTAGATAAAATTGCAGAGCAAATTGAAGCTGATGCTAGAGCCTCCCATATTTTAGGTAAATACACAAGCACCAGACTTAATAGAGAGAAAGCAATTAACACATTACCTAGCTGCGTTAAGTTATATTGCAACTGAGGAAATTGGGAGAGCTTTGCATTTAAATACAAGAAAATAGGTTTTTGAAGCTCAGCATATTTTACTGGTGAAAAGCGTGGTAGTGAAATAGAACACCTATTACGAGACATAGTATAAGAATAGGTGGTATGAGAGAGTAACTATTGAGGGTATTTAAATTATGGGCGATTTTATTTGCCAATAATGGAGTAGTTGAAGGCGAAAGGTTTTTTTTCCCATAAAAAAACATGGCTATTCCCCAATAGTCATTTGAAAAAGATTAAAAATATGGTTTGAAGCTTTTTTGCTCTTTATATTTCTTATGCACAAAAAGTAATAGTATTAGTAGTGCTAATTTTTTGATGTAATATTAAACGAATTTATGATGAAATACCACTCATTTAAGGGATATGAGTAATTTTTAAATGTCATCTAATGAGATTTAACCATAATTATGTATGTAGTTGTTCATACGAGATATTTTAGAGCTGCTTAATTTTTTCTGCAGAAAGTCCGGTGACTTTTTGGATAAGTGTTATGTCCATCCCCTCTGTTTTGAGGCTCTTCGCTACTTGAGTTAAGCCTTCAAGTTTACCTTCAGCCATTCCACTTGTATAGCGTTCATCTAATGCAATAAGGTGATTCCAATGGTATTTATTACGGCGAATAAAGTCCTCAAACTCTTGCGCCGTCATTTGAGCAGTATTGGCTTTTTGAAAGATTTCTCTAAAGGTCTTATCAAGCGTTAGTGATTCAGGCATGGTCTCTATTTCTCCGAGGTAGTTAATAAGATAAAGCCAAGCATCTAGGCGACTATGCTGATAGTCTAACTGATTTTTTTTTAATTTTTGGGAGTTCCAGAAAAATAAGATTGAGTTTTGAGCTAATAGCCGTTCCTGTATCTAAATCATTCAGTCTGGCATGACTAATAAAGCTGTCTTTCTCAAAATAGATAAAGTTAACAAATGAAATCACATAGACTGGCTCAAGTGGCTTATGCCAATTGCTCTGAGTATTGAGTTGCTTATTCATGGACGTTATCCCATAGGCAAGGGCACGGTCAATATAGTGTGGCTGCTTGATATTTTGCATTTCGATGATCAGATGTGTGTTATCGCTGGTGGTGCAATAGATATCAAAGATAACATTACGATTGTCTAATTGCTCACCGATTTGTTCGGTATTGTTAAAGGTCAGGTCGATAATGGGCGGCTCTTTGCCTTGCAGAATGGCATTGAGGAGGTCAATCAACAAAGGCTTGTGTTTTTCTTGACCGAACATCCATTTAAAGACCCAATCCGTTTTAAGACTAAGGATAGGCGGTAGAGAGGGAATAGGTGTAGTGATATTTTCTGATGTATTGGGTGTGATAATTTGAGTAGTTGATGTTGTCTTACTCGTGGTTGTAAATAGAGAATTATCTAAAGAAGATGAAGGTATTTTGTCAGTCATAAGTGTGAGTTTCTATTGGATAACAAAGAATAAAAAATTATTTATTTATGCTAAAGTGAATAGTACTGACTGACAATTAGACAAAAATATCCGTAGAGGAAGATTATGTGATGAATGACAGAGCTTGTTAAAGGAAGAACGTTTTTTATAAGTCTTTATATTAATGATAGATAAAATATTCTATCAGAATATTGTTGTCTAAGAGTTATTTTTTGTTTTTGAGTATTTATTCTCACAATGAAACAATAAAATTACGTAACTATTAGACAAAACAAGAGGCTTTAAAAGATGTGCTGCGTAATATTTTCATCTAATGGCAATAACTATCCTAGCGTTAGTTATCTTTTTCAAATCTCATTTATAATCGTATCAATTGTAACTATGTTGACCGATTATGACTGTTTTTACGCCCTTATCTCTTACTGAGTTATCGTCATTACCTCCCACGCAGACAACCCTTATTACCGCTAATAATCGTCTAGCGATGTTTATGAAAAAGCTGTTATTGCAACAGCGGGCGGCTGATGTGAAGGTGATTAGTCTACCTACGATTATGCCTTATAAAGCATGGTTTCAGCAGTTAGCAACGACGTTAAATTTTCAGCAAGTGGAGATGCCTATTGTGCTTAATGAGATGGCACAGCAATGGTATTGGCGACAAGCATTACAAACGGCATTAAAAAATAGTGATGAGCCTTTGGTGAATATGGCAGCGGCAGCGGTCTCCTTGAATCAGGCACATAGTTTGGAGACAGAATGGGGGATTGAGGTTAGGGCGGATGAGGTCAATCCTGAATATACAGCGTTTTGTGAATGGCGTCAGCAATATCAACAGTTATTGGCGGCATTGCCTGCGTGGGATACGCCTGTTTTGGCAACACAGCTGCAGCAAGCGATTCAAGAGGGTAAATTAAAAGCACCTGCACATATTGTATTGTTAGGTTTTTATAGTTTAAGTGCGTATCAACAGCGTCTGCTCGAAGTGTGTATTGCTAATGGAAGCAAGGTTTATCAATTAGTATTACATCGTGAAAAGGCTCAATCGATAGAGGTATATCGTGCCGAGGATTCGTATCAAGAAATGTTATCAGCATTGATGTGGGCAGCACAGTATATTCAACGCAATCCTACGCATAAAGTCGCTTTAGTCGTGCCAGACTTACAGCATTCCGCCCCGCAACTTCGGCGCTTGCTCACGCTGATGTTTAAGGATACGGTATTGGATCAGCAGTGGCATATAGCGGTAGGGCGACCGTTAAGTGAATGGGGATTGGTACGTTCTGTGCTAGCGTGGTTCCGACTATTAGTACGTTTTCAACAAGGTGCAGTGGTGCTGGCGGATGTGGGTAATGCTTTGTTAAATGCAGAGTTTGCGTTTGACTCGTATTATCGTGAACGGTTGGCAATGTGGGATTGTACCTTGCGTTCTGGTACATCGGTAAAATTATCGTACAACGCTTTTTCTGATGAGTTATCAAAAATTCATCCTAGTCATGCTCAGGCTTTTCAAACGAGTATCGATACATGGTCTATGAAAAAAAGAACCTGTGCAGAGTGGGTGCAGGTGTATCAAGAGACCTTAAAATCCTTTTCTTTTCCGAGTGGTTTCTCATTAAATAGTATTAATTATCAGCTTTGTCAGGCATTTGAACAAGCGATGAAAGCCTTTTCTGTGTTAGATGAAATGCTACCTGCGTTGGGTGCAGATGAAGCCTTATCGTTATTTGAGCAACACCTTGGGCAAACTATGTTCCAAGGACAGCGCCCAGCTAATGTCGTACTCGATATCGTGGGGTTATATGAAATAGAGGGAGGGCAATGGGATGCTGTGTGGGTATCGGGGTTAACGGATAATGTGCTACCTCAAATTTCCAATCCTAATCCCTATTTGCCTATACGCAGTCAGCGTAGAGCACATGTGATGCATGCAACGCCAGAAAGTGAAATGGCATGGGCAACACAAGTTTTTGAGGCGATATTGCATAGTGCACCCTTAGTCGTATTTAGTTATCCGAGTCTCAAAGGTGAAGAAATTTTACGTCACAGTAGTTTTTTAAGCCCTTATCTAGCGACACAAAAAAAACTTGCCAATACAGCATATTAAGTCTGCTCAAGACGTTGTGTTAGAAAAAATAATAGATGATTGTGGCTTGCCGATGCAAGGGCATGTTGAGGGTGGATATCACACCTTAGAGAAGCAATCCATCAATCCACTATGGGCATATGCTGTGCTGCGGTTACAGCTAGAAACGCTACCTGATTATCCTGAGACTGAATTGACATCTCTAGTAAAAGGTAATTTTTTACATAAGGTGATGGAGTTGTTTTATTTTACAGGGTGTCACCAAAGTAAGCTTCAAGATAAAGAATGGGTTACTCAGCAGTTACAGCAAGCCTTAGAGACGGCAGGTCAGACAGAATTATCACATCTAAGCTCTCCGACATTAAGAGCATTAACGATAGAGCGTGCTCGTGATCTTGTCTTGCAATTAATTGACTATGATGCCGAAAAGCGTTTGCCATTTAAGATTAGGGAAACGGAAAGACGTTATATGTTGGAAGAAGAGGGATTGCACTTTACCTTCAAAGTGGATCGTATTGATGAAAATGAGAAAGAGCATTTGATTTTTATTGATTACAAAACAGGAAGTTTGGAATCTGCGTCAGAATACAAAAAGCACTGGTTGGATCGTGAGCGCTTAAAAAATCTGCAATTACCTTTATATGCATCGCTGTTAAAGATTGCTCCTGCGGCTGATGTAGATGGGGTGGCATTTAGTAGTCTCTCTCGGCAAAAAGAATATTATGTGGGCCTCTGGCAAAATCTTTATGCTCATAATCAAAATGACAGAGCATTGATTAACGCTGAGCAGTGGATAGAAATCACAGACAAATGGCAGTCTACGTTATTGTTGTTATTCCAAGAAATAGCAAGAGGTGAGGCTAAAAATCGCTACTTGGACGTCGATGATATGAGGCATTGTAATGTGTTGCCATTTTTAAGATTACATGAGACAGAGGAGGAATAATATGACGAAGCAAGCGACTGACCATATCGCACGGAGGCAAGCGGTTAATCCTCATCATTCTTATATTGTGCAAGCACCAGCAGGATCGGGGAAAACGGAATTATTGACGGATAGAATTTTGTCCTTATTAGCGATTGTCAATAGACCCGAAGATATTTTGGCAATTACCTTTACGCGTAAGGCAGCGGCTGAGATGAAAGATCGTGTGATGAAAAAGCTAGAACAAGCGCGATCAAATGAACAGCCTGTACCTGAACACCAACAAGACTCAAGAGAAAAAGCATTGGCTGTGTTACAGAGAGATAGTGAGCTTAATTGGTCTTTGCTAGATAATCCAAGCCGTTTACGTATTCAGACGATAGACTCTTTTGCTCAATCCTTAGTCAGAATGACACCGAGCTTATCTGGTGCCGGGGCAGGGTTAAGTCCTCAAGAGTCGGCAGAGTCATTGCATCGAAAAGCGGTACAAAAAACATTTTCACAATTAGATTCTCAAGAGAATGTGCGTGTGGTGTTATCCCATCTTGATGTAGAGGTGGAAAAATTCCATTCTTTATTAGTTCTGATGTTAGATAAACGGCAAGGTTGGATATCATTAGCACAAGAACCAGCACTAGCGTTAACAAAGATGATGGAGACGCTTAACAATATTATTGAGCAAAATCTCAAGCGCTTAGATACCTTGCTACCAGTGGGGTGGTTTTCTTATTTATCGCCTATTTTGCCTGAGGCGGCTCAGACCCTACATCAATATTTACTGGATAAAGGTAAAGATCCAAAAGAGAATCCATTAAAAATTTTTAAGCAATGGTCTGGAGAGCCGTTTACGCATAGCATTGACGATATCGAAAAATGGCAGGCATTATGCTTTTTCTTGGCGACGGATAAGGGACCTATTCGGAGAGATTTGAGGGTTACAAGTGGTATCGCACCGACAGCTCCGTTTAAAAAGGGCTTGGTAGAGTGGTTTGAAACTTTAGACGAGCGTTTGGTCGATGTAATCAGTGATGTTAAAAGCTTGCCAACACAATTAATTGATGCTGAAAATATTACCTTATTCCAACATTTTTTTGAGTGCTTATTGCAATGTGAACATAACTTGCAAAAAGTATTTCAAGAGGAAGGGGTGGTTGATTTTACAGAAATCTCACAACGCGCGTTGCGTGCGTTAGGTAGCCAAGAAGCTCCAACAGAGATGTTATTAAAAATCGATGCAGATTTAAAGCATATTCTGATTGATGAATTTCAAGATACAAGTTTTGCACAAAAAGAGTTATTAGATCTCATTACTTCAGGATGGTCTGTGGGTGATGGTCGTACCTTATTTTTAGTTGGCGATCCCATGCAATCCATCTATCGTTTTCGCAATGCGGAAGTGAGTTTATTTCTGACATTAGCTGAAAAAGCCGCCAAAAATACAGGACTTCCTGAGGCAGAAAAACAAGTAGTATTGGGTAATGTGGTGATGGACTTACTGCACTTAAAAGAAAATTTCCGCTCAGATGCTGGTGTAGTGGATTGGGTGAATCATATGTTTAAACAGGTGTTCCCCTCTGACAATCAGCCATCGCTAGGGGCAATTAGCTATACGGATTCACATCCCTTTAAACCCGCAAAGGAGGCAAATGCAGTTCAGTATTATCCATTTAACTTCACCAAACAAAGTGGAGATGAAGGTAAAGAACAAGCATTAAAGCAGGCGGTGTATAAAGCCGTAGCGTTGGTGCAAAATGTATTGGAGCAAAATAAAGCGTCTGAGAAAGAAAAGAACGGTGGCTGTATTAGTGCGTTCGCGTTAACAAGCAGTTTAGAAGGGTTGGACAGAAGCCTTGAACCAAGCCAATATCCCTGTTCAAGCGGTAAAATGGTGCCATTAGCACAGA